>JBBSKG010000054.1:0-17351 GCA_038256565.1 Acidimicrobiales bacterium | reverse complement strand
CCCGTGCGCCTGAGATGCTCCAGGGTGCAACGGGCGAACATATTGAGAACAATGAACACGCTCATGCTCATGTGCCAAAAGAATCGCCGTCGCTTATGTGGGTGCCGCTGGTAGTTCTAGCCATTGCAGCGGCAGTAGCTGGCGGTTTGAATCTTCCTGGAGTCTTCACTCTCGAACATTTTCTTGAGCCCATATTCATTGGTGGCCTTCATGAACTTACCCTCAGCGGAGAGATGCAGGTTGCACTAGGAGCGCTTGCTATTGCTGGTTCAGCTCTTGGAATTTTGGCCGCTCGTTCGGTTTATCTGCGTTCAACCAAATCTGTTGAGCGCCTCGAACCCGAGATCTTGCGTCGAGCGTGGCGAGTTGATGAGGTGATTGCGGCATTCTTTGGTGGACCTGGTCGGGCCATCGCCGACGGCACGGCTGACTTTGATCGCCAGGTTGTAGATGGAGCAGTTAATGGTGTTGGGGTAGCGGTGCGAGAAGGCGGTACCCGATTGCGAGAGACCCAGACGGGTTACGTTCGTCATTACGCGCTTGGTATGGCAGGCGGAGCAGCATGTCTGCTCGCTTTCTTCTTCGTGAGGGTGGGCTTGTGAACATGCTTGGTGGGCTTTCGGTGCTTTCATTGGTTGGTACCCAAACAAGTGGTAGTGCAACGAGTGCTCTTGGGTTTCCTCTTCTAACTGGGTTAGTGGTGATCCCAGCCATAGGGGCGTTACTGGTGGCGATGACTTCGGCTAAGCGAGGCGATTTCGCACGTCTGATCGGACTGCTGACGAGCGTTTCTGTTGGTGCACTCAGCATCTATCTCTTGACGCAGTTCGTAACGTCCGATGCCGGGTTTCAGTTCACGACTCAACAGGTTTGGGTTGAACAATTTGGAATTTCATGGCACTTAGGGGTCGATGGCATCTCACTTTTCATGGTCGTTCTTACCGGCCTGCTCTTTCCTTTGGTGTTGGTTGGCGTGACTCCACACCATGACCCAAAGCCCTATACAGCCTGGATGTTGTTGCTCGAAGCTGGATGCATGGGCGTGTTTTTGTCGCTCGATCTTTTCTTGTTCTTTGTTGCATTCGAGATCGTTCTCGTGCCCATGTATTTCTTGATCAGTGGATGGGGCTCTAGCGAGCGCGAGTACGCAGCGCTTAAGTTTTTTCTTTTCACCATGGCTGGTTCGGCATTGATGCTCGTTGGAATTCTCACGTTGGCATTTCTTCACCAACAGGCCACGGGCGTTCTCACCTTTGATCTTGTTGAAATTGCCGAGGCTCAATCGGTTGCAGAAAGTACGGGCCGCTGGCTCTTCTTGGCATTTGCACTTGCGTTCGCTGTAAAGGTTCCTATTTTTCCCCTACACACTTGGCTGCCCGACGCACATACCCAAGCACCGACGGGAGCATCAGTCATTCTCGCAGGCGTCATGCTTAAACTCGGCACGTATGGCTTGTTGCGCTTTGGGCTCTATTTGTTCCCCGAAGCCGCTTCTTATTTTGCTCCTCTGCTGGTCACCCTTGGCGTTATCGGCATTATCTATGGAGCGATCGTCGCAGCGATGCAACGTGACTTGAAGCGCCTGGTGGCGTATTCGTCGGTAGCGCATCTTGGCTTCATTGTTCTTGGCACCTTTGCCTTTACTTCCCAGGGGCTCGAAGGTGGCATTTTGCAGATGGTCAATCACGGCATTTCTACCGGAGCCCTGTTCCTTCTTGTGGGCATGATCTACGAGCGACGGCACACCCGTGAGATTTCTGAACTGCATGGTTTGCAAAAAGCTGCGCCGATTCTCGCTGTTGTGTTCACAGTCGTGATGTTCAGCTCGATTGGCCTCCCTGGCCTCAACGGTTTTGTGGGCGAGTTTCTCATTCTTATTGGCAGTTTCGTGACTCGTCGTTGGTGGGCAGTGGTAGCAGCCAGTGGCGTGATCCTCGCTGCGCTCTATTTGCTTTGGGCTTATCAGCGGGTCTTTCACGGAGAGCCTGAAGGCGAAAATGCAACCATGCCTGACTTGACGTGGCGTGAGGGGTTTGTGTTGGCCCCGCTCTTGGTTGCGATTGTTGGTCTTGGCGTTTATCCAAAGCCAATGCTCGACCGAATCGAACCAGCGGTTGAGCGCCTCATCGACCATGTCGACGATAACAGTGACTTCAATCGAGCTCCGGCTGGCTCGGTAAAGCCAGTGAAAGTTGACCAGCATGGCGGGGGAGCTCGTCATGAAAATCTCGGAGGACTTGGTCGATGATCACTGCCATGTTTGCTCAAGTCGGTGTGCCAGTAGATGCCCCCTTAGTACTTCCTGAAGTTGCGTGGTCAGCATTAGCGCCGTTGCTCATCTTGATTGTTGGTGCACTTGGGGTTTTGGTGATCACAGCTCTGTCACCTCGCTCGCTTCCTGTTGGCTTCTTTACGATCACGACAGTCGCCATTGCTTCAGGGGCAGCGGTCGTTGCAGTGAGTGCTTGGGATCGTGTGACCGATCCAACTCGTGGTCCCTATACGGCGATTGCGGGTGCAGTCACCGTCGACGGATTTTCGGTCTTGGTAACCGCCCTACTGGGAGCAATCGTGGTGCTGGTTGCCTTATTGGCAGACGGACATTTGCGCAGAGAAGGCCTTAGCGCTGCTGAGTTCTCTGTTTTGGTTCTGCTCTCTGCATCGGGTGGAGTGATGATGGCCCTTGCCAACGACCTCATCGTGATGTTCCTGGGTCTTGAGGTTTTGTCCATAGCCCTCTACGTCCTTGCGGGCTACCAAGTCAATAGCGTTAAGTCACAAGAGTCTGCGATGAAGTATTTCTTACTTGGGGCTTTTGCTTCAGCCTTTCTGCTCTATGGCATAGCGCTTGTTTATGGCGGAACTGGTACGACCAACCTTGGCGAAATAGGCGGCTTCCTTTCCCGTAACGTGCCTGGAGAGCGCGGTCTAATGCTCGGCGGAATGGTCATGTTGATTGTTGGGTTGGGGTTCAAGGTCGGCGTCGTGCCTTTCCAGAGTTGGGTTCCTGATGTCTACCAAGGAGCGCCGACTCCGGTGACAGCGTTCATGGCCTCTGGGGTCAAGGTGGCGGGGTTTGCTGCTCTATTGCGGGTGATTGTCTCGGCATTTGAGGTACAAGCCCAAGATTGGCGTCCGGTTATGTGGGTTTTAGCAATTCTCACGCTGTTGGTTGGTCCGGCAATGGCCATTGTGCAAAGCGATGTGAAACGCATGCTTGCCTATAGCTCAGTCAGTCACGCCGGTTTTATTTTGATCGGCGTACAGGCAGCTTCTGACCAAGGGACTGCAGGATCACTTTTTTATCTGTTTGCTTATTCGTTTATGGCACTGGGGGCATTTGGGGTAGTGAGCCTCATAGTGCGACAAGGTGAAACAGGGGCCGATATAGGTCAGTTCCGTGGCCTATCTAAGCGCAGGCCAGTTTTAGCTTTGGCATTCGCCATATTCCTTTTGGCCCAAACGGGAGTGCCCCTAACCTCAGGCTTCATGGCTAAGTTTTCGGTGATTGGTGCAGCGGTATCTTCCGAAAGTTACGCACTTGCAATGGTCGCAATGCTTACCTCAGTAGTTGGAGCTTTTGCTTACCTACGAGTGGTTATGGCCATGTATGTCGGCAGTACAGATGAAAACACCGTCGATGCACAACTAACACGGGTACAGATCCCCGCCTCAGCAGGATTAGCCCTCGGACTCGCGTTGTTGGTAACCATTGGCATCGGCATCCTCCCCTCAGCAGCCCTAGATGCCGCCCGCGATGCAGTTCCAGTACTAATTTCTCCAACCCGCTAACAGCGGTTATGAATCAGTTTTTTGTGTTCAAGTTATTGCTAATAGTGAATTATCAGAGGTCCTGTAAGAAAATCCCCCTTTCGATCTGACAGGCAGGCTGTTGCGCTTTAGGCTCCCTCGTCGTGTCGGAGCTACTGCGTGCTTATCTAACCGTGGTCGTTTTCCTCGCTGCAGCGGGCATGCTCGTTGCGGTGTCACTTGGCATGGGTCGATTACTGCGACCCAAACGTCCAAGCGCCCAAAAGGGAATGACTTATGAAAGTGGTGTCGACCCTGTGGGGTCGGTCTTCGGACAAAGTCAGGTCCGCTATTACATCTTTGCCTTGCTCTTCGTCATGTTCGACGTTGAAGCAGTTTTCATTTTTCCGTGGGCGCTTGGCCTGGAAGGCTATGGAGTGTTCGGTTTGATCGAGATGACGATCTTCATTGTCATCCTTGCTCTTGGCCTGCTTTATGCATGGCGTAAAGGGGTCCTTCGGTGGGTCTAGTCGAGAAGGGTCTTATTCCCAAGCCCCTCACACATTTGCTCAACCTCAGTCGCAAGTATTCTCTCTGGGTATACCAGTGGGGCCTGGCGTGTTGCGCCATCGAGATGGGTGCAGCGTTTGGTTCACCGCGCTATGACGTGATGCGCCTTGGTGTGATCCCTTTCCCCGCTGGCCCTCGCCAAGCCGACTTGGTCGTTATATCGGGCACGGTCACCGACAAGATGGCCCCTGCAATTCGGCGTCTCTATGAACAGATGCCTGACCCTAAATATGTGATCTCCATGGGAAGCTGCGCGAACTGTGGTGGCCCTTACTGGGACTCCTATTCGGTGACCAAGGGCGTTGACCAGATCATCCCTGTCGATGTTTATGTTCCGGGATGCCCCCCTCGCCCCGAGGCATTGCTCGAAGGAATTGTGTTGCTCCAGCAACTCATTGGTAATGAAGACATGGCTGAGCGCTGGAGAGGTGATCCGATTGTCGTCTCCTGAAGCTCCTGAGGCGGTGCAAACCCCAGAGATAGACATGCCTCGTCAGAGCTTGCTCGATGTACTGCGCTCTGAATTAGGCAATGGGCTCATCGAGACACACATCAAGCCTGGCCTCGACGTCTGGGCGCGGGTAAGCCCTGATGCATGGTGTCGTGCTGCTGAGGTGTGTCGCGACAAGCTTCACATGCGTTACTTCGGGTTTTTGTCGGCTATCGATTGGTTGCCATCACCTTTTGGCAAGAGCGAAGACGGTGTCTCACGAACTGGTGATGAGATCAGGGCATTGACCACTGCGAACTTGGCCGAGGGCCTAGATCATGGTTATTGCGGTGGTGAAACTCGCTTCCAACTCATTGCTCGTCTTCATTCGGTAACTACTCACTTGGGCATCCATCTGAAGATGGACGTGTCAGATACTGATCTGGTTGCCCCGACATTGGTGAGCATCTTTGCTGGTGCCAACTGGCATGAACGTGAAGCTCACGAAATGTTCGGCATTGCCTTCACAGGTCATCCTGACATGTCAAACCTTTATTTGCCTGGTGATTTTGTTGGACATCCACTCCGTAAAGACTTCCCTCTGCTCGCACGTGAGGTAAAACCTTGGCCCGGCTTGGTCGATGTTGAGCCAATGCCCGGTGAGCCAGCAGGCGAAGACGCTGAAGCGGGAGAAGAATGAACACACTGACTCAGCGCCAACAACTTGCATATATCGCTGGCCAAGCTGCCGAAGCTCGCGTAAACGTCGAACTTGAAACCGAGGGCATGACCCTCAACATCGGCCCACAGCACCCAGCAACTCACGGAACCTTGCGGGTTGTCGCCAAGCTTGATGGTGAACAGGTTGTGTCGGCCTATCCAGTTATGGGCTACATGCACCGTGGCTACGAGAAGCTCACCGAGGTGCGCACCTACCCTCAGGTCACCACGCTGGTCAATCGCATTGACTGGTTGGGAAGTTTCGCCAATGAGGTGCCCTTCATTCTTGCTGCTGAGCAACTCATGGAGGTCGAGGCGCCGCCTCGTGCCCAATGGATTCGTACCATTCTTTTTGAGTTGTCTCGCATTGCCAATGTCGCCTTGTTCCTTGGCGACATGGGCGTGCAGCTGGGGGCCATTACCCCGGTCTTCTACGCATTTAGAGACCGTGAATATGTGCTCAATCTGATTGAGTCAGCAACTGGCGGACGATTTCATCCCAACTTCGACCGTATTGGCGGCATCAAGGATGATCTTCCAAAGGGTTGGATCGAAGAGACCCGTGGAGTAATGGTCAAGGTTCGTCGATTCTGTGACGAACTCGAAGACCTCATCTTAGGCAACCCAATCTTCGCAGCACGCACCCGTGGTGTGGGCATAATCCCTGGCGAAACTGCTTTGCACTATGGCCTTTCTGGCGCAAACCTCCGTGCGAGTGGCGTCGATTGGGACCTTCGTCGAGACGGCAACTCACCTTTAGCGTGGAACCAGGTCGATTGGAAAGTTTGGACTCATCCAGATGGCGACTCGTTTGCTCGCTATTGGGTGCGGCTTCAAGAAACACGCGAAGCGTCTTACCTAGTTGAGAAGTTGCTCGATGGTCTGCCGTCTGGGCCGATCATGGCGAAGGTTCCTCGCATCATCAAGGTCCCCCAGGGCGAAGCATGGGTTTCCACCGAAAACCCTCTTGGCGAGATGGGCTACTACGTTGTGAGCAAAGGCGATCTAGGCCCTTTCCGGGTAAAGATTCGCTCTGCCTCATTCAATAACATCTCGATTGTGCCTTGGGTGCTCAAGGGTGTCTATGTTCCAGACATCATCACCATCTTGGCCAGCTTGTATTTCATCCTTGGAGACATTGACCGGTGATGATTGCTGTTGAACTATCTGACTACTGGGTACAGACCGCCATTAAGACTGGCGTCGTTCTTGCAGTTATTCCTACTGCTGCGCTCATTCTCGGTTACGTCTTCTTATTGAAGATGATGAGCCATATGCAAAGCCGCCTTGGCCCCATGGAGGCTGGGCCGCACGGCCTATTGCAACTTGTGGCAGATGGGTTGAAGTTCATTCAGAAAGAAGACTTGTTTCCTGATCGAGCTGATCGGTTTGTGTTCGCTGTCGCACCTCTAGTCGTGTTGGCCTCGACTTTTATGCTTTATATCGTGGTTCCCGCTGGCCCAAGTCTGATCGTCGAAGACTTAAGCACGGGCGTTTTTTATGCCTTGGCCGTGTCGTCGATTTCGGTGCTTGGTGTTTTGATGGCAGGTTGGGCATCGGCAAACAAGTACTCGCTCATGGGTGGCATGCGCGCTGCTGGTCAGTTGATTGCTTATGAACTCCCTATGGTTTTGGCGGTTGTGGGAGTCGTCATTCAGGCAGGCACATTGAGCCTTCAGGGAATCGTGATGTCACAAGCTAATGGAGAAATTTTCGGACTGGGCATCATCGGGAACCCTTTCATACTCACCCAGTTCGTTGGCTTTGTGATCTTTCTCATGGCGACTCAAGCTGAGCTGACTCAGCCTCCCTTTGATATGCCGGTGGCCGAGAGCGAAATCGTCGGTGGCTACCAGGTTGAGTACACCGGCTTTAGATTCCTCATCTTCTTCATCGGTGAGTTCGGCACGGCATTTGTGTTCGCTGGCATTGCCGCAACGCTTTTCCTCGGTGGCTGGTACGTTCCAGGGCTTGATCTCGATGGAGGTTTGCTCTCGAATCTCATAGGCCCAGGTGTGCTTTTTGGCAAGATCATGTTCGTGGCGTTCTTAATCTTTTGGGTTCGCTTTACTTATCCAAGACTTAGAGAAGATCAGCTTCAGACTTTCGCATGGAAGTATTTGATTCCGATCTCACTTCTGAACATCCTGGCGACCGCAGTGCTGAAGGTGGTGTTCTGACATGCCTCAAATACCTGGTTTGTTGAAAGGCCTTGGCGTCACGTTCAAGACCATGTTGCAGCCAACTGTGACTGTTCAATATCCGCATGAAAAAGAAGCGGTTGCACCACGTGCCCGTGGTGTCATTGCTCTCAAAGAAGACAACTGCACCGTTTGCATGTTGTGTGCCCGCAGTTGTCCTGACTGGTGCATCTATATAGAGGGTCACAAGACCAAGGCACCACCCCGTCGCGAGGGTGGCAAGCCACGTACTGTCCAGCTGCTCGACCGTTTCGACATCGACTACAGCCTTTGCATGTATTGCGGCATTTGCGTTGAGGTTTGTCCTTTCGATGCCTTGTTTTGGAGCCCCGAATACGAGTACTCCGAGGTGCGCATCGCCGATCTGCTTCACGATAAGGAAAAGCTCGGCGAGTGGATGGAAGGCGTTCCAGACTTCGAAACTTACGAAGCGGGTTCGGAACAAAAGGTTAAGAAGGTGCCTCGATAGTGGTTGCTCAAAACATCGCCTTTGGCGTTCTTGCTGCGGCTTCTGCGCTTGCAGCCATTCGGGTTGTTACAACTCGAAACGTCGTGCATGCCGCGCTCTATCTCGTGGTCGTGCTCGCAAGCGTCGGTGCGCTTTATATTTTGTTGACTGCTGAGTTTGTCGCCGCCGTGCAGATATTGGTTTACGTCGGCGCCATTGTTGTGTTGCTTCTCTTTGGTGTCATGCTCACGAAGGCTTCGATGGGTGACGATGATGGGCTCGATAATGATCAACGTTGGGCCGGTGCGATCACCGCTTTGTTCTTGCTTGGCACGTTGAGCTTCGTGTTGGTTGACGCTTTTGGCGATGACAAACTTCCATCGCTCGAAGGTGTGAGCCGCGCAACGCTTGAAGCTGAGCGTGGTACTGGTGCTGTTGGCGATGCCATCTTCTCAACCTTCCTTGTGCCGTTTGAAGTGGTTTCGGTGCTCTTACTCGCTGCGCTGGTCGGTGCAATCGTTCTGGCTCGCCGGGACTGAGGAGAGGTCACGATCATGTTGCTCAACCAGTTTCTTCTTCTTGGTGCGGTGTTGTTTTGCACCGGCGTTTATGGCGTGCTTGCACGACGCAACGCCGTGTTGGTGCTCATGTCGATTGAGCTGATTCTCAACGCTGTCAACATCAACCTTTTGGCATTCGGTGCCATGCATGGTGGTGCCACTGCGGTTGCCAGTCAAGTGTTTGCTCTCTTTGTCATCACGGTGGCCGCTGCCGAGGTTGGCGTTGGGCTTGCCATTGTGTTGCTCATCTATCGCAACCGAACAAGCGTCGATCTTGACCAAGTAGATCTGATGAGGGGCTGACCGATGCTTGAGAACGCTTGGGTCATTCCAGCAATCACATTCGTATCGTTTTGGATCATCCTTTTCTTTGGCAAGCGTTTGCCAAAGGGAGGCTCAGAAGTAGGCGTTGGCGCGTTGGCATTGGTCTTCATCCTCTCCTGTGTTGCGGTGTTCCAATGGGTCGATCGCCCGGCTGACACAGTCATTCAGCCTGCCGGTTCACATGCCCCTGCAGCAGAAGATGCACCCACGGGTCACGAATCACCCGCTCCCGAAGTAGGTCATTCGCTTGGATTGCGCGTAATTCCTGCTGAAACAAAAGCTCCAGCCGAGGGCCATGAGGTTGAACCAATTCGTGCCGCTGTTGACAAGTCGATGACGTGGTTCAAGGTTGGTGCGCTAGAGGTAGAGGCTGGCACCCACATTGATGGCCTTGCCGTCACCATGCTCTTTGTAGTCACCTTGATTTCGTTGTTGGTGCACATATTTGCCACCAACTACATGCATGGTGACGTTCGATTCACGCACTTCTTTGCGGCGCTCTCGTTGTTCACCACCGGCATGTTGGTACTTGTGGTTTCCAGCACCACGTTGCAAATGCTTTTTGGTTGGGAACTGATGGGCCTTTGCAGTTTCATGCTTATTGGCCACTGGTGGGAAAAATCCGAGAACTCTAATGCGGCCATGAAGGCCTTCTTGACCACCCGCACGGGAGACATCGGACTGTTGGTCGGCATAAGCGTTTTGTTCTTTGCGGCTGGTCAAACTTTCGATATAGCTGCGATTAATGCGGCCGCTCTTGGCGGAGAGATAGGCGACACTGTGTTGAAGGTTGGTGCAGCGGCATTGCTCGTGGCGGTTATCGGCAAGTCTGCTCAGTTCCCGTTGCACACCTGGTTGCCAGATGCCATGGCGGGGCCAACTCCGGTTTCCGCGCTTATTCACGCGGCCACGATGGTTGTGGCTGGCGTCTATCTGGTGGCTCGTCTCTATGGGGTCTTTTGGGAAGGCTTTGACGTCGGGGCAGGTGGGTCAAACCCCATCGCCATTGTCGGAGGCATCACTGTTGTGATTGCAGCTCTGCTTGCGTTCGTGCAAAACGACATCAAGAAGGTGCTCGCCTATTCAACGGTGAGCCAGCTTGGCTACATGGTTATGGCACTTGGTGTCGGCGCATGGACTGCGGCGTTGTTTCACCTCTTTACCCATGCATTCTTCAAGGCTTTGCTCTTCTTGGGCTCAGGTTCGGTAAGTCACGCTGTGCATAGTTTCGACATGCGCAAAGAGATGGGCGGGCTTCGCAAGTACATGCCAACCACTTATGCCACTTTCATGATTGGTTCGATCGCCCTTGCCGGTGTGTTCCCACTGGCTGGCTTTTGGTCCAAGGATGAGATCCTGCTCGGTGCAGGCGAGAACGGTTACGAGTTCTTCATGTACGTAGGCCTCGTAGGCGCTTTCATGACGGCGGCTTATATGACTCGTTGCGTGTACCTCACTTTCTTTGGCGAGTACCGGGGTCACGGCCATCCTCATGAATCACCCAAGCCCATCACCATTCCCCTCATTGTGCTGTCGGTGTTTTCGGTCGGTGCTGGTTGGCTCAACGCTCCCTTCCTCGATGGGTGGTTTGGGAAGGTGACTCAGAACGAAACCGCCATGATGGCAGGTCTTGCGCATCATCCGTTCCAAATGAGCGCGGCTGTCATTTCAACAGTGGTGGTACTTGTTGCTATTGGCGTGGGTTACGTGCTCTTCTTTCTCAACAAGTTGCCAACAGGTGTAACGCAGCGCAATCCGGTTGCTCGATTGGGCTATCGCATCTTGGATAACAAGTACTACCTAGATCGCCTGTACACCGATTGGGTGGTTGGCTCCATTAAGGGAGCTATTGCCAAAGCGGCGTACTGGGTCAACCAACGGGTTCTCGACGGTGTTGTAAATGCCGTCGGCGTGGGCGCACAACGCTTGGGCCGTTGGGTTTATGAAACCATTGACCAGGGCCTAGTCGATGGTGCCGTCAACGGGGCAGGAAAAGGGGCGGAGGGCGCAGGTGGCGTTCTTCGTGCCATGCAGTCTGGCCGTGTCCAGCAATACGGGGCCCTGTTCTTTGGAGCAGCAACCGTGTTTGCTTTTGTCCTAGCGATCCTGGCCGTCTAGAGAGCTGAGCAGGGAATCATGGAGAATTTCGAAGATATTGCACTTTCAGCGGCAGTGTTTCTGCCTTTGCTTGGAGCGCTGTTGCTAATGGTGGTGCCTCGTGAAAACGAGGGAGGCCACAAGCTGATTGCGTTGCTGACGACGCTTGCCACCATGGGTGTGGGCGTTTATCTTTTGTTCGAGTTTGACTATGCAGCAAGTGGAGACACCTTGCAGTTCATGGTCGACAAGCCATGGATCGACGTCATTTCCAGCCGCTACATAGTGGGTATCGATGGCATCTCGCTTCCATTGCTCGTGTTGTCGATGTTTATCTGCGTCTTGGTCATTCTCTACACCTGGAACCACTTCCCAACGCCTCATAACCCAAAGGCGTTTCTAGCCCTCATCTTGTTGCTTGAGACCGGCATGAACGGCACGTTTGTCGCTCAAGACCTCATTTTGTTCTTCGTCTTCTTCGAAGTAGTCCTCTTGCCCATGTACTTCATGATCGGAGTGTGGGGCGGCGAGAATCGCCAGTACGCCTCGATCAAGTTCTTCCTTTACACCTTGTTCGGTTCTGCCTTGATGATCCTCAGCTTCTTGGCCTTGTTCTTTAAGGGTGGCGCTGACAGTTTCGCAATTGCCGACCTCATCGAGTCTTCGGGCGCAATTGCGCATGGCACTCAGTTATTGATCTTTGGTGGGTTGTTTATGGGTTTTGCGATCAAGGTGCCAATGTTTCCGTTCCACACCTGGTTACCTGATGCTCACAC
The DNA here is from genome assembly GCA_038256565.1 of Acidimicrobiales bacterium. Classification (GTDB taxonomy): domain Bacteria; phylum Actinomycetota; class Acidimicrobiia; order Acidimicrobiales; family CADCSY01; genus JACOTK01. The sequence continues at coordinate 5,475 of JBBSKG010000054.1, read as the reverse complement.
TCAAGCCCCAACTCAGGGTTCGGTAATTTTGGCAGCGATCTTGTTGAAGCTCGGCACCTATGGCTTCATTCGCATCGCGATTCCTATTCTTCCTGAGGCCGCTGTTTCGTGGGCTCCGTGGATCGGAGGCCTTGCGGTTATCGGCATCATCTATGGCGCACTTGGCTGTCTGGCTCAGACTGACTTGAAGCGACTCATTGCCTTTTCGTCAGTAGCCCACATGGGCTATGTCATGTTGGGAATTGCCACCCTTACCGACTTTGGTATCAGTGCTGCGGTGTTTGGAATGGTTGCTCACGGCCTCATAACCGGCATGCTCTTCTTCCTTGCTGGCTCGATCAAAGATCGGTTCCACACCCTTGAGTTGGCACGACTTGGTGGGTTGTTAATACAAGCGCCTCGCATGGGTTGGATTCTTGGGTTCTGTGTAATGGCATCGTTGGGTCTGCCAGGCCTTGCAGGTTTCTGGGGTGAGTTCCCAGCAATTCTGTCTGCTTATAACCCTGCTGCTGGCGTGTCTGAAGAACTGTTCCGCTTCTACATGGTTGTCGCAGCGATTGGTACGGTCCTTGCAGCGGGCTATCTATTGTGGATGTTTCAGCGAACCGCATTTGGTGAGCCCACCGAGGAGTTCGCGAAAGAGGACATCGAGGACATGCGCTGGTCTGAATATGCAGCTTGGGTTCCACTACTCATTCTCATTCTTGTGCTCGGTGTATATCCCAACCTGCTCTTTGGCATGGCCGAAGAAGCAGTACAAAATGTTGTCTCTGCATTGGGAGGCTGACCTATGCACATGCTGAACGGGTCAGCTATGGCAGTGTTTCAAGCTCCCAACCTCGACTATCACGCCTTTGCTCCTGAGTTCGTTCTCACCGGGGTATTGATAGTTGTTCTGGTGGTTGACCTCATCTTCGAGGGACGAAGCAGGCGTCTAGTTGGTGGCATTGCTGGTATTGGTCTGCTTGGAGCGATGATCCCAGTTCTGACCATGGCGGTGGACGGTGCCGATCGTTCGATGTTTGGCGGTGCTTACGTCGTTGATGATTTTGCCCTTGTATTTAAAGGGCTATTTCTCATAGCCGGCTATCTCACCATGTTGCTCAGTAGTGACTATCTCGCCGATGACGATTACTACGAGGGCGAGTACCACTTTCTTTTGTTGTCGTCAGTGCTCGGCATGACGATCATGGCGAGCTCACGTGATCTGCTCAGCATTTTCGTGGCGCTTGAGCTGTTGTCTATTCCTGCCTACCTGTTGGCTGGCTGGCGAAAGCGTGACCTGAAAGGAAACGAGGCAACGCTTAAGTACTATCTGCTCGGCGTGTTCGCCACGGGCGTGATGCTCTATGGCATGTCGCTGATATTCGGAATCACGGGCCAGACTATCTTGAGCGAGATCGGCGACAAACTACAGGGCTCGGCGGCAAGTCTTCCGCTGGTGAGTGTCGGCATTGTGTTCGTAATTGTCGGCTTCGCTTTTAAAATTTCAGCCGTTCCATTCCATAGTTGGGCACCTGATACCTATGAGGGGGCACCAACACCGATTACTGCTTTTCTTTCGGTGGCATCGAAGGCCGGTGGTTTTGTTGCCTTGTTGCAGCTTGTATTCATTGGGTTTCTCGGGCGTGACGATGTGTGGCAGCCGATGTTTTGGGTTCTCGCAGCGCTAACAATGACTGTTGGAAATCTCATTGCATTACGCCAAACCAACATCGTGCGCATGCTTGCCTATTCATCGGTAGCCCAAGCTGGCTACATGTTGTTGCCCTTTGCGGTTGCGGGTGATCTTGCTGGTGGTCCCGGCGAAGCAATGGGGGCGGTGACCACCTATCTGCTCATCTATGCAGCGATGAACCTGGGTGCTTTTGGTCTGGTGTTGGCGGTTGCAAGAAAGACTCGCTCGGGTGAGATTTCCTCATATGGCGGGCTCTTTGAGTATGCGCCTGGTCTCACGGTTCTCATGAGCATCTTCATCTTTGCGCTCGCTGGCATTCCTCCTCTTGGAGGTTGGTACGCCAAGTTGGTGGTCTTTAAGACCTTGCTCGATGCAAACACATCTTGGGCGATCGCACTCGGTGTCATTGCAGCGGTCAACTCTGTGATAGCACTTTATTACTACGCGTCAATTGCCCGTGAAATGTGGATGCGCCCAGTTCCAGATGGTGACACCACCCCAGTGAAGGTGCCCGCTGGCCTTGTTGCGGCAATCTCATTGTGTGCCGTTGCGACTGTGATTATCGGGGTATACCCACAGGTGGTCGCTCGCTTTGGTGACCTTGCGGTCTTCAGCCTGCTTCCCTGAGCGCTTCTTTCTTCGGCCATGAGTACCGAGGCAATGGCGGCAGTTGCCGAACGCATTCGGCGTTTGGGCCCGCTTCCATTTAATGACATTGTCGATGCGGCCTTGTATGGTCCAGGTGGTTTTTTCGCCGAGGGCGGGGGAGCAGGACGACGAGCTGACTTTCTAACAAGCCCTGAGGTCGGCCCACTGTTTGGATCCATGATTGCCAGATTTATCGATGAGCAATGGGATGCGTTGGGCCAGCCAGATTTCTTTTTGGTGGTCGAGGCTGGAGCAGGAAGAGGCACCTTGGTAACAAGTGTTCTTGGGGCGAATCCCCGTTGCATAAAAGCATTGCGCTATGTGTGTGTTGAACGTTCCAAGGCATTGCGAGACCAGATTGAAGCGACTTTGCCCGTCGAGCCAGCTATCAACATCTTTGGAGTGCTCTCCACAGACGAAGATGATTTCATCGAAACCTCAGCCGAAGGGAGCGCCTCGGTAATTCAGGGCCCAATTGTCGCTGTGCTTGCTGAACTTCCCGCTGTCTCGTTTTCTGGTGTCGTATTTGCTAACGAACTTCTCGACAACCTTGCCTTTCGACTACTTGAACGCGCCGAAGACGTTGAGTTGGGTTGGGCTGAGGTTCGAGTCGGACTTTCCAACGACGAACAGGGTCTTATCGAAGTGTTAGTCGAAGCCTCAAGCGATCTCTGTTCTGAGGCCAATAGCCTTGCTCCAGATGCCCCCGCAGGTGCGCGTCTCCCAGTTCAAGATGGTGCCCAATCTTGGCTGCACCAAGCGTTGAGCATTATGAATCAGGGCCGTTTGGTCATTATTGATTACGCAGACCGCTCACCTTCACTGGTTACCCGCCCCTGCCAAGATTGGCTTCGCACCTACCGCTCCCATGAGCGAGGCGGCCACCCTCTTGTCGACTTCGGCGACCAAGACATCACGTGTGAGGTTGCAATCGACCAACTCGCCCGAGTCCGACCCCCCGATCGTGACACCAGCCAAACCGACTGGCTCAATGTCTACGGCATCGAAGCCCTTGTTTCCCAAGCCAAACAAACCTGGCACGAACGAGCTGCCATAGGCGATCTAGAAGCCATAAAGGCCCGCAGTCGCATCAACGAAGCCGAAGCCCTCCTCGACCCTTCCGGCCTAGGTGCCTTCCGAGTCCTTGAATGGATCATTTAAGGCTCATGATCATTGCTAGAAGAGTTTCAAACTGGAAGAGTTTCGAGCGGAGCAGAAGAAGGTCATCAAGGATCAAACTGATGGCAAGGGTGGGGTGACGTCCTGTTCGTACGACGGCCTGGGTCGACTCATAGGTGCAACTGACCCGAACAATCGGGCGACAAGTTATCAGTTCAACCTTACAACGATTCGGCCACTACTCCTGATGTCGCCAATATTGTGTACGACGGGAACGGTCGTACACGTCCATGACCGATGGGAGTGGCTCTTCTACCTGGGCTTATGACTCACTTGGTCAATTAACTTCAACGAAAAATGGTGCCGGAAGCGTAGTTGGATTTGCCTACGACAGTCGGGGAAATAATACGACCATTGCTTACCCAAGCGGGACGGTGACGCGGACTTTCGACCCAGCGGGAAGGATGAGCGCGGTCACCGACTGGCTGGGCAATCAAACGACGTATCTTTACGATGCCGATGGCACCGTTTGGGCCTGGGGTCTTAACAGCACCGGTCAGCTGCTCGACAGCACCACAACGCCTCGAAAGGTTCCTGTCAAGACGTCATCACAGGCGGGGGTGGCGACTGTCGCAGCGGGTGGAGGCCATTAATTGAGCGCCACACGTGATGCCAGGGCTTGGGCCTGGGGGCTGAACAGCTCAGGGGGAAAAGGAACTGTCGGCAACCTTTGCTGATGGTTTATGTTCATCCAATCACAGCGACCTGCAGGCCAGCCGACTTGGCGGCGGCGAGTAGCGTTCGATCACCGGCAACAAGGACGAGATCTCGATCGATCATCTGTAGGGCAGCAGCAAGATGGACGGCATCGTATCCACGTAGGCCATGTGCTTCGGCGAGTTCGCCCGCTTGATGAACGAGAGCGTCGTCGATTTCGACCAGGTCGAGTTGCATATAGCGCTCATCGAGCATGTCGACGGTGGCTCGGAGCTGTGCAGCCGTCAAACGTCTCGCTCGTTGCGCTTGAGCCAGGGCAGCGCGAGTCTCGGTATATATGAGAGGAATACCCATGATTCGCGACGCCTCGTCCCATGCCCCACGAGCGGTTTCAGAGCCCGGTTCATTGATGAGGAGCGGTACGACAGCGGACGTGTCGAAGTATGCGATCAACGGCGCTGCTCGGCGACAAGGTCTGAGACCGTGCCAGCAGTCTTGATCGGGCGGGGTGCTGGTTGCTTCGGTTTCTTGGCAGGAGTGACGCGACCTTCGCGAATCAACCGGTCGATTGTGCGCTCGCCGCTCATAGGCAGCACTCGGGCTATCGCCCGTCCACGATCGGTGATCACGACTTCCTCGCCTACCTGCACGCGCTCGAGATAGCGACTCAGATGGTCTCGCAGTTCTCGGATGCCAACTTCTGTCATGACGCCATTATATCAGTACTTCAAGACGCCACTTTCTATTTCCGAGAAACATCGGCTTGTGGCGCATGCCCTTGAGTGCTTCGCCTTCAAGTTGCTCGAATTGATCATCTAGGCTCGTATTCGCTCGTGCTTAATTGTTCCAGGGGGAAAAGACGCTATGACGAACTCGCCGATCGACCCGGTTGCATCTGACTCGGCCACTATTGAGGCCTATCTTGTCGAGGACCGGAAGTTTGCGCCTCCAGCAGGGTTCAAGGCCGCATCGCTTGCGCCTGGCAATGATCTTTATGACGCTGCCAATAAAGACCTTGAAGCATTTTGGGCTGATCAAGCCGCCGAATTGCTTACCTGGCGTAAAGATTGGGACACAGTCCTTGAATGGGACCTTCCTTTCGCAAAGTGGTTCGTTGGCGGCCAGCTCAATGTCAGTGAGAACTGTCTTGATCGTCACGTGAAGGCTGGTAAAGGCGACAAGGTTGCTTTCCACTGGGAAGGCGAGCCTGGTGATACCCGCACCATTACCTATGCCGAGTTGCTCGATGAGGTTTCCCGCTTTGCCAATGTCTTGAAAGAGCTCGGCGTGAAGAAGGGCGACCGGGTCAACAT
>JBBSKG010000053.1:0-17677 GCA_038256565.1 Acidimicrobiales bacterium | reverse complement strand
CAGCCCTTGGCATAACGGGTGAGAAGGGCGTCGATCTCGTCTTTATACTTGCCCACTCCAGCAACTAGGTCTACAACGAAGGCTTCGGGTTCAAGGGGCAACGCAGCGAGAACCTGGTCGGGCGAATCGGCCTTCAGGTCGGCTTCATAGAGAAGAGAGAGCGCACGTTCACGTGCCTCTCGTCGGGTGCCGACTCCGTCAGCCGCTGAACCACTCACACTCGGGTCAGATAGTCGCCCGAGCGGGTATCTACCTTTATGCGATCGCCAATGTTCACAAACAAGGGAACCTGCACGATGATGCCCGTCTCGACAGTTGCTGGCTTTCTTGCACCAGACACTCGGTCACCTTGAATGCCGGGCTCGGTCTCGGTGACTGCAAGTTCAACCGACGCAGGAATATCAACGCCAACAATCTCATCGTTATAGATCTGCAATACCGCAGTTGAACCTTCAATGAGATAGTTCACCGCTGGCCCAAGTGATTTAGGCGACACGTTCATTTGGTCGTAACTCACATTGTCCATGAAGACCAGGTCGTCACCCTCACGATAGAGATATTGCATCTCACGTTTGTCGATAACCGCCTGTTCAACTTTTTCGGCAGAACGGAAAGTGCGATCTACCACTGCGCCAGTGCGGACATTTTTCAAAGTGGTTCGCACAAATGCGCCGCCTTTGCCAGGTTTCACGTGTTGAAACTCGACTATCTGAAAGAGGCCCTCAGGTAAATCAAGGCTCATTCCGTTCTTAAAGTCATTAGTAGAGAAACTCATAGCAATGCAGGGTCCTTGGAAGCGAGAGTTAAAGGGCGTGCGCCCTCAGAGGTGACAACAAGCGTGTCTTCGATACGAACGCCACCATGTTCTGGAAGGTAGACGCCAGGCTCGACTGTCACGACGTGGCCGATGCTGAGCGTAGCAGTAGAGAGTGAAGAAACCCGAGGTTCCTCATGAATGTCAAGGCCCACACCATGGCCTGTGCCATGCAAAAAAGCTTCGCCCCATCCCGCCGCGTCGATGACCTCTCGTGCCGCTCGATCGACATCGGCACAACTCACTCCTGGGCCAATCGCCGAAACGCCAGCTGCTTGTCCGGCAGCTACCACTTCAAGCATTCGAGCAGCCGTTGGGCTCGGCTCTCCAAGTACGACTGTTCTGGTCATATCTGAGCAATAACCATCGACGATCGCTCCGAAGTCAATAACAATGAGGTCGCCCTCGGTTAGTTGTCGAGACCCTGGGCGAGCATGTGGACGAGCTCCATTTGGACCACTAGCCACGATGGTTTCAAAACTCGAACCCGACGCTCCACCTCGGCGCATCGCCATGTCGAGTTCTAAAGCAATCTCACTCTCGGTTACTCCATGAACCATGAAGGGCTTAACCGAGGCCAATGCCGCATCGGCAATGGCACCAGCCGCAGCGATACGAGCTACCTCTCCCTCGTCTTTGATCACACGCTGGGCCTCAACCAAGCCTTCGGTGGCAACAAGTTCGTGCTCTGGAAACCAATCGCTTTCATAACGGCGTTGCGTTGCCCACGTAATTGCATTTGCTTCAAGGCCTATTTGCTTAACTCCACTCATCGCTGTCGCCAGAGCTTCTCGTTGAGCGCCTGGCGTTGTGTGAACCGCCACTGTTACCTCAACTCCAACGCTGATTGCCTCAAGCGGAGCCTGGTCTCGATAACGACCGTCAGTCACCAACAGCAGTTCTTCGGGAAGGACCGCCAACAACCCAGCCGACCCCGTAAAACCGGTGAGATAGCGGATGTTGACCATGTTGCTTATGAGTGCAGCGCCACAGCCAGCCTGGTCAAACCCATCACGCAAGCGCTGGGCTCGAGCCGCCACCTCCATTGCAGGTAATGAATCGAGCAAGCTCATTTAGCCAACAGTCGAGCAACCGCTTCAATGGCAAGAACATAACCATGACCACCAAAACCGGCAATGGTGCCAGTTGCCACTGGTGCGACTACAGACGTGTGACGCCACGGTTCGCGACCGTTGGGGTTAGAGATGTGCAACTCAATAATCACCCCATCATAAGCGCTAAGAGCGTCGTGCAAAGACCATGCGTAATGCGTTAAAGCGCCAGGGTTTATGACTATTGCGGCGCATCGACCACGTGCTGCGTGAATGGCATCAACAAGATCGCTCTCGGCATTCGACTGCATATGTTCGAGCGACATGCCATGCGTTGTTGCAGTTTCAATCGCAAGCCCAACATGGTCGGCAAGTGTCGCCGACCCATATATTTCGGGCTCACGTTCACCAAGCAAATTCAAGTTGGGCCCATGAAGCAACAGCACGACTGGAATTGATGGAGCGCTATCGGCATTGGTCATCTACAGGCCTCCAGGGCTGCATCAATGGCGGGGCGGCCCACGCCATAAACAAGTTCCACACCATTGGGGCCGTCAAGCACAAAAGTGAAACCTTCAGATGAATCGGCCTTCTTGTCACGAGAGAACAGCTCGATCAACAAGTCGTTGTTCGCTCCTGGCGGAATTGCCGAAGGTAGGTCATAGCCCTGGACAATCTCACGATGCTGAGCCACTCTCGCCTCATCTATACGCCCAAGTTGTGCTGCTAACTCGGCGGCAAAGACCAGTCCAATTGCCACCGCCTCACCGTGGCGCAAGTCGTAACCACCCGATGTTTCGAGTGCATGGGCAAGGGTGTGTCCATAGTTGAGAGTCGCACGCAAACCAGCAGCGCCCTCTCGCTCATCAGCGGCCACAACCTTGGCCTTGATCCGCACGCACGCAGCGACACGGTTCTCAATATTGGCATCGGTAATGTCACGATCGTCATGGGTCAAGAAGCGGTACTTGGCCATTTCGCCAAGACCACTGCGATACTCACGTTCAGGGAGAGTCTTCAACAATTCGGTGTCACACAACACGGCGCTTGGTTGCCAGAAAGCTCCAACTAGATTCTTTCCTTCTGGAAGGTTGACGCCTGTCTTTCCTCCAATTGCTGCGTCAACCTGACCAAGCAAAGTGGTAGCCACATGCACAACGTCGACACCTCGGTGATAGACCGCGGCGGCGAAACCAGTCGTGTCAGTAACCACTCCCCCGCCGACTCCAATCACCACATCTGAACGAGTGAGACCCCATGCAGCGAACGAGCGACACAGTGACTCAATGGTTGCAAGCTCTTTAGCCTCTTCACCTTCACCAATTGTGAAGACTCGATACTCAATGCCAGGGTCAACACTTATGCCAATGGAGCCCTGTGTAACTACCGCCGCTCGACTTGCCCGCTCGGGAATTAGGCCCGCAAGATGACGACGAGCACCATCACCGACAATGACGTCATAAGGATTAGAACGCAGAGCAACTGGAACGATAATCACGAGATCAACTCTAAGACTGCTTTAACCGTATGCCTAGAACCACGCCCGTCTACATCAATGACGTGATGAGCAACCTCTTGATAAAAAGGCTCACGTTGGATACACATCTCCGCGAGCACAGACTCTGTATTGCCATCTTGGGTGTCGACATTATTAACATCAAGAAGCGGTCGCTTACTACTACCACTAACACGAGCAGCGAGTAGCTCAGAGCTTGCCCGCAACCACACCACAACCGCAGAACGTTTCAGATTTTCTCGCGAGCCTTTGGCGAGCACGGCACCTCCTCCGGTCGCAATGACCGAAGGAGTCGACGACATCAAAAGATCAGCAAGTGCCTGGGCCTCAAGTTTGCGAAAGGCTGGCTCGCCATCTTGTTCGAATATGTCGCGCACCGAACGACCAACACTCTTGACCACGACTTCGTCGGTATCAAAAAATGGTCGGTTCAAACTCATGGCAAGATCACGACCGACGGTTGTCTTGCCTGCGCCCATCATTCCCACGAGCACCACATGTCGGGTATCGCTATCAGCCACCCGCTCATCACCCATCGCTCATCACCCATCACGTAATCCTTCAGAATAATTCCGAGCGTTACGCACCATTTCGTCTAGCGAATCTCCCCCAAACTTACGAGCTGCTTCGTTTGCTAAAACTAACGCAACCATCGTTTCGGCGACTACGCCCATGGCGGGAACGGCGGTCACGTCGGTGCGCTCTTTGAACGAAACAGTCTCGCGTTTGGTGACGACATCGACGGTGGTGAGCACGGGGCGATTCAGTGTCGCCAGGGGTTTCATTGCCGCCCGAGCAACCAACAGCTCGCCAGTCGACATGCCACCTTCGACACCACCTGCCAATGAAGTGGCCCGGCGGTAATCATTGGTCACGTCATCCCAGTGAATTGCGTCGTGAGCTAACGAACCAGGACGACCAGCAACCTCAAAACCATCACCAATCTCTACACCTTTAACTGCCTGAATGCTCATAAGCGCCCGTGCTAGCTCGGCATCGAGTCGACGGTCCCAATGAACATGGCTTCCCAAACCAACGGGTACACCATAAGCAAGCACCTCAACCACGCCTCCTAATGAATCGCCTTCACGCGCAACGGCCTTGATCTCCTCGATCATCGCCAAGCTTGCATCGGGGTCAAAGCAACGGACCTCGGACACGTCGACCGCCGCTAGATCATCGGGCAGTGGACGCACATCGCTCTTGGTTTTCACCGAACCGAGCTGAATAACGTGAGAAAGCACCGACACGCCAAGATGAGAAAGAAGGCATTTGGCCACAGCGCCTGCCGCCACGCGAGCGGCGGTTTCACGTGCAGATGCACGCTCTAACACGTCACGGGCATCGTCAAAGCCATACTTCTGCATGCCCGCAAGGTCAGCGTGACCGGGACGAGGCTGGGTCAGGGGCTCCTTGGTTTGCCCAGGGGCAGGCGACATTTCTTCATGCCAACGATCAGAACGCTCCCATTCGGAATTGACTATCTCAATCGCAACAGGCGAACCGAGCGTACGACCGTGGCGCACGCCGCCTACCAAAGTTAGGGCATCGGCCTCAAAACGCATACGGGGGCCCCGACCAAAACCCAAGCGGCGCCGAGCAAGTTCACCCTGCACATCTTCGACAGTAATAGGAAGCCCTGCGGGAAGGCCCTCGACGATAACCACAAGGGCTCGCCCATGGGACTCTCCGGCAGTAAGGAAGCGAATCACTCTCCAAGGCTATCGCTCACTAGCCATCACGCCGATCTTCATGGAGCGGGCGAGCTTGGGACCTCCTGATAGTTCACAACAACCCAGTTGGTCGAGACGATCTCAACCAATGCATCGTCATAGGCCATGCTGAAGTTAGGGTTTCCGTTGACGGTCAGTGAGTTGAGCGTCATGGTCCCGTTGACTTCTAATTGGCCGCCGTTGATCACCATGTCGGCTTTGGGTGCGTAGAGAATGCCGCTGAAGTCGCCCACGTGACTGCCGTTTCCAACCTCTATGGTGCCTGTGCCAGCCATCATGATTTGCAGTGCCGCTGGCGCTCCACCGTTATTAATCGAGATGTCGGCAAGATTGACCTTGCGATTGTTGCCATCAACGTAGATAACCACAGGGCCATTAATGATGCGGATCGACTTGCAACCATCGTCGTCGTCAACACAGGTTGTTGGCTTCAAGAAACTCACGTCTTTATTCGCACAGTTAAATGGCACCCCGCCAGCGCCATTTATCTCGACTACGCCGCCATGGAGAACGCCAAACACACCTCCCGTCGGGCAAGGCTGAGAGGTAGCAGGAGGCAAAGGATCTGCAATCTTTCTTGGGCCAGATCGTTGTTCACAAGCCGAGGCTGAACACGATCCCGCAGGCGTGTAATAATGCTGACCGTCGCCTCCACCGCCTCCGTTGACGGTGATGGAATGATTCGAACCGATAAACGCGTTACCGGTATCGAGTGCTCCAGTCGTGGAGTTATACGACGTGATATTGGCACCACCGTTGCCATTAAAAGTAAGGGCCTGTTCGGTAAAGATGGCATATGGATACTCGGCGTCGCGAGTCACCTCGGCTTGCACTGTATGGGGAACGCCAGCAACCTCGCCACGAGAGCGAAGAACCCACTTGTTGTGAGTCATATTCGTTGCCGTGTAGGTGAAGGTGCCGCCACCAGCAGCGCCCGCACCAGTAAAGGTGGCGGTCATTCCCTGATCGAGACGAAATAATGCGTCGGCAATTCCCGCATCTGCTGCCGCTAACGCCGAGCTGTAGTCCTGTGTGTGACGAACATTGTCGAGGTTTGAGGTAGTACGCGTGACCACAGCAGCAGACAACAACAACATGGTCGACATAACTCCGATACCAACCATGAGCGTTCCCTGCTGGTTAGATAAATGCAGGCGGTCGGCTAAATGCCGACGGATTAACTTCAACATCCGCTGCTCCCCTCTTGGCTTAACAGATGATTTCGTAACTGCACATCGTGGTTCTCTGTGAAGGCCTTGGCGGCCCCATCAATGCCAGCGGTTACCGAAACGACAACCCGATCGGTGCAGTTGACAAAGTCGCCAGGTAGATCAGCTGCTGTTATCTCGACGTCATTACGGTCGAAGTACCGCAAAGACCAGGTAGTTATGCCCCTGAGCTTCACCCCAGAACTAAGGACTGTTCCACCCGGTCCGTTCAAGACAGACCTAACAAGATCACCACCCACCAGGTTCCAACGTGCATAAGTCAAAGGTCCTTCCCTGGGACCTAAAGCGACTTCAAAAGATGTTGCAAAGCTTGCAGAAGTAGGAAGTGTGAGCAACGGGTTGGCATTCCGAAGGTCACGAGAGGCTTCGATCATTACCAAACGCACTGATTCTTGGTTAGATACCCGAGCCTGTTGAAAGCGCTCATTGCTTGCAGCCGAGGTCATGAAGCTCAACACTGAGGTAAGCACCAGGCCGAGCATCGCTGAGCTAATAACGATCTCTAACATGGTCGAACCAGCCTCTTCTCGAGCCGGGGCTGAGTCCGCCCGAACATGACGAGCACGCAACCATGCGCAAAGGGTAACTACGGCTGCCACGATCATCGAGCCCCGTCAGCCATCGTTCACAACGGAGAGGGCGATCTGAGTGATCACGATGTTGGATGGGTCAAGAATCTCGAAGGTATTTGCCCCTGTCGTCCACTTATAGGCGTTTTTCGAAATGGTGTACTTAAACTCAGAACCAACCTGCGACATCGACAAAGTATGAGTAGTCGGTGGCGAACCATCACCAGGTGTGAACCTGATACGAAGCCCATAGGTGCAGCCGCCGTTGGTGTTTACATTGACCAAAACATCAGTCTTTAGATATTTCGAGGACAAGCGCTTGGCTGGCGAGGGCGTGGCCGAGCCAGAAAGCGAAGCACATACTCCTGTAGCTGCTGCCGTTGTCGCCGAAGCCGAGGCCGACCACGCCGACACCTGGGTACCCAGCAGACCCCGCACGCGGTAGGTGTAAGTTGTGCTCTCTGCCAAACCTGATACGGAGAAGTTGGTCGTTGCACCTGGCTGACTCGTAGTAAGCGTGGTCCATGTAACACCGTTATTTGATGACTGATGGATCTCCCATGTAGTCGAAGCTGGAGATCCTTGGTCCCAGGCTAGGTTTATTTGCGATGAACTATTAGAACCCAGCGATGCAACCAGATTGACCGGTGCCCCAGGCATGACAGGGCCCGGCGGGGTAGTCGTGGTAGTAGGTGCCCCATACGCACCAAGACCTCCGGGGTAGACACCTCCATCTTGGCGAACCTTGTGAGGACCATGTTGATCGGTCCAGCTCACTTCAACCACCGTGCGTTTATAAGCAGCATTAGCTACCGCTGGGCCAGCGCCGATAAGTGCACTCGCCCAGACGATGTCACGAGTTATACCAAAATTGAGCCCATCTTGTTGTAGCACGCCAAGAGGCTCAACCTGAGCAACTTCACCAGCAGCAAGAGAAACCACGACGGTAGTTGCTCCTTCGAAGTTGGCTCTATAACCAGTAGAACTTGTAGCAAAGCCGAGCTTGTCGTAAGTAGTAGCTCTCATGGCCTCGATTTCACTTGATGCCACCGCCGTCGCCGTAGTCCGGGCGTTTGACCCAACAGAAACCGCCATGCCGCCAAGTGATACTCGTAAAAGACCCAAAATCCCCACGCTCATCACACTCATAGTGACTGTGAGTTCCAGCAGTGTGAAGCCTCGCTGATCACCTAGTCGATTCGACCGGCCTCGTAACGTAAGGAACTTCACAACATTGGCATCGGCAGTTTATTAGACACACCTAACGTGTTTTATATGCCACTTTGGGCGGTTTAGATTGGAATGTCCCAAATGTCCGAAACTTTTTCATCCAGCACTTCGACTTTAATCCTAAAGAAGAGCTCTCTTCTGGTCGACGTTCAATGCAACACGCATAACACCCGGAAGGAGTCGAGGCTTGCTCAGCAACGCATCTCGAAACGCGTTGACCACCCGAGCACCTCGTCGCGCCAGCGGACACGGTGGCTTTGCCATGGTGGAAGTCATCGTCGCAGTCGTGCTCTTCTCCTTGGTGGCAGCCACCTTTGTTGACTCGCTCGCCTCATCGCAACGCACATACAACAAGGGCCGGGCCAAGACCACCGCCGCCCATCTGGCAACCGAGGCCATGGAGAAAATTCGAGGATTATCCTACACCAACGTGGGTCTTGTCGGCGGCGACCCGGTGGGGTCGATTCCTACAGCGCCCGAGACCGTCACACTCTCGGGCGTCACCTACACCATCACCAAAACCGTTGACTGGGTCGATGACCCTATCCCGGGTACCTCGACTTTCACCAAGCACTACAAGTCGGTCGGTGTCGTCGTCACCGCTGCAGGCATCAGCGGTGCCACCCCCGTAGCCGAGTACACCACGCTGGTGGCACCGCCAGTTCAACAGGTAGTGGCTTCGACCCAATCCATCAGGGTCGTGGTGAACGATATGTATCCGGCCAGCACCGTCCTGCGCAATGCCAGAGTCACGCTCAAGATTGGCAGCACCACTGTACGGACCGCTGTAACGCCAACCAACGGTGCCGTGGTCTTCAGCAATCTGCCAACCGCTACCTATGACATCACGGTGACCAAGAGCATCTGGTGGGGCATCCGCAGGTGGACCACGATGGCCGAAGACCTCCCCGGTGGTGCCAGCGGGCAGGGTAGAGAAGACCTCACCGCTGGCGAGAACGTCACCAAGACCATTCGCATGTACGTGCCGGTCAAACTACTCGCCAACGTTGGCGGAACGAGTTGCAGCGGCGTGAAGACCGTCTCCCTGACGGCCTCGTGGGGAACCGAAACCTTCACGCTCGGCTTTGGATCGTCAAAGCTCTTCACGACCGTCAACGGCCGAACGCTGCACCCGGGGGCCGGCTACACCCTGCAAGCCAATTGCAGCAGTCCAGTCAAGGTGGCCGGTCCAGTTGCCGTGACGATTGTGCCGCCGTTGTACCCCCTCTTCACCACCGACTACACGCAGACGGTCAACTTCCCATGAGATTTACTGGAGCTCGAAAAGAGCATGGCTTTGGCATGATCGAGCTTGTCGTCGCCATGGGGCTGTCGGTTGGCATTTTGACGGTGGCGACGAGTTTCTTCACGTCAGGATGGCAACACACTGCCAACCTAGAGCGTGAAATTATCACTCAGGGCGACGCTCGTGTGGTCATCGCCCAGATGGCTGATGAACTGCGTCAGGCCTATACCGGCCAGGCAGGACTCGCCCCCATCGAGTCGCTGTCCTCAACAGCGATCACGTTCTATTCCCCGAACCGTGAGGCCCCTTTCAAGCTCCGAAAGATCATCTATCAACACTCGGGAACCACTCTGACGAGAAGCGAAGTGCTCAGCACCAACACTGCGACGCCATGGTCAATTCCAGGGGGCGCCCCCACGGCAGTCACCGTGCTCTCCAACGTACTCCCCCCGGGAGGGGTGGTTCCATCGATCTTCACCGGAACCGGGGCACCAACTCGCACCGTCGCCATCCAGGTGAGCATCGACTCCGACACGACGAAATTGCCAGCCGCTCAAAAATACGAAGTCACCGCCTACGTCCGCGTCACCCCCACCTGAGGACGAACCATGTCAATCCTGAAATCTCTGTCCGATCGAACCAATTCACGAGCCTTGCAAAACGGCCAGGCCGGGTCGACCCTGATCACGGTCATGATGATGGGTGTCACGCTCAGCCTGGTGAGCACAGTCCTGCTCACAAACACCGTCTTCAACGTGGAGCGTAGCGCCAAGTCCGTCGAGACGGGGGGGGCTCTACAAGCCGCAGAAGCCGGTATCAATGATTATCTCGCCAAGCTAAGTGACGACCGGACCTACTGGTCGCACTGGGTGCACGAGGCCGAGACCACTCGCACGGGTGGTGCCATGGGTCCCGATCGAAGCTGGACCGACGACGCTACCCCGGGGTGGGGATACGCGACAACCAAGGACAGCTGGAAAACACTGGGGAACGACTACGAGTACAACATCCAGGTGACACCACCGGCTGGAGCCGTCACAACGGTCGCCATCGTCGCAACCGGGCGAAGGGTGGATGCCACGACCGGCCTCAAGGCAGTCGAGGCCGTAGTGAGCGTGGCGACTCTGGGAGATTTCCTAATGGTCGTCGACGACGATCTGAACCTGGATCACGCCTCCCTCGCGACCGTGGGGAAGGTGTACCTCACGGACGCGCCAACTGGAACCTACGATCTCTGTCACGACGGCACAGCGAACGGCAATGCCTACACCACCGGCAACCTTTATGCCGAGGACAGATTCGTAACCGGTTGTGGAACGCACACGGGGACCGGAGTTGCATACGACGGCGATGCAGCTACTACTTACGCCAACCTACGCACCGAGGTGCCTACCGCCATCACATTTGCCTCACTGCTCACCCCGCTCGACCAGATCACCGTTGCCGCCAGCGCTCCCGGAGGGATCTACAGAACGAACACCTCGGGCAGCTCATCCTGCGCTCGCAGTTGGGATGTCACCTTCAACAGCAACGGAACGGTGACTATCGTAAAGAAGTGGGGAAACTGGGTTTTTGGGTGCTGGTCCGACTCGAGCACAGAAACCATTGCTATGCCGACCACGGGGGCTATGTGGTTCGACAAGAAAGTAACGGTTCTTGCATCGACGGTCGATGGAAGAGTGTCGCTCCGATCCGCAGAAGGCATCACCATCGCTGGCAACATCGCGTACGAAGCTCCCGGCGATGACGTGCTGGGCCTCGTCGCGGAGACAAACTTCACGCTGAGCGGAAGCCGTACCGTCCGGGCCGCTCTCATCTCCAGAACCGGGTCCTTCAATGACACCAGCTCTTCTGACAACATCGCCTTCACCGGGATGATGGCACTCAAGGACGGGGGCGGGACGATCTTCAATCAGGCGGGATCCTTCACCTGGGACTCCAACCTTGCCACGCTACCTCCGCCATTCTTTCCATCCATCGGTGAGACGGAGTACAAGGTCAAGACCATTCGCGAGGTCAACCCCCGGCTCTGACCCTGATCCACCGCAACATCTCAAGCTGCGTGCTGGGAGTCACGTCCCCGTCATGGGTTGCCGATGTCGCCTGACCGAGAGTTCTACCCGGAGCATCTCACCGACGCGTCTGAACGGGTCCTTGAACGTGTCGTCGGTGCAGTACCCGACGCCACCCTGATCGGCGGGTGGGGATCATGGGTTCGGGTTCGCGGACCGAAGAGCCACGACGTCGACATGATCATCGAACACGCCGACGTAGAACGGCTCCGGTCGTGTCCGTCATAGCCGAGGCGTCCACCCATGACCTGAGCGACCTGCGCAGCAAACTGACCGACGAAATGTTCGGGTATCTCCGCGAAACAGCGGGGCTGACCAAGAACGATCTCCGACGTCTCAACACCCAGCGCTCATCTTGGGTGACCGCCATCGACGCTGAGCTTGATCGGCAGAGCGGGGACAGCAACGACTAGTGGGTTACTACTTCTTGATCTCTTGACCACGACAGAGCGGGAAGGGTTCATCGCCGTGAAGCAGGTCGGCGCAACCGGTGCTTAGGTTTATAGCAACAACCTTGTAGTTGGTCGCGAAGATATCGCCTGTCCGAAGCTGGTATACAACCCCATCTACACTCAGGCTCACTACCGGCTCCCCATTTGCACCTCGGGAAACATCAAGTACAACAATCTTTTGTTGAACCTGAGGCTCAGTTCCATTAGTTGTTGGAGGCGATGGATTACTACTACCCGTTCCACCCGGAACCGTAGTGCCAGTTGAGTCGTTGCCCGGAATGGTCGTAGAAGGAGTAACTAGCGGCGTAAACGGGTTACGAGTGGCAAAAACCTCATACGACTCTGGCAACGCACCCAAGGCAACTGTAGTCGTGGTCGTTCCTGAACTCGGCGTACTAACCGAAGGAGCTACTCCGCCGGGAGTAGCCACGGCACCGGGGACCGAACTGACTACGGGTACGGTCAGAGTGTCAGAAGTGCTGGTATCACTTCCTCCGAACAACAACTTGGGCACGAAAAAGGCTGCCGCCAAAAGGCCCACGCCGATACCAAGCAAGATCGCTACTCGACGTTTAGAGTCTGCAGCTTCCTTGGCTGGGTCTATATCATTTAGCTCTACATTTTTTGATTTAGCCATCATCGGCCTCCAGTAGACACGGGCGCAGTGGTTGACGTTGTCGTCACCGTGCTGCCCGTGGCTCCAGCCACAGTGGTGGCTGTTGTAGCGGCTCCGACCGTGTTGGCAGCCTCGGCATCGGCCGCTCCTGCCTTTGTCGAAAACATCCGGGCGCTCAACACTGCGCTCATGCGCGGGGCACCACTCGCCTCAGCCTCACCGGGAGTCAAGCTCAGCGAATCGACCACGACGATGCGAGGCAACTCGGCAAGGCGGTTCAAATAGTCAAGCACCTGAAAATAACCGCCGTCGATCGTGATGTTTAAGGCAATCTTGGCGGGCAAGTCTGGTGTTTCGCTCACCGCTGGCTGAGAGGGCGCAATGTTGAGCCAATCAACGCCTGATTCTTCGGCTATGTCATTGGCCTGCAATATGAACTCGGCAAGGTTGGCATCTTCAGGAACGGCCCGTCGCAAACGCTCAAGCGTGGCGGTCAATTTGGGTACGCCCTTACGGGCCACCTTGAGCTGTGAAATACGAAGCACCAACTGATCATTAGTTTCCCGAGCTGTTTCTTCACGGCCTCTAGCCGCACTGATGTCCTTGCTCTGCGCACTAAAACCAAACACGTACCAAATCCCGATAATTGCTACCAGAACGACGCCGGTAATGATCATGATGCGGCGGTTCACTGTCCCTCTTCTCCATTGATATAACGATCAGATCGGTTCGAGCGAGCCTTTTCAGTGAGCGTCGCCGACGACGAGAACGTAACTAGTGAGTTCTCTAAGCCATCTGGGGGCTTGGTTGCCGACGGAACCCAGAGGTCTCGCAATGATTCAAGCTCACCCAGGCGCAACAGCCACCGAGCGGTGGAGGTTTGGTAAAAACCAATGGCACCGACCGTTATATTGCCAGCGATAGGCGATGCAGCACCTGCAACGGTTGGAGGGGCACCTGTTGCATTAAAAGAAGTGAGCCACACATCGCCTGGCAAAACAGTGGCGATTTCTTGAAACATACGAGTCCATGCCAAGTCATCAACAAGCACAGCCTTTACGACACTTTCACGAGCAGTCACGTCTGCTTGAAGCGCTTCGACATCTTGATAAGTCCCAACTTCAGCCTGAAGCTGGGACGTTTGGGACTCTTCAATTGCTGCATCATTCTTAGCGTTATCAACCGTTTCCATCCGCATGGCATAAACACCTGCCAACAAGACGGCAACGCCCGCAACAACCCCTGCAGCCACAAGCGTTTGTTGGCGATCACGGCGTTCTGCGGTTACTTCACCAGGGAGCAACGAAATTGGCGCAAGACCGCTTAGAGAAAGGACCGAGTTGAGAGCAAGACCCATTGGCGTTGCGATCAATGGTTCGTTAGCAGTCAATACTTCGGGTGAAAGACCAGTGCGGCCAATCGCCACATGTTCAAGTGGGTGACCAAGAAACACCGAATAACCATTTCCCAGCTCGTTTGCCATTTTACTCTCGATGTCTGAGGCCATGGCGACACCGCCAGTAATCATCACCTTGTTAAAAGTCCCGCTGCTTATTTGTGTGCGGAAATAATCAAGCGAGTCACGCACCTCATCAAACAACTCAGTCGTTGCCTCAGCAACAATCTCTGCAGCACGCGTCTCCATGGCGTCATCGGAATCAAGGCGGGCTTCGCGTTTTAGCCCTTCAGCTTGTTCAAAATCGATTGACAATTCATGAGCAAGCTTTTCGGTAATGTCGTTGCCCCCAGAAGCAACGCTGCGCACAAATCGAGCCTTGCCCGCCTGGTGCAACATGACCGTTGTGACACCTGCACCTATAGAAACAATTGCCTCATATGGCTCAGATGCCTCTTCTTCGGTGTCACCTTCTCCATGCTCGCCTTCCTCAGGTTTGGCCAGCCGATCTTCTGATAGTGCAGGAAGCGGAGGAAGGAAGGAGCCCGGACCTACAAGTGAACGCAAGAGAGCAAATGGAAGTAGATCAATGCCACTTGGAGTAAGCCCTGCTCCTTCAAGAGCTGCGAGCAGCGAACGAAGCATGTCTCTATGCGCTGCCACCAACATGACCCGATAGAGGCGCTGACCCTCGTCGTTGCCAGTCTCTTCAATAATTTGGTAATCAAAAACGGTGTCTTCGATTGGGATTGGAATTAGATCTTGTACCTGAAAAGTCAATGCCGAACGAAGATCTTCCACCGCCATAACCGGCACTTCTGTCGAACGCACCAGAACGCGAGGGTTGGCAACTCCGGTGACAACTGTTCGGCTCTTAAAACCACCCTCTTTCCAGAGGCGTTTCAGGGCAAGGGAAACAGCCGACGGGTCGACTACCTCACCATCTACTACGGCACCTGGAGGCAGTGTCACCTGAGCAAAGCGTCGCAACGTGGGCTGGCCCTTGCCAAGCACGACCTCAGCAGCGCGCACGGCATGGGTGCCAACATCTAGACCCACTACAACTTTGACCATTATGAGTCACCTCTACGTAGATACGACTCGACCTCGGCCTCTCGCAGGCGATAGCTGCGCCCCACGCGAGCAGCTACCAACTCGCCAGCTTTGATCAGTCTGTATACCGTCATATTTGAGACGCGCATCTGCTCTGCCACCTCTTGCACCGTAAGAAATCGATCATCCTTGGCCATCGCAATGGTCCTTCTGGGGAAGCAACAGAAACAACATCTGCATCATATGTCACTCCCCTCACATAAACAACAACTTCAACACTATCAACAATCTCACCTAAAGTGATCACCTGCCACATTAGTTAACACACGTGACGGGGCGAAACACCCCACTCCATCGGTCAATGCAGGTACCAATCAAGGATTCGCTCGCCCATTAACACGGCGAGCATCGCTCCGCCTGCCAAGAAGGGGGCGAAAGGCAAGTGCTGCGAGCGCGTGCGCAGACCTGTGACGATCAAGGCAATGCCGCCAACCGAACCAAGCAAGAACCCTAAGAACACTCCCAACAACACATGTCCCAAACTGAGCCATCCGAGATAGAGCCCAAGAACGAGCGCAAGCTTCACGTCGCCCATACCCATACCTCGGGGGTAAGCCAGATGCAGGAGAAACAATGCACCACTCGCCATGAGCGAGCCCAGCATTGCGTTGCGCAGTTCAGTGCCTTGATGGTCGACAATCGCCGTCGCTGCCAGCAATGGCACTGACGTAACAAGGGCAAAGATCACGATGCGGTTCGGAACAATGTAGTGCTCGATGTCTATGACGCTCACCGCAATGAGCACGGCAACTAAAAGGAGGAAGGGCACCAGCTCCAGATTCGGGCCCAGGCGTGCGGCAGTTGCGGCGAAGAGGACGGCCGTGAGCAATTCGACCGCTGGATAGCGAATGGCGATGGGCACCTTGCAGGTGCGACATTTGCCCCGCAAGATCAGCCAAGAGAGCACCGGAATGTTGTCTCGGGCGGCCAACTCGGTCGCGCACCCCGTGCAACGAGAGCGGGGGGAAACAACTGATTGGCGAAGTGGGACCCGATAAATCACCACATTGAGAAACGAGCCAATCGCCAGCCCGACCAATCCACACGCTGCCACCAATGCCCCCATCGTCATTGCCGATCGAGAGTACCGGCCCGATTGCTGAACAGGGGGGATGGGCTGGCTGTGGAAGTGCCTAAAACAAGCAGACGGTCGGGCAACTGCCCGACCGTCTATCTCGTTCAAAACCGGCACCAGCCGGCGACGACCTACCAGGTGGTCGCTCCAGGCACACACAGGCCAGGAGAAGCTGCGGCAAATACCCCTATATAGGTTGCAGCGGTCTTGCGGACGATGGTGCCACCGGAGCTAGCCTGCATACAGTAGAACTTCCCTGATGCACTCATGTTGATGAGCGCAATGCTTGTGCCGCCCACCGCCACGCTGACGTCGACAGGGCCGGATGTCGTCATTGCGCCGTCCGTAAACGTAAGCGATGGTTCGGCCGCAAACAGGTCTGCTTCGACAAGAACCGTTGAGCCTGTGCTCACGAACAGGCCCGAGTTATCGGTTGCGACGGTCTTAGCCCCTGTTAGAGCATTGCGCAGATTGGACTGGGCACCACGATCCTGGGCACGTGTTTGAGCACCAAGGAAGGTGGGGATTGCGATTGCCATGAGAATGGCAATGATGAGAATGACGACCATGAGTTCGATGAGGGTGAAGCCCTCTTCGTCCTTGGCCATCCGTTGACGCAGTGTGTTCAACATAATGAGTTTTCCTTTCGGGACAATGGATAGGTTGTTTGTCTGAAACGAACCGTGACCTTGCCCTGTCTGTCCCTGTTCGGAACAGGCAGGTTCTCCAGGCAGCTCGGCTGACCGCTCCGTCGCCGTTGACGGAGGAGGGTCCCGTGGCTTTGCGTCCCCACCTCTCGGAGGGTTTGCCTTTGTCAAGAGCACCTGCTCGCACTATCAATAACGGCAGTTCTTGACACCACCTTGAGCGTTATTCAGAAAAACTTGCACACTCACACCGGAAGTGTGCTCGGCAATAATAATTGCACTTTACTGCTAAACAACGCATAATGCATGCATGGCTTCAATCAGTATCCGAGATGTTCCCGACGAGACTCGTGATGCACTCGCGGCACGAGCAGCATCGACCGGTCGTTCGCTTCAGGAATACCTTCGCCACCAACTGATCGAACTGGCTCGACGGCCTGACGCCCAAGTCATGGTTGCCCGTATGCGAGAACGAAAATCGCAAACGGGCACCGTGCTCACCCGTGACAAGATCCTTCGCTATCGAGATACCGACCGAACATGACCCTGGTCGTCGATGCATCAATGGTCATCGCCGCTCTCGTCGACACTGGGCCTGACGGCTCCTGGGCCGATGCACTCCTTCCCGACCAGAGCTTGGCGGCCCCTCATCTGATGCCGGTTGAAGTAGCAAACATCTTGCGTCGCGCTGCACTCTCGGGTGACATCTCCCCCGACATAGCCGCTCTTGCTCATGGCGACCTTATGGGACTACGGGTAGAGTTGTTCCCCTACGAGCCGTTTGCGCAGCGGATCTGGGAACTCCGTGAGAATCTCACCGCCTACGATGCTTGGTACGTTGCCCTCGCCGAGTCACTTGACGCCCCAGTGGCGACGCTCGACGAAAGACTCACCCGAGCAGACGGCCCCCGCTGCAT
>JBBSKG010000052.1:0-17964 GCA_038256565.1 Acidimicrobiales bacterium | reverse complement strand
CCGCATTGCGCTGGTCCGCGATCGACAGCGCCATCTTCGCATCGAAGGTCCGAAACGCTCGATCACACCGACTGAACAGAGCCTTAGCCGGGACACTTCGGTACCGCGTAGCGTCACCCGGTAGACCGGCAGCGAGTAGAAGACTCTTGCCGTCATCGCTTGGATCGGCGACCAGCAGCGGGTTGATGCGGCACAGAGCCGACTTCGCGAGAAGCTCCAGCGAAATCGCTGCCCAGAGCATGGCCAGCGGTTCATCGCCGTCGTCGAGCGCAGCGAAGCTGCGGTTAACAAACGTCTTCGCCTTCAACCAAATGGCCTCGTGATCGTGTGGCGCTGTCACGGGATCGTCCATCGCAGCATGAGCCGACGGCCGCACCGACGCTGACCAGTCTCGACGGCTGCCCGTCCGTGAAGTGTTTGCCGGTTGTCGATGACAAGTGTCGTTCCAGGTCCGGAGAGCGCCAATTCGTCAGCCTCTTCCTGGCAGCTCGCCAGGAAGTCGACTGCCAACAGCGCTAGCGGATCTCGCGCTCGCATCACAATGGGGTCGAACCGGAGGCGTTCCGAGTCGAGCACCGTGCCCAGGTAAGTGGAACTTCCGAGCCCAATCTCGAATACCCCGTGCTGCAACGCCGCTGCAACTACCTCGTCGACCTGCTCGGGTGCGACTCGGTAGAGCATTGTCGGCGCTGACGTGGTCGCACCATCGAACTCGAGGAAAATGGCGTCCGGTGGATGCCGCAGGTGAGCTCCATCCGTATGAAGGGGAAACGGTGCGAGGCCGAACATACTGCTCAGTGAAGGCACCGACGCCGCCTCGGCGGGCCTTGCTCTTAGTCGGCTGACGGCAGGGTCTCCTGGCCGAGTCGGGACAACAGTGACGCGGAGATCCTGAACTTCTCTGGCGATGTCGCTCACGCTAACCTCAGTGACTGCCCAGCCGCGTTCGACGGCTTCACTCCAGGCATCTTTGACTTTCGCCATCAAAGCATGCGACACGCGACCAGTTCAGCACAACGCCGAGTGAGAAGCCGGGACCTCAGCAAGAACTGACTTTTCCGCTCTGGCGATAGGTAGGCGGGCGTCTAGAGTTCGAGTACGTCCGGCACGGCACGGCCTTTTGATCGCGGTCATGGACGTCGCTGCCGACAGGGTGACCACGGAACGTGTTAAGGGTTTTGAGACCACTGGCTTGCTTATACAGACTTGATTACGGTCTCACGGCTGGGGTCGTTGATCCAGGCCTCCTCGGGTAGTCGAAGTGGGACGGTTTTGCGGCCTGAAGCGTTCGGGGGTCGACAGTCACCCAAAGGAGTTATGACATGACCTCTCAGCCCGAATCCGTTGACCCTGAAGCTGTTGTCAAGGAGTTCTGTGCGGTGTGGGGCCGACGGGATATTGATGAGATCCTGAGCTGGTTCACCGAGGACGCCGTCTATCACAACATCCCCATGCCCGCCGCTCAGGGGCTCGACGCCATCCGCAACCTCCTCGGGATGATCGTGGTTCCTTCGGAGTCGATCGAGTTCGACATCCTGCGCATCGCCTCCGCGGGCGACGTTGTCTTCACGGAACGGATCGATCGTTTCCTGATGGGAGGACGGAAGATCGAGCTGCCGGTCGCCGGTGTCTTCGAGGTGCGTGACGGGAAGATTGCCGCCTGGCGGGACTACTTCGACATGCAGATGTTCATGCAGCCATCTCCATAGACGCACGGAGGGCTGCCTCAGTCGAGTGAGACGACTTCTACTTGGATAGAGGAGGAGTTGACCTCGTAGCTGACAACGTGGCCCGGGGCAGCACCCATTAGGGCTTGGCCTAGGGGCGAGCCTGGCGATACGAGTTCGTAGTCTTCGTGGCGTTCTTCGATTGAGCCGATGAGGAACTTTTCGGTGTCGGTGTCACCTTGGAAGCGAATGGTTACGACTCTGCCGACTGCTACGACATGGCCTTTGACCGAGTCATCAACAATGGTTGAGTTCTGCAGCAGGGCGGTGAGATGGCGAATGCGACCCTCCATCTTTCCCTGTTCTTCTTTGGCGGCGTGGTAGTCGCCATTTTCTGAAAGATCTCCAAGTGCGCGTGCCGCCTCGATCTTGGCGGCAATGTCGACTCGACCAGCCCCAGTCAATTCGTCATGTTCGGTTTTAAGCCGGTCATGTGCGGTACGTGAAAGTTCATGAAGGGGTCGTGACTCAGCCATGGTTCGAGGATAGCCAGCATTTTCGTACCCGCAGACCAGAAGCACACCCGAATCGCCGGGTAGCGTTGTGTGGAACTCTTCGAGAAGAAAGCAGGGAAGGCCCATGGGGCACAAAATTGGGGTTATTGGAGGCGACGGGATTGGCCCCGAAGTGGTGGCTGAGGCATTGAAGGTTGTCCGTGCCGCAGGGGTTGAGCTTGATTGCGTTGACTATGACCTTGGTGGTCGCCGCTATCTCGCTACGGGCGAGACTCTTCCATTGAGTGTTCTTGAAGAACTTCGTGGTTTCGATGCGATTTTGCTAGGTGCGATCGGCACACCTGAGGTGGCACCGGGCATCTTGGAACGTGGCCTATTGCTTGAGCTTCGTTTTTCACTCGACCTATATGTCAACCTTCGCCCATTCCTTTCACCGCCCGACATTGACTTTATGGTGGTGCGTGAAAATACCGAAGGCACCTATGCGGGCGAGGGCGGTTTCCTCCGCAAGGGCACTCCTCACGAAGTGGCAACCCAGGGTTCAGTCAACACCCGTATGGGTGTGGAGCGTTGCGTACGTTTCGCCTTCGAGCTTGCAGATTCCCGCCCACGGCGTCACTTGACTTTGGTGCACAAGACCAACGTGTTGACGTTTGCTGGCGATTTATGGCAGCGCACCTTTGATGATGTCGCCAAGGAGTTTCCAGCTGTTGAGCTTGCGTATAACCATGTTGACGCTGCTTGTATTCATTTTGTGACTGCCCCAGAGCGCTATGACGTGTTGGTGACAGATAATCTGTTTGGTGACATTCTCACCGATCTAGGTGGAGCGGTAGCTGGTGGAATTGGTCTGGCCGCTTCTGCCAACCTGAACCCTGCTCGAACTGGACCATCATTATTTGAGCCAGTGCATGGTTCGGCTCCCGACATTGTTGGCACTGGAAAGGCCAACCCTGCTGCTGCGATTCTTTCGGCTGCGATGATGTTGGAGTTCCTCGGCGAAGATGATGCCGCAGCACGAGTTCGAAAAGCTGTTTCAGAGATTTCTGATATGACCGGAACCACAACTGAGATCGGCGATGCAATCGCCGGAAAGGTGTAAAGCGATGCCTATTACCAAGAGTGACTACATCTGGATGGACGGCGAGTTTGTTGCTTGGGATGACGCAACGGTTCACGTCTTGACTCACACCTTGCACTATGGCACTGGCGTCTTCGAGGGCATTCGTGCATACCAAACCGCTGATGGGCCTGCCATCTTCCGATTGACCGATCACATCGTACGATTGTTTAACAGCGCCAAGATCTTCATGATCGACGTGCCCTACAGCGTTGCTGATCTCATAGCGGCCACCAAGCAAACGGTCGTGGTCAACAAGCTTGACTCGTGTTACATCCGCCCTTTGATCTACCTGGGCTATGGCGAGATGGGCCTTAACCCGCTGCCTTGTCCGGTCAACGTTTCTATAGCCGTGTGGCCTTGGGGTTCTTATTTGGGCGACGAGGGGGTTGCCAATGGTGTGCGCATGAAGATTTCGTCTTTCCAGCGCCACGATCCAAATGCCATTCCTCCTGCAGCCAAGGGAACGGGCATGTATATCAACTCTTCGTTGGCAAAGGTCGAGGCCCTAAAGGCTGGTTATGACGAGGCCATCATCTTGAACCCTCAGGGTTACGTCTCGGAGTGCACGGGAGAAAACCTGTTTGTGGTGAAAGATGGACGGATCATCACTCCCCCTGTTTCTGCGGGTGCGTTGGAAGGCATCACGCAGCACTCCGTTATGACTATCGCCCGTGACCTTGGCATGGAAGCCACGGTTGGGAACCTTTTGCGTTCAGATCTTTACCTTGCAGATGAGGCATTCGTAACTGGAACCGCCGCTGAGGTTGTGCCAATTCGTTCAGTGGACGATCGTGAGATTGGCGAGCCTGGGCCTATTACCCGCAAAATTCAAGAGACTTATTTTGCTGCGATTCGCGGTCAAATCGATCGCTATAAAGACTGGTGTGAACTTGCCGTCTAAATCTACGCGTGCTTCTGGCAATAAGCGCCCTTCTGGGCACAACCATGCTCCCGAACATGATCATGGTTTGCCTCGGGGCTTGGAAATGCTCGATGCCGTTGATATTTACGACACCACCTTGCGCGACGGGTCACAACAAGAAGGCCTTTCGCTCACGGTTGATGACAAGCTCCGTGTTGCTGAACAACTAGATCATTTGGGTGTCGCATTCATCGAAGGTGGTTGGCCAGGGGCGAACCCTAAAGACGAAGAGTTCTTCAAGCGAGCTCCAAGCGAATTGAACCTTGTTCGTTCGACGCTCGTGGCATTTGGGTCTACTCGGCGCCCCGGGGGAAAGGTAGACACCGACGAGACATTGCGCCACTTGGTAAACGCCGGAACTTCTAGCGTGTGCATTGTTGCAAAGGCCTGGGACTATCACGTGACCGAGGCTTTGCGAACTGACCTGGACGAAGCAGTTCGAATGGCCGCTGAGTCAGTTGAGTTCTTACGCAAAGCCGATCTTCGAGTGTTCTTTGATGCCGAGCATTTCTTTGATGGTTATAAGTGCAACCCTGATTTCACGATGCGAGTTTTGCGAGCAGCCGAAGAGTCAGGTGCTGAGGGTCTCGTGCTGTGCGACACCAACGGTGGCACGCTGCCACATGAAGTTGAGCAGATCATGAGTGAAGTCATCCCCGCTACTTATGCTGACATCGGCGTTCATTTTCATAACGATGGCGGTTGTGGCGTTGCTAATGCACTTGTGGCTGTGCGCTTGGGGGCAAAACAAGTACAAGGGTGTGTCAATGGTTATGGCGAACGCACTGGCAACGCTGATCTGTGCGCGGCTATTCCGAACCTGACCCTAAAGATGGGCGTTGAGACCATCCCTCGTGAACGCATTGAATTGATTACGCCGGTTTCAAATCACATTGCTGAGTTGGTCAACATCACCCCAGACCCTCGACGCCCTTATGTGGGAGCTTCATCGTTTACTCATAAGGCCGGACTGCATACAAGTGCGCTGGCCCGGGCACGCGATGCATATGAACACATTGAGCCTGAAAGCGTTGGCAACGGCACCAGGGTTGTGGTTAGCGAACTGGCTGGGCGCTCGACCTTGCAGATGAAGGCATCAGAGTTGGGCCTTGATCTTGATGGTGCTGCTTTGACCTCAGTGTTGGATCAGCTCAAAGAATTGGAACATCAGGGTTATCACTTCGAGGTTGCGGATGGTTCGCTTGAACTGCTCATGCGCGAGGCGGGCGGTTGGCAGCAACCGTTCTTCGAGTTGGAGTCGTTTAGGGTCTCGAGTGAGCACCGAGTAGATGGCGAGTTCACCACCGAGGCAACGGTCAAGCTGATCGTCGATGGTGAGCGAGTGATTCGCACAGCCGAAGGAAATGGGCCGGTTAACGCTCTTGACTCGGCACTGCGAGAAGTAATTGGCTCGAAGTATCCAGCACTTGATGCTGTGCATCTGACTGACTTCAAGGTGCGTGTGCTCGATACCAATCGTGGGACCGCTGCGGTGACTCGGGTGTTGTTGGACTCGAGTGACGGTGAGTCGACATGGTCAACCATAGGTGTCTCACAAAACGTCATAGAAGCGTCGTGGCAAGCACTTGCAGACTCTGTCGTTTACGGGTTGTTGCACGGAATAAACGAGGAAACAAGTTTGGAATCAAGTGAGGAGATCAACTATGGCGGCACCTGATTACGTTCCCACGAATACTAAGAACCGAGCGCCACGTGTCGGCTTACCCATGCCGCCGGCTCGCCGCTCTGTCGGAAATAAGCGTCCAGCTGCATTAGGTGCCGAACAGCCCACGGGTGCATCACTTGGTCGTCCAGGGCCCGATCAGGGTTACGCATTGTTGCTTGCCCGATCATTTGAAGATCGTTTGGTTATAGCCGAGGGTGAGAACCGCGCCGATGTAGTAGCTGCCTGTGTTGCTGTTGCCCTTAAGCGTGCATCAATGCTTGGTCGAGCACCAGTAATTCACGATCTCGATGTTGCCTTTACGTTGTTTGGGTTTCTGGGGGCTGCGCCACCCGATCTGGTGGATTGTAGGCGTGAGCATTTGGCAGGTTCTTCTCATCATCACCATCGTCAGCGTTCTGTTGCCGACCAAGTTCCAGAAGCAACACTTGCCATGACGCCAACACAGATTCGAGCGAGCTTTCCAGCCGCATGGCGTGAGCTGCTCGGTGTCGATGAGGTGGGATAAGTGTCATTGCAACTGATCAACTTGAGTGACGAACAACGAGCTTTTCGCGAATCGTTACGGCGATTTTGTGAAGACCAGATTGCGCCTAAGGCGGCAGAAGTCGACCGACTTGGAGAGTATCCGTGGGACAACTTCCACGCGTGTGTCGAGATGGGCCTGACTGGTCTTGGCATTCCTGAGGCCTACGGCGGAGCGGGTGCCGATCATGTGACGCAGGCGATCATGGCTGAAGAGCTGGCTCGGGTGTGTGCTTCGACCAGTCTGATCGTTCTCATTTCTAAACTTGGCATGATTCCTGTTATTTACTGGGGAAGCGAATTGTTGCGTGAGCGTTATTTGCCACGCATTGCATCGGGTGAAAGCCAAGCTAGCTATTGCCTTTCAGAGGCCGATGCAGGTTCAGACGTTGCCGCCATGAAGACCAAGGCCGTTCGAGATGGTGATCATTATGTGATTAGCGGTACAAAACACTGGATCACCAATGCTGGTATTAGCGACCTTTACACAGTGTTTGCTAAGACTGACCCGGCTGCTGGCCATCGAGGAATTTCCGCCTTTGTAGTCGAGCGCGATTGGGGCGTACGTGTGGCGAAGCTGGAAGACAAGATGGGTATCAAGGGAAGCCCAACCGGCGAAGTGGTTTTCGACGATCTACACGTGCCGGTTGAAAATCGCATAGGCGAAGAGGGCGAAGGTTTTCGCATAGCAATGGCAACCCTCGATCGCAGTCGTCCAACGGTCGGTGCACAAGCGCTCGGAATTGGCCAAGGCGCCCTTGATCAAGGCCTTGCCTATATGCAACAACGTCATGCTTTTGGCAAGCCCATTGCAGATTTTCAAGGGTTGCAATTCATGGTTGCCGACATGGCTATGCGTCTCGAAGCCGCTCGGAGTCTTATCTATCGAGCATGTGCCACGATCGACGAAGGTGACCCTCATGGTGATCTCAGTTCGCTAGGGGCAATGGCTAAGTGCTTTGCCTCAGACGTCGCAATGGATGTCACAACCAACGCCGTGCAACTTTTCGGCGGCTATGGATACACCAAAGACTTCCCGGTTGAACGCATGATGCGAGACGCAAAAATCACACAGATTTACGAAGGCACGAATCAGATTCAACGAGTAGTCATAGCCAAAAATCTTCTTAAATAACATGCTTGAGGACTCGGGTCCTTACAGTCATCTGTGCCGGGATTTAAAAAACTGGTAAAGCTCCTTCCTGCGATGCCGAAAGAAAGAGGGGCAGCCGAGGAGGCTTTAGATGGTTATGTTGGACCAACGGTTTCGGTTGGTAACACGAAGTGATTTTGATGGTTTGGTCTGCGCCGTGCTCTTGCGCGATCGGAACATGATTGACGAGATCACCTTCGTGCACCCTAAGGACATGCAAGACGGCAAGGTTGAGATCAGCAGCCGTGACATCACGACTAACTTGCCTTACGTGCCCGGTGCGTATCTCGTGTTTGATCATCACGCCAGTGAGACGATGCGTAATAACCCCGACTGCCACAACAATTATGTCATTGATTCTTCGGCACCCTCAGCCGCACGGGTGGTTTATGACTACTACGGGGGCAAGAAAGCCTTCCCCAGCATTGGCGATGACCTTATGGCCGCTGTTGATAAGGCTGATGCGGCGCAGTTCAACCTAGAAGAAGTACTGCACCCTACCGGTTGGGAACTTCTGAACTTTCTGATGGATGCCCGCACGGGCCTTGGTCGATTCCGTGACTTTCGTATATCGAACTATCAGCTCATGATGGATTTAATCGAAGCGTGTCGCACGATGAGCATTGAAGAAATCCTTGCTCTGCCTGATGTTGCCGAGCGAGTAGCGATTTATAACGAACATGAGCCCATGTTCACTGATCAGCTTCGCCGCTGTGTAACGGTGCACGACAACTTGGTAGTGCTCGATTTACGTGGTGAAGAGATCATTTACGCGGGTAATAGATTTATGCTTTACGCGCTCTATCCCGACACAAACATTTCTGCCCATGTGATTTGGGGTAGAGACAAACAGAACGTCGTGGTTGCGGTTGGGAAGTCGATCTTCAATAGGAGTTCTCGGACCAATGTTGGCGAGCTGATGCTTTCTTACGAGGGTGGTGGCCACAACAACGCCGGCACATGCCAGCTAGACCATGAGGTCGCCGAAGCCCAAATCGCGGAAATTGTTCGATGCATTTCTGCTGACGGCTGACTGGTTAAGTAGCTTCTCCGCTGGTCCTTAGCTGGGACATCTCAGCTACCCTCGTGGACGTGGCTCCTAGAACTCGCTTTGCTCCTTCACCGACCGGTTTTCTTCATGTCGGGGGGGTGCGCACCGCTTTATATAACTGGCTCGTGGCCCGTCAATCACAAGGTGAGTTCATCTTGCGCATTGAAGACACCGATGCAGCCCGCAATCGCGAGGAATGGGTCGAGGGCATATTCGATTCCATGCGTTGGATTGGCCTTGATTGGGATGAGCTTTATCGCCAGTCTGAGCGTCGAGAACTTTATCTTCGAGCGGCAGTAAAACTTGAGGAGGGCGGCAAGGCCTATTGGTGTGATTGTGCTCGAGAAGACATTGACGCGCGAGCTGCCGCTCGTAAAGGACCTCCTGGTTAT
Source organism: Acidimicrobiales bacterium (assembly GCA_038256565.1). Lineage (GTDB taxonomy): Bacteria > Actinomycetota > Acidimicrobiia > Acidimicrobiales > CADCSY01 > JACOTK01. The sequence continues at coordinate 8,932 of JBBSKG010000052.1, read as the reverse complement.
GACGGGTTTTGTCGAGAGCGCTCACTTGGTAACGGCGATGGTCGTGCGTTGCGTTTTCGGACATCTGATGAGGGTGCAACGATTGTTCCCGATGTCATCAGAGGCGCTCCTAGCTTTGACAACGTGACCCTGGACGACCCTGTCATTGTCCGATCTTCGGGTGACCCAATGTTTGTGTTGGCAAATGTGGTTGACGATCTCGACATGAAGATCACCCATGTCATCCGGGGCGAAGAGCACCTTCCCACAACGCCGAAGTATCTGTTGTTGTGGGATGCCCTCGGCGGTGGCGAACACCCGACGTTTGCTCACGTTCCTGTGTTAGTAAATGAGAAGCGCCAAAAACTCTCGAAGCGCCGTGACCCTGTGGCTCTTGAGCAGTATCGAGACGAGGGTTACTTGCCTGAAGTGATGCTCAATTATTTGGGCCTGCTGGGATGGTCATCTCCAGATGGGGAAGAGAAGTTCACGATTGACGAGATGTTGGCCAACTTTCGCCTTGAAGATGTTGGAAATTCGCCAGCGTTCTTTGACGTTACCAAGTTGCGTGCCTTCAATGGTGATGCCATTCGTGCATTGTCGACAGACGATTTCATTACAAGGGTTGCTCCCTGGTTGCAGGCACCATTTACACCCTGGACTCCAGAAGCCTTTGATGGCGAAGTTTTCGCTCGCCTTGCCCCCTTGGTGCAAGAACGAGTTTTTCGCCTAAGTGAGGTTCCCGAGATGGTCGACTTCGTCTTTCTCGATGACCCACCTGTTGACGAAGCGTCGTGGGCAAAGGCTATGAAACCCCACGCTGCTGCATTGTTAGACGCCGTAATTGTTTCTTATGAGACCTGCCCATGGGAATCGGAGGACTTGAAGGACCGCCTGATTGAGGCGGGTGAAGCGCTTGATCTCAAGTTGAAGTTTGCGCAAGCTCCAGTCCGCGTTGCAGTTACCGGACGCAGTGTTGGCCCGCCATTGTTTGAGTCGCTTGAAGTGATGGGGCGAGAGCGTGTGCTCGCTCGGCTACGAGATGCTCGCGGCCGACTATGAACAAGCAGGGATGACGTCTTGTTGGGAGCTTTGCGTCGCAGTTTTAAGATGGCGTTGCTTGTCGCAGTCGCGCTCGTCATTTATCTGTTGGTGACTTTTGCTCAGGTTTGGATGACCTCGGGTGAAGATCAAGCCCGCAAGGCTGGCGCAATCGTGGTGCTGGGTGCAGCTCAGTACAACGGGGTGGCTTCGCCGGTGCTCAAGGCACGCGTCACGCATGCAGCCGAGTTGTATCGCCAAGGTCTTGCTCCTGTTGTGGTTGTAACAGGTGGCCGTCGGGAGGGCGATCGTTATACCGAAGCATCGGTAGCGGCGGGGGTACTCATACAACTGGGTGTTCCTGAATCGGCACTTCGCCTAGAGGCTGGCGGAGTTAGCTCATGGCAAAGTCTTGCGGCAACAGCCCGATTTCTAAAAGACGAGGGCATTAAGGAAGTGCTCTTGGTTTCGAGCCCTTATCACTCGCTTCGCGTAAAACACATTGCGGGCGAAGTCGGCCTAAAAGGTTATGCATCACCGACTCGTGATGACCCTGAGGATTTTGCTGCCCAGGTCACCCATCTTGCACGCGAGACCCTTGCCGTGGGAGCGGGGCGCATTATTGGTTATCGCCGATTGTTCAATCTTGACGAAGCTTGACGTTGTGCGATGCCTCATCTTGAGGACTAACCTGAGATAGCCCTTCGGGGGTGGTGTAATCGGTAACACAACTGGTTCTGGTCCAGTTATTCGGGGTTCGAGTCCTCGCCCCCGAGCTTAAATACAATCGAGATGGTAACGCTCGCTCTCGTTAATGAGCTTGCGTGCGCTACCATGTCGACCTCTTGGTCCCATCGTCTAGAGGCCTAGGACACCACCCTCTCAAGGTGGCGACACGGGTTCGAATCCCGTTGGGACTGCCATTTTATGCCCGCTGGCTTTGGGGCGCACCTGGGGAACGATGAGCATCAGGGTGACGAGAGCGGCCCACGACCAGACTCGCCATGCTTCTTTGTCGGCGAATCCTGAGCTGATGAGTAGGAAGATCAAGATGATGACGGTCAGCTTCGCCGCATGGTCGACAGTCTTTGATCGAGAACTATTTATTTGAGAATCAGACGCCACCACCCGCTTGCCCGGGCCTTTAGCGCTGATTGAGTAAGCGTTTTACTTCCGCTACGCCGTTTAGTGCGGTTTCGCTGTCGGGGGCTTGTGTGATGAAGTCAAACGTCGAACAGCCAGCGTCGGCAAAGGGGGCGAGAAACTCCGCAACCTGTTCAGGTGTGCCGTAGGGGGTGTACTTCTCGAAACGCTCAAAGGGTACTTGGTAAAAGCTTTGCATTGCCGGGGCGACAAGGTCGCGGCCCTCTTCTTTTGAAGAGCCGAACCCACACCAGACCTGAAGCGCGTTGTGGTTAGGAATCTCACTTCGCCCAGCATCTGCGGCGGTTTTTTCCATAAGCGTCATAGCGCTTTGGTATTGCTCGGCGGTCTTCCAGATAGAGAGCCAACCATCACCGAGGCGTCCTGCTCGGCGAACGGCTGCATCGGAGCGTCCGCCAACAATGATCGGGATGGGTTTTGGCGGTGGAGGCAAGATGGTGGCATTGCTGATTTGAAAGAACTCACCAGAAAAGTCGACGGCAGAACCCGTGAGCAGGCCGCGCAAAATGGTGAGGCTTTCATCCATTCGTCTGCCTCTGGTAGTGGGGTCAATGCCACAGATCTCGACCTCATGACGATCTTCGCCGCCGATGCCCACACCAAGCACTAGGCGCCCTGGGGCCAATGTCGCGAGGCTGGAGAGTTGGCGCGCCACGGTGACTGGGTTGCGTAACACGAGTAGGTAAACCCCAGTGTGCACGGGAAGCGTGGGGTGTAGTACCGACAAACTGGTAGCCAGAATGAGCCCGTCAAAGCCGATGCCAATGATGAAACTGACATGGTCACCCACACAGACATGATCGACGCCAGCTCGGTCTACTTCGTTGAGCCAAGCGGCCTGGCCTGCAGCATTGCCCATGAGCAACTCATTGGGCGGGAATATTCCTACGCTGATAGTCATGAGTCCCCTTAATTATTGGTCTGATGAACCTTAGGCTCTAACGCAATGGTCATGTCGGCTGAGTGCCCGAGATGAAACAACCTGGGCGGCCAGAGGCCGAATAGTGAGCCCCACCAAGGAAAACTTGTGATGTGCCGCGCAAGTTGTTTCATTACGGGTCCTGAGTCTCCAGTCGTTACTGTTGTCTGGTGATCAGGTGGATTGGCTAGCGATTGACTAGCATGGCAGTGCTGTGGGTCGAGCTTTGATATGGAGATTTGGAAAAGTTGTGACACTGGCAGGGGTTGTCCTCGCTGTCAGCGTTTCTTTTTTGGTACCCCAAGCAAAATCTATTTTGCAAGCTAGTCAGCCAACAGGCACTTTGATAGTCAACGAGTTGCCGCAACGCTCTGTGCTCTACGGTTCTGACGGGTCGACTTTGGCGACCTTGTTTCATGACCAGAACCGAACCCCGATTGCCATTGATCAGGTTCCCCAAGTATTGATCGACACGATCCTTGCGGTCGAGGACGAAGACTTTTATACCCATGGAGGAGTTAACCTGCGGGCATCGTTGCGAGCTTTGGTCTCTAATGTGGCTGCTGGTGGGGTTGAACAGGGGGGCTCGACGATTACCCAACAGCTCGTTAAGCAGACATTGTTGACACCAGAACAGACGCTCGATCGCAAGTTCCGTGAAGCCGTTCTTTCTCGCCGAATTGAGGAAGACCTCAGCAAGGACGAAATTTTAGAGCGCTATCTCAACACAGTTTATCTAGGTAATTTCTCTTATGGAGTACAGGCTGCATCAGAGACTTACTTCGGAAAAGATGTTGAAGATATTGATCTTGCTGAGGCCGTCTTGTTTGCCGGGATGATTCGCAATCCGGTTGGATACGACCCGATTGTGCGCCCCGATCAAGCACGGAATAGGCGAGAGGCTGTAACCAATCGTCTGGTTTCGTTGGGCCAGATCGATGAAGCTGAGGCAGCGATGGTCAATGCGACGCCGCTTCCAAAGACAACTCGTGTGACTGAACAAAGACCCACTGACTACTTCACTGAAGAAGTTGTACGTGTTCTTATGGATGACAAGCGTCTCGGTGAGACAGTCGCAGAGCGTTATAATGCCGTGTTTAAAGGTGGATTGGAGATTAAGACCACCCTTGATCCTCGACTACAAAAACACGCTGTCGAGGGTGTGAACTCGACCCTTCCTGACACGAACGGCAGGTTTACGGCAGCGCTCGTGAGCGTTGAGCCCGGCACCGGTGCGGTCAGAACGATGGTGGGTGGTCCTGGTTTTGAACAGCTTGAATACAACATTGCGACCCAAGGAGCAGGTCGCCAGCCTGGTTCGTCTTTCAAGCCATTCGTGTTGGCTGCAGCGTTAGAGAACGGGTTTTCACCTAACGACACGATTGATGGAATAAGTCCTTGCACGATTCGTCAGTTCCCAAAGTCAGCGCCATGGACCGTTAAGGGCGCTAGTGGTGGGGTGTTAAACCTTTGGTCGGCGACGAGTCGGTCGATCAACTGTGCTTATGCCCGATTGGGTCTCATCGTGGGCATTGACAAGGTTGTCGAGACCGCCAGAAAGATGGGCATTACTACTAATTTGCCTGAAGATATCCCATCAATCTCGCTGGGTTCCATAGAGGTGCGGCCACTTGATATGGCCGCTGCATATGCAACCTTTGCTGCTGATGGGATATATTACGAGCCCTATTACATTGAAGAAGTTCGCGATCGCAATGGCAAGCTGCTCTTTAAAGGAGCGACTGAGGGCAAACAAGTCATTTCGGAAAAGACTGCTCGCTTAGTCACTCAAGCGCTTCGAGGTGTGGTGTCTGGAGGAACTGGCACACGTGCTCGGTTCGCAGATGGGCGTCAAGTGGCTGGCAAGACTGGAACGACTGACAAGAACCGTGACGTTTGGTTCGTCGGTTATGTTCCCCAACTCTCCACTGCCGTTTGGATGGGTTCATCTAAGGGTCTGGATTCGATGACCAACGTGGCAGGGCTAAGCCAAGTATTTGGTGGAACGTTCCCTGCTCGCATTTGGCAGGCATTTATGGGTCCAGCCATGGAAGGACAAGATAAGGAGACGTTCCATACCGCCCGTGCTACTGGAGGCAAGTATCTTCGCTTGGCAACTGACCCTACGCGTGAAGAACTTGAGGCTCGTCTCTTGGAAAAAGAGTTGCAACGCCAGATTGAAGAAGGTTTGATACCGCCTACCACGATTCCCGGAGGGCAAACGTCGACAACCTTGGCTGGAGGGGCGTCTTCCACGACGAGCACCACACAGCCGGGGACGATTACCACACCGCCGGGATCGTCACCTAGTTCGACGCCCAGTGCCACTCCATTGCTCACTATTCCGTTGCCGTTTGTTGGTAACTCTGCGGGTGGATGAGTGCCTGACATGAGTTTTGACTCAGTGTTTGAGACGCTTCTTGAGGTTCAAGCTGCTGACCTTGTCGCTGATCAACTACGCCATCGCCAAGAATCCATTCCACAACGAGCAGAGCGCAGAGAGCATTTAAAGGCGCTAGCTGATCTAGATGAAGAAGAACGAGCGATTGCTGTTCGTTTTCATGATCTTGAACGGACCCAACGTCGTCAAGAAGATGAGATCTCGTTGATAACCGACAAGATCACAGAGGTTGATCGTTCGTTGTATTCGGGGTCAGTTAGTTCACCTCGTGACCTTCAAGCAATGCAGGCTGAGATCGAATCGCTCAAACGCCGCAAAGGAGTTCTTGAAGAAGAGCTGATTGAAGTTATGGAAGAGGCCGAACCAGTCGGTGTGGCGTTGGCCAAGCTTGAAGAAGCCAAGGCGTTGCATCAAGACGCGGCCGAACGTTTGGGCTTTGTGATTGGTGAGGCCGAAGGGGTTATTGACGGTGAATTGGCTGAGGTGATGACTAAACGCAATGCGCTCGCTGCCGGTATTTCTCCTGAGCTGATTGGTATTTATGAAAAGCTTCGTGGTCGTCTTGGTGGGGTTGGTATTGCACGCCTCGATGCAGGACGGTGCACTGGCTGTCATCTCACCTTGCCTGCAGCTGAGCTTGATGTGGTACGCCACGCACCAGCGGGGGAGAACTTGTTTCATGAGGAGTGCGGGCGCCTCCTTGCTCGTTGACGTGCAGCCAGTTGACGTGCAGGCCAGCTGAGTTCTTCTGATGTTGTTTTGGTTCGCGGGTTCTTCATTCCTTGCCGTTTGGTTAGTTTTTCGTGACCCAACATTTGATCACCGACTTGTCATGCTCGGTGCGTTGGCTCCCGATGTCATCGATGCTCCATGGGGAGCGCCCCGGGTTGCGCATACGGTTGGGGCAAGTGTGGCTGGCTTGTGCGTGGTCATGTTGGCAACGCAAGGTAAACGGCTATTGAGACGACAATTGCTTGCGCTGCCTATCGGCATGTTTTTCCATCTTGTTTTCGATGGCATGTGGACCGATACGTCGACCTTTTGGTGGCCGCTCGGAGGTTTGTCGTTTACTGCCGATCGACTGCCAAGCCTTGAACGGGGACTCGTTAACATTCCACTTGAACTCGCCGGATTAGCTGTATTGCTATGGGCATGGAGACGGTTTGATCTTGGCGATGCCACTCGACGTTCAGTGTTTGTAAGGACTGGTCGCCTTGGTCGAGACCTGATGGACTGAACGCATGCTCATTCTTGCTCGTCACGGTCGGACTGCTTCAAATGCTGCGGGTCTCTTGCTGGGTCGAGCCGATCCTCCGCTTGATGAGCTTGGTATGACACAAGCGGGCGACCTTGGTCGGATGCTGTCGGCAATAGCGCCTGTCCGGGTGGTGTCGAGCCCATTATCCCGAACGCGCCAGACTGCTGAAGCTCTGGGTTTGCCGGTGACCATTGACGAGCGGTGGGTCGAACTTGATTACGGCGAGTTCGACCAACGCCCAATGAGTGATATTCCCCTTGATGTCTGGCAGACGTGGCGTAGCGACCCAGGCTTTGAACCGCCAGGTGGCGAGTCATTGCAGGCGATGGCCGAGCGGGTGCAAGCAGCATGTGTCGAGTTGACTGAAGAAGCCGTCGAACATGACATCGTGGTTTTTACCCACGTGTCACCCATCAAGGCAGCAGTAGCGTGGGCCTTACAAGTTGGCATCGAGGCGTCATGGCGCATGCACCTCTTTCCAGCCTCAATAACCCGCATCGCCATCTCACCGACCGGCCCGTCACTGATTTCGTTTGGTGAAGTACACCACCTACGTTCATCCGCCTGAGACGGAGGTCGGGCGGAACCTGGAACCAAACACCTGGACAGGAGCGTCCAATCATCCAGTGGCGCACCACGCGAGCGCCGACGCTGGCCATGCCCTGACAACTGGAGATGTTTTCCTTGACAAGGTGTCGGGGGGTAAGAGGGGTGGGCTGCGATTGGTGGTACCGCATTGAGCCACATAGGTCAGGGCCGTTGGGCTGGGGCTATGTTCATGCTGGCTGCAGTTACGCCGACTTACTTTCTCTGGCCACCTCCGTTGTTCGCCCTCCTTGGTGGGCTGATTATGGTTGTGCGTGGTAACGCGCGTTACGAGAGTCCCCTGAAATAAGGGTTGCGCAACGGACTGGCTCCTGAGTTTCACACCTCATCCGCCTGAGACGAAAGCTTCTGCTCCGACGGGAGGGTTGGGGTCGTCAGTTGTCTCTAGCCAGCGTTCGGGCAGGGCGACGCGGCGAGGGCCGTTGCGTGGGCCACGGGTCATGGCGAGAGCTTCGGGAGGAAAGGCCATGTCATGTTCGGCGACATCGTCGAGAAGCCGGGACAACTCAACGAGAGACGTGACAGATGTGAGCGATGAACGGACTTTGCGTCCGACGGGAAAGCCTGCCAGGTACCAGTCGACGTGTTTGCGAAAGTCGTTCATTGCCGAGAACTCACCAAGTGCATCGCAGAGCAGGATGGCGTGTTCGCCCATGATGGCGCAGACCTCGCTGAGTGATGGTGGAGTGGGTGTGGGCTCGTTGCGCAGCGCTGCGGCAAGGTCACGGAACAACCATGGTCGACCGAGACAGCCTCGCCCGATGACCACGCCGTCGCATCCGGTTTCGGTCATCATGTCGATGGCATCGTGCGCCTGCCAGATGTCGCCGTTGCCCAGGACGGGAATCGAGGTTATGGAGGCTTTGATCTCGGTGATGGCCGTCCAGTTCGCCTTGCCCGAGTAGAGCTGTTCGGCGGTGCGCGCGTGCACGGTGATGGCTGCGACGCCTTCATCTTCAGCGATTCTTGCTGCTTGAAGTGCGGTGAGATTTTCGGCGTCAATACCGAGACGCATCTTGATTGTTATTGGCACTGCGCCAGCGGCGTCAATAGCTGCGCGGATGATTGAGCCAAATAGTAATGGATGTGCGGGTAGTGCTGCGCCGCCGCCCTTGCGGGTGACCTTGGCGGCGGGGCAGCCAAAGTTCAGATCGATGTGGTCCGCCCCATCGTCATTGACGAGGTGTCGTACTGCTGCGGTCATGACTTTGGGGTCGACGCCATAGAGCTGGATGCTTCGTACAGGTTCGTCAGGAGCGAACGAAGCCATGCGATGGGTTTTGGGATTGTCTTCGAGAAGAGCCCGAGCGGTGATCATCTCGCTGACGAACAGTCCACCCCCATAAGAGCGGCACAGTCGGCGAAACGCAGCGTTGGTCACGCCAGCCATAGGAGCAAGCACAACTGGCGGATCGACCAGGATGGGCCCAATTTTCAACGGTGGAGAGGGCGGGAGGGTCACGTCCACAGGGTTCACGGTCACAGGGTTCACGGTCACAGGGTTCACGGTCACAGGGTTCACGGTCACAGGGTTCACGGTCACAGGGTTCACGGTCACAGGGTT
>JBBSKG010000051.1:0-18357 GCA_038256565.1 Acidimicrobiales bacterium | reverse complement strand
TCACGCACATAGGGAGCGAACCGCGGCCAACGCCCCGCGATATCCTGAGCCGAGTCGCAACGCACCGGGACCTGTTCCCGGTAAGCGTCGAAACACGGGCCTTCTTCGACCTGCAGCTCGAACAGCTCCACGAGGCGCATCTGCTCACTCGAACATGCCACGTGATGCAACTGGCCCGCGATATCCGCGAGCATGATCCCGGCTGCAGAGACATCCAGCAGTTCGACGGAACGATCAGCGAGCGTCTGCATGAAATCGATGATGTCATAATCGTCGACGAGCGTGTCCGCCAACTCGACGAACGTCTCGGCAAGAAGTTCTTCTCGCTTCATCATTACTCCTCCCCATGCCCATCCAGTGCTGAACTTACGGACCCGGGGCCGCCACGGTTCGTCAGCCCAACCGAAGGCGACGGCCCACGACCTCGGCGGCTATCTCGCTGACAGGGCGGCCCTCAGCAAACGCGTGTGCGCGGAGCAACACTAGGGCATCTCCCACCGGTAGGCCAGCCTGAATGGCAATCATTCCCGCCGCCTGGTGCACCACCGCCCTATGAGCCTGAGTCCGTTCGAGTTGCCACGCCAACAACCCGGGTTCGGCGGCTGACTGCCAGCCCAACAGCGTCCGGCTCGCCACGTGAGCCACCGCGACCGCGTCGGCGTACTGTACGTCGCTCAGCGCACCTGGTTGATCGTGGAACAGGTTCAACGCCCCGATGCAACTCGTTCCAATCATCAATGGGAACCCGAAAGCGGCGCGCATCCCCGCGACGAGCGCACCTTCTCGAAACCCAAGCCAACGACCATCCGAATCCGCGAGATCCGCCACTAACACCGGCGTCCTGGTAGTGAACGCGTCGATACACGGGCCCTCACCCAACGTGTACTGCACGTTCTCCACCGTCTCGATCACCGCATCAGATACACACACGTTCCCCAAGTTTCGGCCCCCCGAGACCAACACCAGACCTGCGCCACACACCCCGACTACACCCGCCGACGCCGAGCACAACGACAGTCGTATATCACGTTCTCCGACCGCGAGCGCATCAATCACGCGCACCATACGGCCCAGATCCATGTCTCGGTTCGTCACGATTGCACCTCCGCTCTGGCGACGCCACGAGGTGCAGGCGACAACGGGACTAGGACCCTTCGCACACGAATGACGAAACTTCCTTATCTTACCCTGTTCTGACGGTCTGTCCCGTGGAGAATCTGGCGTCGATCTCACCTCCGGCCATCGTCGTAGCGTCGAAGCGGTTGCGTGGGGCGCTCCGGCGGCAGTCGGCGGCCCGTACCCTCCTGACCTATCGGCCTTATTTCTTGGCGCCCTCGGGGCGACTCGAACGCCCGCACACGGCTCCGGAGGCCGATGCTCTATCCGCTGAGCTACGAGGGCACAGCCCGATGACTCTACCGCCCCCAAGCCGGATCGCCCTAGAGGCGGGTTAACTCTCCTGAGCGATACCATCGCTGCTTGTGAACCAGCCGACACGGGTATTGCTCGTCGATGACAACCCAATCATTCTCGATCTCCTTGTGATCAATTTTGAGTTGGAAGGTTTCACGGTTTTGCAGGCAAGCGATGGCGCTCAGGCCTTTGCAATAGCGAAAGAACAAAGGCCTGACGTGGTGGTTTCCGATGTGATGATGCCTGTCATGAACGGCCTTAAGCTCACCACAGCGCTTCGAGCCGACCCGATCACCTCTACGATTCCAGTCATGTTGGTTTCTGCTGAGGCACAAGCAAGTGACATTCAAGATGGCTTGGCAGCAGGTGCTAGTGACTACGTAACAAAACCGTTCGACCCCTTTGAATTGATTGATCGGGTTAATCAATTGCTTGTGGTGCCACAATAGTGACGCCTCTTTCTTTGCACCTGTTGCCTCACACCGCAGTGGTGGGGCCAACCGGCCGCCTTTCAATAGGCGGCTGTGATCTTGTAGATCTAGCCGACACGTTTGGCACTCCTGCCTTTATCTACGACGAAGATCATTTGCGTTACCAGTGCCAACAGGTGGTAGGGGCCTTCGGAGTTGGAGCTACCTATGCTGGAAAAGCCTTTCTTTGTAAGGCTATGGCGGCACTCGTTTATGAAGAGGGTCTGATGCTCGATGTGGCAACCGGCGGAGAGCTACATGTTGCACTTTCTGCAGGAGTTCCAGGGTCTTCGATCATCATGCACGGCAACAATAAGTCCGTAGAAGAACTGACCCGTGCGCTTCAGGTGGGCGTCGGGCGCATTGTTGTTGACAGCCACGATGAGATCGACCGCATTGAAACCCTCGTCGGCCAAGGCGTGGGCCCAGCCCCCCAGGTGCTTATTCGAGTGACGCCAGGAATTGAGGCGCACACGCATGAGTACGTCATGACCGGACAAGATGACTCGAAGTTTGGTTTTGGTCTGGCAAGTGGCTCTGCCGCCGCGGCTGCAAAGCGCGCGATTACCTCGTCAAACATGAATTTGGTTGGCTTGCACGTTCATATTGGAAGCAACATTTTCTTGCTTAGCTCATTTGCAAAAGCAGTAGAGCGAATTGCGCCCTTTGTTCGAGAGCTCGATCTTCCTGAGTTGTCTTTAGGCGGAGGGCTTGGAGTTGCTTACCTTGAAGGCGAGGAATCGGTATCGATCGCTCAATGGGCAGGGGTATTGACCAAAGCCTGTTTTGATGCGGGCATTACCGCTCGTTTGTTTGTCGAGCCTGGCCGAGCCATTGCAGCTACCGCTGGCGTTACGACATATCGAGTCGGGACAATCAAAGAACTTCCAGGAATTCGTACCTATGTATCTGTAGATGGCGGCATGAGTGACAACCCTCGGCCTGTTCTCTACGGCAGTGGGTACGAGGCCTTCTTGCCACGAGCTACCAACTCGCCTCGTCCGTTGGCGGTAACGGTGGTGGGCAAACATTGTGAGTCAGGCGACTTCGTTGTTCGCGATGCGTGGGTGCCAGATGACCTGGCCATTGGTGACGTATTGGTAACGCCAGTGACTGGAGCTTATGGACACGTGATGGCCTCGAACTACAACAAGGTTCCTCGTCCTCCGGTTATCTTTGTGCGTAATGGAGAAGCTCGTGTTGTTGTGCGTCGTGAGACTTTCGACGACCTGATTGCTCTAGACCAGTAGCGTTGCCGACATGAATGGTTCTTCAGTTCGAGTCGGCGTGCTTGGTTGCGGAAACGTGGGAGCAGCTCTGGTCACCTTGATTGGTGAACGTAGCGAGGCGATTGAAGCTCGCACGGGCCTTTCTCTTGAAGTAACTCGTGTGGCCGTTCGCAACCTAACTCGAGAGCGGGCGGTGAAGTTACCTTCCAGCGTTTTTACTCATGATGCAGCCGAGGTAGTGAATGACCCCGAAATTGACGTAATAGTCGAGGTGATGGGTGGCATTGAGCCAGCACGCGGCTTGTTGCTCGAAGCACTCAAGGCTGGCAAACCTGTGGTCACTGCAAACAAAGAACTGCTCGCCAATTTCGGCGTTGAGTTGTTTGCCGCAGCCGAGCATGCGGGAGTCGATTTGTTGTTTGAGGCCGCCGTTGCAGGCGCTATCCCCATTATGCGCCCGCTGCGCGAATCATTGGCAGGTGAACGGATTCGTCGTGTTACCGGCATTGTCAATGGCACAACCAACTTCATTCTCACCCGCATGAGCACTATCGGGGCGAGTTATGCCGATGCTCTGGCTGAAGCACAGAGTCTGGGCTATGCCGAGCGCGACCCCACGGCAGATGTTGAGGGCTACGACGCAGGTGCCAAGGCTGCGATCATCGCAACTGTCGCATTTGGGTCACAGGTCGTAGCAGGCGATGTTTATCACGAGGGCATCTCGGGTGTTACTGCCGAGGACATAGCCTTTGCTCATCGCCTTGGTTATGAGATCAAGCTTCTAGCAGTCGCAGAGCAGGGCGATGATGGGCGCATTGGGGTTCGTGTTCACCCCGCAATGGTTCCAGGCACGCATCCTCTTGCGACCGTTCGTGACAGCTTCAATGCAGTGTTTGTAGAGGGCGACTCGGTTGGCGAGCTGATGCTTTATGGCCGAGGAGCAGGCGGATTGCCCACGGCAAGCGCAGTCCTTGGTGACTTGATCGACGCTGCCAATAACCTCCACAAGAAGACCTTTGCCTCGTTGGGCCGTCTTGAGCGAGCCGAGATCTGCCCGATCGACGAGATGCGTGGTCAGTACTACCTGAACACCGAGGTTGCAGATCTGCCTGGTGTGTTGCACGGGGTATCGGGCGTGTTCGCTCGCCATGATGTGTCGATTCAGTCCATGGAACAAGAGGGCTTGGGCGACAAGGCACGGCTTATCTTTATTACTCACGCTGCTTCTGAGGCGTCGATGCAGGCCACTTTGCATGATCTGCGAGAACTCGATGTTGTGCGACGAGTTAATTCGATGATGCGTGTTATTGGCACGTCATGAAGTACGTAAGCACCCGAGGCTCAGCCCCGGTGTTGAACTTTGCCGATGTGTTGCTCGCTGGCTTGGCCCGTGATGGCGGACTTTATGTTCCCGAAAGCTTGCCCACACTGAGTTACGAGGCACTTCGTTTGTTTGCCAACAAGCCCTACGCCGAGGTTGCCACCGACGTGATGTGGCCATTCATCGAGGGTTCTATCGACCATGATGATTTTGCAGCGATGGTGGCAGATACTTATTCGCCATCAGTGTTTCGCCACCCCGATGTTTGTCCTCTCGTTGACCTTGGTGATCAGACATGGTTGGTTGAGTTGTTTCATGGCCCGACCCTGGCTTTCAAGGATGTCGCGCTTCAGCTCGTGGGGCGTCTGTTCGACCACGTGTTATCGGCCCGCGGCGAACGTCTCACCATTGTGGGTGCAACATCGGGCGACACGGGCTCTGCAGCCATAGAGGCTTGCCGCGATCGTGACTCTTTAGATGTATTCATCTTGCATCCACATGGGCGGGTTTCAGAAGTGCAGCGCCGTCAGATGACAACGGTCGATTCGGCCAATGTGCACAACATTGCCATTGATGGAACCTTCGACGATTGCCAGGACCTGGTGAAAGCCCTTTTCGGTGATCTCAGCTTCCGCGACGAGATGCACCTATCAGCGGTGAACTCCATCAACTGGGCGCGCGTTATGCCTCAGGTGGTTTATTACGTCACCGCAGCAGTGGCATTGGGAGCACCCGAACGATCTCTCACTTTTGCGGTACCAACTGGCAACTTTGGAAATGTTTTGGCGGGCGATGTGGCCAGACGCATGGGCTTGCCTATTGACCACCTTGTAGTTGGGTCTAACCGCAACGACATTCTTACGCGCTTTTTAGAGACAGGTCTCATGGAGATGACTGAGGTCTATCCAACCACCAGTCCCAGCATGGACATTCAGGTGTCGAGCAATTTCGAACGACTTTTATTTGAACTTCATGGGTGTGACGGCGCAAAGATAAGAGAACTCATGGAGCAATTTCGTTCAACTGGTTCTATGAGCGTTGCTGATGATCGCATGGCTGAGTTGCGTCGAGTCTTTGATGGGGAGCGTCTCGACGATGCTGAAGTAGCCCATGTGATTGCTTCGACCTATGAACGCACGGGCATGCTCATCGACCCACATACAGCCGTAGGTCTTGGTGCCGCATATGCATGTCGTCGTGACCCAAACACGCAGATGGTTGCACTAGCAACAGCACACCCCGCAAAGTTCCCCGATGCCGTAGAAGCAGCAACTGGAATACGCCCAGCCCTGCCGACCCACCTAGCCGATCTCTTCAAAAAACCCGAACGCCTATCAACTCTCCCAAACGATCTGTCAACCCTCACCTCTTTCATCCGAGATCAAGCGCGCTCCGTCTGAGGGGCCTGGTTCACAAATATGAGAACCACTGAGCGTCGTCCGGGAAGATGTCTCGACGGTGCGGCCCGCTCTCGCTGGTGGCGCAGCCCGTGTCGACGAGGCTCTCGATGCGGTGGTGCGGTATGATGGCGTTACTCACAGGAATCTAGGTGTTAGATGCCTTTTAGTCTATATCCAATAGATTTCTGTGGGTTGAGCGCTAGGACTTGACTTCCGGCTAACCCACAGTATTATGTGAATATATACCTCAATCACCGCTATCCTGGAAGATTATGCAAGTTAAGCGCAGCCATAAGACGATAGAGGAGTGGGAGGCCCTGCTCGGAGAGCAGGTCCGGCATGCCCGGATCGCTGCCGACTTCGATCAAGAGCGCCTTGCGGCACTCGCTGATGTCTCGGTGAACGCCCTCTCTAACCTGGAGCGCGGCAAGGGATCGTCGCTCAAGACGTTGCTTGCGGTGGTCCGAGCGCTTGGTCGCACGGACTGGCTGGAAGCTCTGGCGCCGCCGGTGACGGTCTCCCCCCTACAGATGCTGCGCTCCAAGCAGAAGGCGCCGCGGACGCGTGTGCGGGCGCGAGCGAGCCGGAGTCGCTGAATGCCGTACCAGCCCGTCGATGTTGTCGAGGTCCGCTGCTGGGGCTCTCGGGTGGGAGCCGTTGCGCTCGACGAGCGATCGGGTTTTTACGTCTTTGAGTACGAGCCCGCCTGGGCCAACAGCGGAGTGCAACTGGCGCCGACGACGATGCCCAGCGGAGGGGCGGATCGCCGCTTCGTCTTCCCCACCTTGCCACCGGATACGTACCACCGTCTGCCGTCGATGGTGGCCGACTCCCTCCCCGATGACTTCGGCAATGCCCTCACGACCGCGTACCTCGCGAACGAAGGTGTGCAGCCCGGCCAGATCACCGCTCTGGATCGTTTGGCGTACCTGGGCACTCGTGGAATCGGCGCGCTGGAGTTCCACCCGATGCGCGGTCCGCTCACCCGCAAGGCGACCGCGATCGAGCTGGCGGAACTCGTAGTCGCGACACGCAGCGCGCTCAGCGGCCAGACCGGTTCCGAGCACGGCCTCACGGATGCGATCTCCCACCTGATAGCGGTCGGCACCTCGGCGGGAGGAGCGAGGGCAAAGGCCGTCGTTGCGCTCAATCCCGAGACGGACGAACTGCGCTCGGGTCAGGTTCCGGCGGATCCTGGTTTCGAGCAGTGGCTCTTGAAGCTCGACGGCGTCGGCGCCGAGCTCGATCTCGGGACGTCTGGAAACTTCGGCCGAATCGAGTACGGCTATCACCTCATGGCTACTGCTGCCGGCATCGAGATGATGGAATGCCGTCTGTTGGAAGAGGGCGGACGCGCCCACTTCATGACGCTCCGTTTCGACCGCACTCCCGGCGGCGACAAGGTGCACACGCAAACGCTCTGCGCCATGGCATACCTCGATTTTCGGCAAATCGGCACCCACGATTACGCGCAGTTATTTTTGCAGATTGAAGAGCTTGGGTTGGGGCCAGAGGCGCGCGCCGAAGCATTTCGGCGGATGGTCTTCAATGTGGCCGCTGCCAACTGTGACGACCACACGAAGAACTTCTCTTTCCTACTCGCCCAGGGCGGCGAATGGTGCCTGTCCCCGGCATATGACATCACTCACGCACACGCCCCGGACAGCCAATGGACCCGCCAACATTTGATGGCGGTGAACGGGCGTACTAGGGGAATCACTCGGGCCGACGTCGACGAAGTCGGCGATCGCTTCGGCGTCCCTGGCGCATCCACCGTCGTCGAGCAAGTCCTCAGCGCCGTCGCCAAGTGGCCTACCTTTGCGGATAAGGCCGGAGTGCCGGAGGCCACGGCCGAGCATGTCGCACGTGACATCGAGACGTGGTCGTCGCCACTGCGCTGACAGGGTTCCATCCACTCGTAGTCATGGGTCTGCTAGGACTAGGGGCATGAACGAAGAAGTTCTTCTCGTAGAGGTGGCTGACAGCGTTGCTACCATCACTTTGAACCGCCCCCAGTCACGCAATGCCCTTTCGGGTGAGTTGCTGGGTGCACTTCCGAAGGCAATTACTGATTGTGAGAGTAGAGACGACGTGTCGGTCATGATTTTGACTGGTACCGACCCAGCGTTTTGTGCTGGCCTTGATCTCAAAGAGCTTGGTTCTGGCGGTGGTGGAAGTTTGATGCCAGGGCCGCGCCAAGGCCCACTGCCTGCTCGTCTAAAACCATTGGTTGGAGCTGTCAATGGTCCCGCAATTACGGGGGGCTTCGAGCTGGCGCTCGCTTGTGATTTCCTTATTGCTTCCGATCGAGCACGTTTCGCCGATACTCATGCTCGGGTAGGCGTGCAGCCGCTTTGGGGTCTCACCGTGCTGCTTCCACAAGCTATTGGCGTGCGCCGTGCCCGTGAAATGAGCGCTACGGGTAACTTCATTGATGCCGAGACAGCATATGCCTGGGGCCTGGTGAACCATGTGATTGCGCATGAAGACTTGCTTTCTTACTGTCGTTCTTTGGCTGCGGATATCGTCGGAAACAACGCCGGGGGAGTGCAGCGCATCATGTCTACCTATGCTGAGGGGTCACTGCTCAGCCCAGGAGACGCGTGGGATCTTGAAACTCGTGCAGGTCTTGATTGGATGATGTCGGGAGGCGAAAACCTTGCTGATGTCGAACAGCGACGCCAAGCAGTCATCGATCGAGGCCGAACACAAAGCACGCGTCCCTGAATAAGGAGTCTTTAAACGGCACGCTCTGAACGGCACGCTTTGAATGACGAGGCCGTCACGTCGTACGACGGGGCTTCCCGTAGGATCAACGTATGAAGTATGTGGTCTGTATTCCCGATGGATGTGCTGACGAGCCTCTTGCCGAGCTTGGCGACCGTACGCCCCTTGAGGCGGCTGACCTTCCAACGTTTGCAGCTCTTGCTGCTCGCGGCGAGGTTGGTCGAGCAGCGGTAATCCCCGACGGCATGCCTCCTGGCAGCGATGTCGGAAACATGAGCATCTTTGGTTATGACCCCGAGCGTTTTCACACAGGCCGAGCACCAATTGAGGCTGCGGCCATGGGCCTACGTTTGGGTCACGATCAGATTGCCTACCGCTGCAATCTCGTCACCGTTGACGATGACAACACGATGGTCGACTTTGCCGGGGGCCATCCGAGCACCGAAGAGGCAAGTGAGGTTATAGCGGCGCTCCAAGCCGAGTTAGGAAATGACGAAGTTGGGTTTCACCCGGGCGTGCAATATCGCCACATCATGGTGGTTCCAAACACATGGGCCGATGCCAACTGTGTGCCGCCGCATGATCTGTCCGACAAGCAAGCGGTTTGGCCTACTGGTCAAGCGGCCGCTCAGCTCCAACAAGTCATGGATAAATCACGATCAATCGTTAGTCGGTTTGGCCTTAAGGCAAACCAGGTCTGGCTGTGGGGCCAAGGTCCCCAGCCGGTCATGCCTTCCTTTGCTGAGGCTTATGGCTTGAAAGCCAGTTTGTGCAGTGCCGTTGATCTGGTTCGAGGTCTTGGCGAACTCACCGGTGTTGAGGTTGTCCCCGTTGAAGGCGCTACAGGTTGGTATGACACCAACTACGAGGCCAAGCGCGACACGGCTCTGTCCCGATTGGCAGATGGTGATGATCTGTTCATCATCCATGTGGAAGCCACCGACGAGGCAGGCCATGCTGGCAACGTTGTCGAGAAGGTTCGTGCGCTCGAAAACTGGGATCGACGCATCCTTGCGCCTTTGATTGAGGGCCTCGACGCTATTGGCCCATGGCGGCTGTTGTTGTTACCAGACCATGCGACGCCACTTGCGCTTAAGACCCACACCAGTGACCCGGTGCCATGGCTCTTGGTCGACTCGACAACCAATGGCCCTGGTGGAACTTATTCAGAGTCAGGCGTTGCGACCTGCCCAGTGACACCTGGCCATGAGTTGATGGCAAAGCTAACGGGTCGTTAGGGGTCGACGTGAAACAAGCTAGTGCGGCCGGAGGCCGGATTGTGATAACCACCAAGGGCAGACTCTTAAGGTGCTGCGCAAGTTGTTTCACGTCGAGCCCGTTGTGAGCGAGCCCGTTCAGTCGATTTCCGACGGAAATTCCTCGTGGGTTTGTTATAGGCACCCAAAACAGCCATGTGGTGTGCGCTGCAATCGCTGCGAGAAACCGATCTGTCCAGATTGCATGATCAATGCTCCGGTCGGGTTCCAATGCCCGCCATGTGTAAAAGCAGCACCGTCGGTCATCTCGATTCATTCTCTTCCGGTCAACCGTCCTCTAGTGACGTTGACAATTATCGGGGTTGCGGTTCTGGCGTTTCTTCCCTCACTCGCAAATGGCTCGGGAATGTTTGGCGGCTCCAACGCATTGGCTGAAGACCTTGCACTGTTTGGACCCCTCGTTGCGCTTGGTGAGTGGTGGAGGCTGTTTACTTCCGGTTTTGTTCACTATGGACTCATGCACTTGCTGTTCAACATGGCGATTCTTTATCAACTCGGCTCGCAACTCGAACCCGCTCTTGGTCGATTCCGCTTTGGACTCATCTACGTAGCTGGTCTCTTGGGCGGGTCTTTGGGTGCTCTTGCACTTAGTCCTCTGGCTCTTACTGGAGGCGCTTCGGGTGCGGTGTTCGGGTTGATGGCAGCGTCGCTCGTGGTGTTGCACAGCCACGGAGCGAATCTACGACAATCAGGGCTGCCAACCTTGTTGATCGTCAATCTCTTGATCACCTTTGTCGTGCCAGGCATCTCAATCGGCGGCCACTTGGGTGGTCTAGTCGGCGGTGGATTAGCGGGATGGTTGATAATGGCTGGAGTGGGCGACTCGAGGGCTGCCGTGGCCACTGGGTCTGCTGCATCTCTTCGCTTGGCAACATTGTTCGCATTGATCGTGGCGTTATTCTTTGGGTCACTAGCCATTGCATCGAATTCGCTCGGCTAATCTGCCCGGTTTATTATTTTGAATAACTTGTTGCAATTGGTCGTGGGGGGTTATGATGATTAGGCATCACTTGCCACCTCGGTTGTGGCCCCGTGACAACGCAGGGTCCCGTTGTTGGTTACCAAAGATTGACAAGGCTTAATTCTCTTTTCTTCCTCTGGTCCTTCGCCACATCCCTTCCTGGATATTCAAGAAGGGGCAACCCGGCGGGTGAAGCGTACGGAAACCACCTTGATTTGTTGGTAGCCGGGGGTGAATACGTCATGTCGTTGCCACATATTCGTTGCTAGAGACATGTAGACAAAAGGGGAAAATGATCCATGAGTGATCCAGTACTCGAGCGTTCGGTTCTTGAACGTAAAGAGCGAGATGAGCTTCAACTGATTGCTCGGGCAATGGGGGCTTCTCCCACTTCGCGAACACGCAAGGCCGATCTTGTCGACATGATCTTGACCACTGCAGGCATCATCACGGTCGACTCAAACACACATGATGGAAATGGTTCAGTCAGCCCTGCGCCAGCAACCAAGAGACCGTATAACGGTCGTTCATCGACGCCGCTCGTGGGTAACTCCTCAGAAGAATCTCCTTCTTCCGAGAGCAGAGACACGGTCACGGCAGATACATCAGAGGTTTCGGAGGCAACTCAGAGCACGACTGCCTCTGAGAGCACTCCCGCCTCTGAGAGCACGACCGCTGAAAGCACGGCAACCCAAGGTTTAGAAACATCTCCTATGGAAGAGACCACAACTACCGTCTCAAGTTCATCGAGTGAGGGGGTGACTTCTGATCAAACTGCTGAGGTTGTGCCAACGCATGCAGAGCTATCCGGAGGATCTTCAGCAACTTCGACTGTCGCCAGCACTAGCAGTGGAACTGGTAGCAGTGGAACTAGTAGTGGAAACGCTAACAATGGCGCTGCTAGGCGTGGTCCCAATGGCCAGAGAGGTCCAGGCGGGGGCGATCGTCCTCGCCAAGATCGACCCGGCCAGGATCGACCCGGTCCACGCAATGATGGGCCACGAAACGACGAAGATGGTGACCCAGCCAACCGCCGCCGCCGCCGCCGTGGCCGCAATGACCAACGACCAGAACGAAGCGATCAACGTCCCGATCGCGACAGGGGCGAACAGCGACCTGATGAACAATGGTCCGGCGAGCCTGTGGTTTGCGAGGGCCTTTTAGATCTCCGTGATGACGGTTACGGGTTCCTTCGCACAAAGGGTTATCTCGCCAGTAGCGACGACGTGTACGTATCGGTTAAACAGACCCGCCAATTTGGTTTACGCAAGGGTGACTACTTGGTAGGTGCAAGTCGCCCGGCTCTTCGTAACGAGAAGAACCCAGCGTTGTTGCGTATCGACAAGGTAAATGACAAGGATCCTGAAGAGATCAAGACCCGTCCTCGGTTCGAAAACCTCACCCCGTTATTCCCAGATGACAAGTTGCGCCTTGAGACACCGAGCGACCCTTCAAACATGACGGCTCGAATTATCGACCTGATTTCGCCGATCGGAAAGGGCCAGCGCGGTCTGATCGTTTCGCCTCCAAAGGCAGGCAAGACCACGATCATGAAACAGATCGTGAAGTCGATCGAGGCCAATAACCCCGACGTTCACCTTATGGTTCTGCTGGTAGACGAGCGCCCTGAAGAAGTAACCGACATGCGGCGTTCGACGCGAGGTGAAGTAATTGCCTCCACGTTTGATCGCCCTGCCGACGAGCACACATCGGTGGCGGAGCTGACAATCGAGCGGGCTAAACGCTTGGTCGAAGACGGCAGGGATGTCGTCATTGTTCTTGACGGCATCACCCGTCTTGCTCGGGCTTATAACCTTGCCGCTCCAGCAACTGGACGAATCATGTCTGGTGGTATTGATTCAGGGGCGCTATATCCGCCTAAGAAATTCTTCGGTTCAGCTCGCAACATCGAAGAAGGTGGCTCTCTCACCATTCTCGCTACTGCACTGATCGAAACGGGCTCGAAGATGGACGAAGTCATCTTCGAAGAGTTCAAGGGCACCGGCAATATGGAACTTCGCCTCGACCGCCGTCTTGCCGAACGTCGGATTTATCCAGCCATTGATGTCGATGCAAGCTCCACCCGCCATGAAGAACTCCTCTTCGATCGCAAACAGCTCCAACAGGTGTGGCGAGTTCGTCGTGCGCTCAATGCACTTTCGTCTGAGGGGGCATCGCCCAGCGCAGCGCTTGAACGCCTAATGGATGGCATGAAGACGTTCAGCTCAAACGACGAATTTCTAGCAGAGGCCGCAAAAGCCTGATTTAGGACCCGAGACAAAACTACTTGCGCGGCCGAAGGCCGAAAGTGAATACACCACAAAGGTTAAACATGTAAGCGCCGCGCAAGTAGTTTTGTCACTGGTCCTTAGGACAACTGGATATCTGGCTCCACTGAGATGGATTGTTTGGTGGCTCGGCGTTTGCGAAAGCGTTGAATGAGCACAAGGTTGGCCGCAGCAAAGCCAAGCGATAGAGCACCCAACAGGGTGGTCGTCGTGCTCGGCGAATTAGATGAGTTAGATGGAAGCGTCGTTACGCCGCTGACAGTTGTTGTCACATCAATCTGGTGAGTCACCGAAATGGGTGTGCCAGCAGCCGACGCACCACGAACCTCGATGGTATAGCTGCCGGTCTTTAGGTCTATTGGCAGTGGAATCTTGGTGACAAGTGCTCCGTTTGCGTCTGTGGTTCCAGTTCCAAGTTGACGTTGGTCGGTACTCAGGTGCAACGTGACTGGCTGATTTGGCCCGAGTCGTAGGGCTGGTGGCACTTCAGGTTTTGCTGGAATATTGATATCGACAAGCGGGGCACTCGAGTCAGGGATAGTTCCACCAGGTTCACCAACAACACTTACGGGCTGGGCGCCCAGGTTGGTAGATAAAACCCCGCCTGTGATCATGATCGTGGCAAAGCCAGTTGCTGCCAGGAGATGCCTGGTCTTACGGGTAATCGTCATCGAAGTTTTCATCGGCTTCCTCGCATGCCATCTTAAGGCCTTCGTAATAAGGACCAGTGACAAACATTCGTTCTTTTTCAAGATCACCCGTAGACTAGCGAGCACTATGAAGTCTGAGATTCATCCCATATATGGAACCGCTCGTGTGTCGTGTTCGTGCGGCAACGTTTTTGAGACCCGCTCTACTGTGAGCGAGCTGCGTAGTGAGCTTTGCAACGAGTGCCACCCATTCTTCACTGGTAAGCAAAAGCTTGTCGATACGGGCGGTCGAGTCGAGCGCTTCCAACGCCGTTACGGCGAGCGCAAGAAGAGCGCCAGTTAACAAGCTGATTTGAGTTCAGACCCATCTCGCTTACTGGCACTGAAGTTTGCAAAACTTGCAGCGCTTGTCGGCGCACACCTAGGTGAAAAGGTCTCTCCTGATGCCGGGGTCGGTTTGTCAAGCGGAGCAGCTCTCGTTGTAGGAACACAAGCCTGGGTATTGAACGACCAGGACTCCACCCGGGCTCTTGGACCCGCTTTGGCATGGGCGGGGCGACAACATGAGGTGAATGAGTTACACCTCATCGTCGAATCTCAAGCGCCGCATCTAGTACGTCAAGCAAAGGCATTTGTCTCCGTTCCCCAGATTTGGAAATTGGAGGGAACTGAACTTGTCGCTGCATCCACTGGATCCTTTGAAGAGGTTTCTCCACTAGACCCTGCGCTGGCTGCTTATGCCGGTCTCTTTACGAATGCAGGCGCACGAGCGGTTGTAGAAAACGACATGTTGGTGGCCGAAGTTGCCGGGCTGGAAGTGGCGAGAGCCTTCCTTTTTGAAGGCGTTCCAACGATAGAAATAGGTGTTGGACGTTTCGATAAAGAGGCACATCAGTTGATCAACGCTCAGCGATCACATGCAGAGACCCTTGAAGAGGTCGTGGCTTTAGTTCGCCGCTATCGCCACCCGGGAGCAGCACCACACCCGTTAAATCGCATTGCTCGTGAACGTTTTGCACGTTCACTCTTGATCGATTCACCTGAACTTGTCGGAGCGAGCCATCTTGAGCCAATGCAAGACTTGCGCTGTGCTCCTGATCTGCGAACCCCATGGCCATCTGTCGCAATAGGCACTGATGTTCAAGGCAACCCTCTTGTGGTGGTGTGTTCTGTTGGCGTTGATCTAGACCTCATACCAATGGCGGCGGAAGCACGAATGGCCGACGGGCGCAATGCTCGATTAGTCATTGCCCTTCCAGAACGTGACCTTCATCCCGTGACCACCATGATGGCGGGGTTCCTGACTGAGCCAGTCGAGTTCGTAACTATTGACCTTGTGACTTAGGACCAGCATCACTGGTCCTTAATGCGTCCCGAGGACCGTCTCGGGTCCTAATCATCGATCGGAGGGTTCTGGCCCTAGCCTGAGAACGTGTTTGAACGCCTGGCTGCCATGGAAGACGAGTTTGCGGAGCTTGAAAGACGCCTTAGTGACCCTAACGTGTTGGCCGATCGCGATCAGTTGCGTGTGGTTTCCCAACGCCATAAAGAACTAGAACCGATAGTGGCTGCGAGTCGGACTTATCGCCAGGCTTCCGAAGACCTTGTCGTTGCGAAGGAGATGTTCGGTGAGGTAACGGGTGATGATCGGACGATGGTGCAGGCCGAGATCGTTAAGGCTGAACAAACGATTGCCCGTATCGAAGATGAGCTAAAGGTCTTGTTGTTGCCCCGCGATCCCAACGATGGCAAGAACGTGATTGTTGAAATCAGAGGAGCTGAGGGCGGGGAAGAGGCCAATCTTTTTGCCAAGAATCTTTATGACATGTATGTCGCATACGCACAGCACGTGGGTCTAAAGATTGAAGTGCTCGGAAGTGACCCCTCAGATATGGGCGGGTTCAACGACATTACCTTTTTGGTCAAAGGCTCTGATGCCTGGTCGCATTTTGAGCATGAAGGCGGACCACATCGCGTGCAGCGGGTGCCGGTAACCGAGAGTCAAGGCCGAGTGCATACGTCATCAGCGACTGTGACTGTGTTGCCTGAAGCTCAAGAAGTTGAGGTGCAAATTGACCCCAACGACTTGCAGATTGATGTCTATCGTTCGTCAGGGCCTGGTGGCCAGAGCGTGAACACAACAGACTCAGCTGTACGCATTACCCATAAGCCCACAGGCATTGTCGTAGCGATGCAAGACGAGAAGAGCCAGATTCAAAACCGAGCCAAGGCACTTCAGGTGTTGCGCGCTCGCATTCTTAAGGCCGAGCAAGACCGTCAATCTGCAGAGCTTTCTGAGCAACGACGTGGTCAAATCGGCGGCGGTGGACGCTCAGAGAAGATTCGTACCTATAACTACAAAGAAAATCGTGTCAGTGACCACCGCATTGGTTTAACCCGTTACAACCTCGACAAGGTTCTTGCTGGCGAGCTAGATGACTTTGTCGATGCGCTTCGACAGGAGAAGCGAACGCGCCAACTTGCAGGCGAGGAGTGAGCGAACCACGAGCGATCTCATTGCGAGAGATGGCAGCCGAAGCTGGCTTGCGACTCGCTCAAGCGAACGAATCGGCCCAGGCCGTCATTGAGAATCCATCGCTTGAGGCCCGCTGGTTGGTTGAACAGGTGTCTGGTTATGAGGGCGCTGAATACGTGATGGCACTTGACGAACCGGCGACAGCCCGAATGGTAAGTGCCTTTGACGCGATGCTGGCCCGCCGCCTGGCCGGTGAGCCACTCCAATACGTGCTGGGACGCTGGGGCTTTCGCAAGCTTGATGTGATGGTCGATCGTCGAGTACTAATTCCACGCCCCGAGACCGAACAGGTGGTTGAGGTCGCAATCAAAGAACTTCGTCTCATGGGATCAGATGACCGACCGACAACTGTGGTCGATCTGGGAACAGGTTCAGGCGTGATTGCGCTCTCGATTGCGATGGAAGTAGTCCAAGCTCAGGTGTGGGCAGTCGACCGTTCTAGTGAGGCATTAGAAGTCGCTCGTGCCAATCTTGCCGGACTTGGCAGACCAGCAGAGCGGGTCCGCATTCTCGAAAGCAACTGGTTCGATGCGCTGCCTGATGAGTTGCGCCTGCAGGTCGATCTGATCGTGGCCAATCCGCCCTATATAGCCGAACACGAGATGGCCATCTTGCCTGCCGACGTGGCGGACTGGGAACCCATCGAAGCATTAATTTCAGGCCCCTCAGGGCGGGAAGATTTGCACCACATAATTACAACATCACCAGCCTGGTTGACCAAGAGAGGCGCACTCATACTCGAGTGCGCCTCCCATCAGGTCCAAGATTTAACAACTCACGCCAAAGCAACCGGCTTTAACGAAGTCACCATCTTCAACGATCTATCCAGCCGCCCTCGCGGAATAACTGCCCACAATTTGGCCTAAACGCCAGCCTTGACCAAACGCCGGTACTCGACACTTGCCTTAGGGAACTTGCTAGTCATAAGACGATGACTAGCGTCATTAGCATCTACCTCGAAGTAGGCGGTGTAGAGGACATTGTGCGAGTGAATCCATTGCCACATATTGGTAATGTAGCTGGGGTTGTCGCCGCCACCAAGGGTGTCACTTTTACGAACGGTAATTCCCCATTCCGGAAACGACATGGGTTTTTTCATTTTCTCCGCAAAAGTGGCATGCCAAGCGAGTCCATACACCCGATTCAATTGGTCAGCCCAACGCTTATCGGGAGAAGATGGGGACACTGTGGATGTGTCGTAACTGTCGAGTCCTATTACATCAACATATTGCTCGCCAGGATATGCCGCCTCTACTTTTGCATTGCTGTTACCAGCTAATGGGTTCCAATCGAACAGGAACTTTTGACCGGGGACCTTTCGAATCGTGTCAACGATCTGGCGCCAGTAAGCAGCAAAATAGGTTTCTTTGCCGCCAGCGGCCCACGGATAAAATTTGCCGTTGAACTCCCACCCAAGGCGAAGAGTGGCGTCAGGACAGCCGCTGGCCACCAAATTTGCTGCAAAGTTTTTCCAGTGTGAGTTGTAGTCACCGCGAGCCCCTTCAGCGAGGCTGAAATACTCATTTGGAAGTATTGCGGTGGAGAGAACAAGGCGAGAGGGTTTAGCCTTCCAACGGTTGCACCACCATGTAGGGTTGTCGATATCCCCCCAGGGGGTCCTGTCACTTTTAGGCGCACGCCCTACGAAGTCGACGACGGTGGCGGTCTCCTTTCCAAGCCATTTTTCATATGAGGCGACCTCCTCCACTTGTCCTGAACCTCGAAATACGCCGAGACGCTGGCTAGTAAGCGCATCTGCTGGTTTTGAATAAGAGGAGAGTGTCAGTGTGATGATGAGCATTATTGTAATGATAATGGCATCAAGTTTTGGGACGTTCATGAGCCTCTCCTGGCGTTGGGGAATGATTGGGGGGGGGTGTTGATTAGGGTGGACCTTAGTACAGGGCAGAAGATCAATATTGCGAAAAGGTTAAGAAATGTCATTTATATGACGAACTTTAGGCTAACTTTTGCTGACAATGAGAACGACTAGCCTTGGATTGTCATGAAAATTCTTCTCTTCTCGCAGAAGTTGATTTACAGCGGAGCCAACATCGTTGCGGTAGATCTAGCAACCAAAATCAG
>JBBSKG010000050.1:0-18826 GCA_038256565.1 Acidimicrobiales bacterium | reverse complement strand
TAGCGTGACTTTCCTTGATGGTATTGAGCAGTAACCAAATACGTCCGAGCACTAACAAGAACAAGGCAATCGATGAACCGGTTGCCATTGCCCGATCTACAAGAGTGTCAGCACCGAAGAAGAGGTTGACGATCGGAACGTTGATGGTCAATACAGCAAGTACCCCAAGCCGAGTCGTCGTCAATCTTCCTGGGCCCTGTGGAACAGCTTCAACCGTTTGGGCCATCGATGGGTTCATGGCAGCTACAGCAAATAACACATAGAAGAGCATCCAGAACCCGTCAATAAACGAGCCCGTCTCGAAGGTTCCTTCGAGCGTTGTAATGCCATAGGCAGTGTCGGCGATGAGCAAAGACCCAATACTCGCAATCATCAAGAACAGTGATGACCCACGCAAGCGGATCGCCAAAGCCAAGCGTGCAAGTACAGCAAGGAGGGCAACATCCATGACTGGATAAGCAATAGAAGTCATTCGGGCCAGGATCGTCATGGAGTCATCGACAATGTAAGAATCCATCACCAACACCCACAAGATAGCAAAGACCGATACGGAGGCTATTCCGGCATCAATGAGACCGGCGGCATCACGCCCAGGCGAGTGAGCCCTGATCAGCTTCAAGAGCCCAACAATGACTAGTGGGTACATGCTTAGATAAAAGACATCAGCGGGTGAGGGGAAGGCCTCGACATGCATGATGTCTTGCAAGACGTAATAACAAACATCAGCAATCAGGAATGAGCTCAAGCCCGCTGCAAAGAAATACCAGGCATCAGTATGTTCAGGGCGATTACGACGAATGCCGACGATCATGGCAATGACAGCCGAAAGCCCTAGCCCGTTATATAGGACGAGCTTAGAGATAGACGTGGTCGGCAAGAAGAAATAGGCGGCTGCCCACGGCACACATAATGCCAGATAAATCGAACAGCATCTTCTTCGCATGTACGCCTGATCGTCGATACATGAAGCCACTTGAGCACTTCTTTATGGTTTATGAATTACTAGTTCAAGAGATGAGATTGTCCTCAGCAATTAGGCACTGAGCCACCGATAGCCGCGCAATGGGGACACGAAAAGGCGAACACGAGACGTAATCGAGCCCTGCTCCCACGAAAAACCCTATAGATGTGGGGTCGCCGCCATGTTCACCACAAATTCCCAACTTGAGATCGGGGTTACTTGATCGTCCTCGGTCGCATGCCAACCGGACCAACTCACCAACTCCTTGGACATCGATAGTCTCGAAAGGATTGTCATCTAGCAATGCCATCCCAAGGTATGGACCCATGATTCTGCCCTCGATGTCGTCACGGCTAAATCCAAACGTCATCTGAGTTAGGTCGTTTGTTCCGAATGAAAAGAAATCGGCAACCTCACCAAGTTCGTCAGCCATAAGAGCAGCGCGCGGGGTTTCGATCATTGTGCCGATACTGATAACAAGACGAGAAGCAACGTCTGTAGCAGCCTCGACAATCGCTTCTTCAACCCAGCCTCGAGCGAGAGCAAGTTCTTCACGACTTACTGTCAGCGGAATCATTATCTCGATGATGGGTTTACCCTTCGCCATAAGCCGCTCTCGTGCCGCCGCCACAAGCGCACGAACCTGCATTGCGTAAAGACCAGGCTTAATGACCCCGAGGCGAACGCCGCGGGTACCCAGCATTGGGTTTACCTCATGCCACGCTCTTGCCGCTCGCAACAGGTTTACCTCGTCTCTTGAAAGCCCTACTGTTGCCTCCTTAACGATGAGTTCCTCGATGTCGGGAAGAAACTCATGAAGCGGTGGGTCCAGAAGTCGCACGTTTACAGGAAGTCCATTCATGGCCTCAAGAATCTCTAGGAAATCAGCCTTCTGCGCGTCATAAAGAGCCTCGAGGGCTTGGGTTTCTTCATGGGCTGTCTCTGCCAAAATCATGGCCCTCACAATCGGCAAACGATCTTCACCTAAAAACATGTGCTCCGTTCGACATAGCCCGATGCCCTCTGCCCCAAACCCCCGTGCCCTCAGTGCGTCAGCAGCCGTATCGGCGTTGGCCCGTATCTGTACCCGTTTACCACGAATTTTGTCGGCCCAACTCAAGATTGTCGCAAGCTCGGGAGGTGCTTCTTGAACGATAAATGAGCGAGCACCAAAGAACACCTCACCGGTAGTCCCATCGAGTGAAATCACTTCGCCCTCGCTCACTACAACATCGCCTACCGAAAACGATGAACCTGTAATGAGCAAAGCCTCGGCACCACATACAGCAGGCTTACCCCAACCCCTCGCCACCACAGCGGCATGGCTTACCAACCCACCCCGTGCCGTGAGTACCCCTTCTGCGACAGCCATGCCGTGAATGTCTTCAGGAGAAGTTTCGTTGCGCACAAGAATGGCGCGTTCGCCTCGGGTCACGGCATCTTCTACAGCTTCAGCACTGAAGTAGACCTGACCCACCGCTGCGCCAGGTGAGGCTCCAAGCCCGGTCGTTAGAACCGTTCGAGACTCATCAGACCCAAACTGCGGATGAAGTAAGGCATCAAGATGCTCTGGAGTTATTCGTTGTACCGCTTCAGACCTCGTCAACTTGATAGCCCGATCACGAGTCAGATCAATAGCAATGCGCAGTGCCGCTAAACCTGTTCGCTTGCCCGCTCGGGTCTGGAGAATCCATAACTTTCCCTGCTCGATGGTGAATTCCACGTCACACATATCGCGGTAGTGACACTCAAGGCGTCTGAAAGTTTTAATCAACTCCTTGTGAACAAGAGGAAACTTTTCTGACAAGACTGCAATAGGTTCGGTGTTACGAATTCCGGAAACCACGTCTTCACCTTGAGCATTTATTAACACATCGCCATACGCAACGGCCTCGCCAGTCGATGGGTTACGGGTAAATCCAACCCCCGTACCTGACTGCTCGTCGCGATTGCCAAAAACCATAGCTTGGACATTTACTGCGGTACCAAGATTGTGATCTATACCCTCACGATTGCGATATACAAGCGCTCGAGGTGAGTCCCATGAATGAAAGACCGCTTCAACCGCTCCTCGAAGTTGTTCGGTTGGGTCTTGAGGAAAAGGAAGACCGCTAGCACTCTCGACAACTTCTTTCGAGCGCCTTACGAGCCTGCGCAATGTGTCGACACTTATCTCTGCATCGTTTGATACGCCATCCCAATCTTTTGCAATATCCAATAAGCGCTCGAAATGACTTGCGTCTACGCCCATAACGATGCGGCCATACATTGCAATAAAACGCCTATAGGTATCGAGAGCAAAACGTTCGTCATCGGTCTGGCTGGCGAGCCCTTCCACCGACTTGTCATTGAGGCCGAGATTTAAGACCGAATCCATCATTCCAGGCATCGAATACTTCGCACCCGAGCGAACACTCACCAACAGGGGTTCAGCCAGGTCACCAAGACGTTTGCCTATGGTCTTTTCGAGCAGAGCACAGTGGCGGCTTATCTCACCAGTCAGACCTTCTGGCCAGCCACTAGAGAGGTAATCCTGACAAGCCTTGGTGCTGATGGTGAAACCCGGCGGCACTGGAAGAGCAAGCACCGAGGTCATTTCCGCAAGGTTTGCTCCTTTGCCCCCAAGAAGGTCCTTAAGTGACATCGGAGGCTTCTTGTGTTTATGGTCAAAGGCAAACACGTATCCCATGGAAGCTCCTGTCCGCGCTTTGAACGCTCTTAGATAAATCGATCTCGCAAGTAAGCACTGAGCTGGTCGATGCTCACCCGATCTTGAGTCATGGCATCACGCTCTCTTACTGTCACGGCTCGATCATCAACAGTCTCAAAGTCAATCGTTACGCAATAAGGCGTGCCAAGCTCGTCTTGGCGACGATAACGACGGCCGATTGATTGGGTTTCGTCGTAGTCACACATCCATTGTGGCTGCAAGACATCGAGCACTTCTTTAGCAACTGGCAACAATTCGTCCTTGCGCGACAAGGGCAACACGGCAACTTTGTATGGAGCGAGACGATGATGCAGTCGCAATACGGTTCGCATCTCACCTCGCACTTCTTCCTCGTCATAAGCAGCGAGGAGAAATGCCATCATCGTTCGAGTTGCCCCAGCTGCGGGTTCTATTACATAGGGCACATAACGCTCGTTTGCTGCCTGATCGAAATATTCCAACTTCTCGCCTGAATGAGTGCCGTGTTGTTTAAGGTCGTAATCAGTGCGATTGGCAATGCCTTCCAACTCACCCCAACCCCAAGGGTAGAGGAACTCAACATCAGATGTGGCTGTCGAATAGTGACTCAACTCGTCAGCGTCATGCGGACGCAACCGCAACTTCTCCTCGGGTATGCCTAGGTCGAGGTACCACTGAAATCTCTCTTTGCACCAATAGTCGAACCACTTCGGCGCCTCATCAGGTGGAACAAAAAACTCGAGTTCCATTTGTTCAAACTCACGAGTACGAAAGATGAAATTGCCAGGCGTGATCTCGTTGCGAAATGACTTGCCCACCTGTGCAATGCCGAACGGTGGTTTTTTGCGAGATGAATCCAGCACGTTCTTAAAGTTGATGAACATGCCCTGTGCTGTTTCGGGCCGAAGGTACGCAACCGTGGCGTCACCCTCAACGGGACCAGCATTGGTCTTGAACATAAGGTTGAACTGACGGGCCTCCGTGAAAGTCCCTTTCTTGCCACAGCTCAAACACGTGTTGGGGTCTTCAAGTTGGTCAAGGCGATAGCGCTCATTACAGTTACGGCAATCGACCAAAGGGTCTGTGAAATTCTTCAGATGTCCAGATGCCTCCCACACCGCTGGAGGCGAAAGAATCGCTGCATCCAAACCAACGACATCGGTACGAGACTGAACCATCGAACGCCACCAGGCATCTTTAACGTTTCGCAACAACAAGACGCCCACGGGCCCATAGTCATAAGTCGAACGAAAGCCGCCATAGATCTCAGCTGAAGGAAATACGAACCCCCTTCGTTTGCAGAGGTTTACCACTTGATCAAAAAGTTCAGCCATGGGCCGTGAGGTTATCGGGATATCAGTGGACTCGTTCCTCTGGTCAATTGCCGCCCAACACTCCAGCTGAGCGCAATCGTCGCTCTAAGAGTTGTTCAAGTGCACTTGTGGCGAGTTGTTCAACCTCACGACCTGCAATAGATGCCGGCTCACCCAAGACCGATACCAACTGGCCACCGAGAATGCGTCGCAACAAATCAAGACCTTCGGGGCTCAGTCGAGTACCCATGCGGCAATTTCGACAGAGCACTCCTCCTTCAGTCAGCTCAAATGCAATCAAATCGTCATTACTCCCACACGAAGCGCAGTGCTGCACTTCGGGGCACATGCCTTCGTGGGCAAGGAGTTTCCAAAAAAAAGCGGGCACAATCAGCGGCGCGTCAGCCGCAGAAATGGCACGCAGTGCTCCAAGCAGCATTTGGTATAGACGAGGATCACTACGACCCTCAGATGTCACTGCATCCACTACTTCCAAAATCGGCATAACCCGATCAAGACGGTCAAGGCTTTCACGTACCGAGCGAAAGTGATCAAGCAAATCCACTTGGGTAACGGTGTCTAATGAACGGCCTTCATAAAGGCAGAGTGCTACATGATTGGTAATTTCCAAGCGGCCACCAAAACGACTTTTTGTCTTTCGGATCCCCTTCGCCACGGCCCGCACCTTGCCGCGTCCTTCAGTCATGAAAGTGACAATCCGGTCGGCCTCACCAAGATCAAATGATCGAAGAACAATGCCCTTGTCGTGATATATCGCCATTGGCGGTCGTCCTTACTCTTGGCCTCTAGCCCTTAAAGGTTCAGTGGATAGGTTCACCTTGTGGGCGTAGAACGATTCGTTTTGCCAGTCTTCACCTGACAAAACAGGACTGTATCTAATGGAGCCCCACCTATCCGCTGGGGCTCTTATTTTCAAGTCCACCGAATCGACGCTCACGTCGCTGATACTCACGTACCGCTTCAAAGAGATGTTCACGTCGGAAATCTGGCCACAGCACATCAGGGAAAACCAGTTCGCTATAAGCCAGCTCCCAAAGCAAGTAGTTCGAAATGCGGTACTCACCCGAGGTGCGCACCATCAAATCGGGGTCAGGCATATCGGGATCATAGAGATGGCGGCGAATCATGCGTTCGTCAACGCGTTCAGCAGGAACACCTGAATTTACGATTGCTTTAACTGCATCGACAATCTCGGCTCTACCTCCGTAGTTAAAGGCAATATTGAGCGTCATCACGGTGTTGCCTGCCGTAAGCGCAATCGACTCATCCATACGCTTAAGAACACGTTTGGGAACTCGCCAATCACGACGACCCAAAAAGCGCATTCGGACTCCCCGCTCATGTAACTCGTCACGACGGCGGGTCAAGAGCGATTCATTGAACTGCATGAGATAGCGCACTTCTTCGGCTGGACGACGCCAGTTCTCTGTAGAAAATGCATAGACGGTCAGCCAGGAGATTCCGAGATCAAGTGCCCCTTCTACAGTGTCGAGCAAAGCCTCTTCGCCAGCAGCATGACCCTCGGTGCGAGGTAAGCCTCGCTGAGAGGCCCACCGGCCATTTCCATCCATGACACAAGCAACATGTCGGGGAATACCCCTTGGATCAATACCATCAATGTCCACCTAGCGACGCTAGCGCCCCAGACGCCCCACGCCCGTCCTCAGTAGCCGAGACGCTCTAATGCTTTGGGGTGGCGCTGCCAGTCTTTATCTACGCGAACGACAAGTTCGAGGTATGCGCCTGGGGCAAGTTGTTCGCGCACGGCTATGCCAACAGCCCGAAGCACTTCACCCTTCTTGCCGATCACCATGCCTTTTTGCGAATCACGCTCGACCAAGATCTCACAACGAATAAGTGGCCATTCCCACTCAGTCACCCGAGTAGCAATCGAATAAGGCATCTCTTGGCGCATGACAGCAAAGAGCTGCTCGCGAACTAGCTCGGCCACCCAAAACGCTTCGGGAACATCGGTGATCATGTCGTCTGGATAAAGAGGCGGACCTTCAGGCATGGCGGCAATAAGACACTCGATCAACTCGTCTACACCTTTGCCAGTCTTGGCGGACACAGGAAAATAATCAGCCAAATTAAGCTCAGAAACTCGTTGGAGCTGTGTGATCACCTGGTCTGGCGAAGCAATATCAACCTTGTTGACCACCACAATCGCATCACGCGGTACTCGGTCAGCTACGAACTGATCACCCGTACCGAATGGAGCCGTGGCATCAATGACAAACAGCACCTTGTCAACGCCTCCGAGAGAATCTGTTGCTGTGTCGTTGAGCCGAGTCCCAAGCGCAGTACGGGGTTTGTGAATGCCCGGTGTGTCGACAAAAACGATTTGAGCATCACCACGATTAAGCACGCCACGAACCTGGGTGCGAGTCGTCTGAGGCTTGTTCGAAACGATGCTCACCTTGGTTCCCAAGATTGCATTTAGCAACGTTGACTTACCACCATTGGGACGACCCACTAACGCCACGAAACCTGACCTACTTGTCACGATGACTCCGCTTCTGGTGGCTTGGGGCGACTAATGGGCGTGATACGAACTCGACCAATCCGTCGCCCCTGCACTCGTTCGGCTCGTAGACGATGGTCATCGAGTTCGACCGTCTCGCCTTCAGCTGCAGGATGGCCTAACAAGTTGAGCATCAAACCTCCGACCGTATCCCAGTCGCCTTTGGGAAGCTCCAACTGTAAAAATTCATCAAGTTCATCTACAGAAAGCCGAGCGTTCACTCGTACCCCGCCACCTGGTAACGGCTCAAGCATTGGGTCTTCAACATCGAACTCATCAACAATTTCACCCACAAGTTCTTCAATCAGATCTTCAAGGGTGACCAAACCAGCAGTACTGCCATATTCATCTACAACAATCGCCATGTGGTACATCTGGGTCTGCATCTCACGAAGCAACTCAGCGACCCGTTTGGTTTCAGGCACGAACCGAGCCTCACGCATCAAGGCTGTGGCCAATGCTTGGCTGCCATCATGACCGTTCGTCTCTCCATCACGGCGACCGTCACGCGTAGCTCGCAAAAGATCCTTTGCGTAAACCATGCCAACCACATCGTCGATGCCATCACCACAAACCGGCACTCTGCTGTAACCGTTATTGATAACCATCTCCATTGCCTCACCAACTGTCGCAGTTACCGAAATGGTCACCATGTCAGGACGAGGAACCATCACCTCGCGCACAACCGTGTCGCCGAAGTCAATAATCGAACGAATGAGTGCTCGCTCCTCAACTTCAAGCACCTCAGCCTCAACTGCAACATCGGCCATAGCCAATAACTCTTCTTCAGAAACTCCAGGTCCTTCTTGGCGCCCCTTGCCAGGCAATATCACGTTGGTTATGCCAATCAACAAGCGAGTGATCAGACGATAGGGAGGAAAATGAACCAAGACATTGACAACAGGTGCCGCCAATAGAGCTGCCTGCTCAGGATGTTGCAATGCATAGGTTTTGGGGGCTGCTTCGCCCAGTACAAAAATCACAACGATCTCGAAGATCGTGACCAATACCAAACCTGTTATGCCCAAATAAAAATCAGCTACGACACCGAGTAATACCGCAGCACTCAGATGGCAGCTCAAGACTGCTAGCAACACTGGGTTAAGCGCACGTTGGCGATTTGCCAACAAATGCTCAAGGCTCGCCGCTCCCCGTCTGCCCTCTTCTTGAAGTGCCTTTGCCCGAGCATGGGGTAAGCGCGTAAGGCTCGTTTCAGCCATTGCAAGAAAGGCTGCGGTCACCACCAAGAAAAACGCACCAAACAATGCCAGCACATGTCCGAGTGCCATTAGATCCAACCGTCAATCAAGATGATTGCTCATTAAATTGTGCGAGCAGTTCACGCTCGCGGGCTTGCATGACTGCTGTCTCTTCAGGCTCTGCGTGATCCATGCCCAACACATGCAACACACCATGCACGACAAGTAAATCAATCTCGTCCTCATAAGTACCCGCATGGTCCGGGGCATTGCGTGCCGCTACTGAAGGACACACCACGACGTCTCCAAGAATCAAGGGCAACATGGACGGCTCGAACGGCGAACGATCAGGTCCCGTTGAACTATCGGGCATGCGGCCACCTTCAAATACCTCGTCGTCAAGAGGAAAGGCCAAAACATCTGTTGGGCCTTCAGCTTCCATGAAGCGAGTGTTTAGATCTGCAATGACCTGCTCTTCAACAAAATAAAGAGACAGCTCGCAGTCGCCACGCACCCCTTCTGCAGCAAGGACCACCTCGACCAATCGAGTCGATCGAACAACATCAACAACGTGTTCAGACTGTTCGTCTGCAACAAATACAACGGGGTCTCCCTCGGGGGGACCACTACGACGTGAACGCATTGGTGGGCCTGGAAATGTCATGAAGACTTGCGGCGACCCGCCGGACGACGATTTCCGGCACGAGACTGATCGCGCTCGGCATCTGCTGCCTCATAAGCCCGGACGATGTCTTGGACAATGCGGTGACGAACAACATCGCGGTTTGTCAGATGCACGAAACTAAGCCCCTCGACTCCGTCCAAAATCTCTTCCAGACCCAAGAGGCCCGAACGACCATGGGGTACATCAACTTGGGTAACGTCGCCAGTAATCACGGCCTTTGAGCCAAACCCAATGCGAGTAAGGAACATCTTCATTTGTTCTGGCGTTGTGTTCTGTGCCTCGTCGAGAATTATGAAACTTCCATTGAGAGTTCGCCCGCGCATAAATGCAAGCGGAGCCACCTCGACTATTCCCCGTTCCAACAGGCGCTGCGCCGCTTCTGGTTCAACCATGTCGTAGAGAGCATCGAACAGCGGACGCAGATAAGGGTCGACTTTTGCCATGAGATCTCCTGGAAGAAAACCCAATCGCTCCCCTGCCTCAACCGCTGGACGGGTTAACACAATGCGCTTCACCTCATGTGAATGAAGCGCCTGCACCGCACTGGCAACCGCCAGCCAACTTTTACCTGTGCCGGCTGGGCCAATACCGAAAGTGACGATATTGGAAGCAATGGCATCGACATAGCGCTTCTGGCCGCTCGACTTCGGGCGAACTGATCCACCCGCTACCGATCGTAAGACCTCTGCCGTCAACACCTCGGAAGGCCGTTCGTGTACTCGAACCATGTCGATCGTTCGCCCGACATTGATTACATCGAGACGTTCACCTGCCTGCAACAACAAGATCAACTCTTCAAAGACTTTCTTTACGAGTTCTTCATCAGGCCCGGAAACACTGACCTCATTTCCTCGAACATGAATCTCGGTGCCTACAAAGGCGCGCTCGACAAGTCGCAATAACTCGTCGCGTTCTCCGAGCAAGCCCACCATGAAGTGGTTCTCAGGTACAAGGATCTTGACATTTGTATCGGTCACAGGCGTTCTAAGCGAATTCTACCCGGGCGGCCAGGTCATCGGACGCCCACCGATGACATGAAGGTGAAGATGGGGCACGAGGTTGCCCGCATCATTTCCAATGTTGAACACGAGTCGATAGCCACTTTCGTCAATGCCTTCAGCTGCCGCTACCTGTTTGGCCATAACGACCATCTCTGCCAATAAGTCGCCATGGATGGGTTCAATGTTGGAAGCATTCGTAATGTGTTCCAGAGGGATAATAAGAACGTGAGTGGGGGCAACGGAGTTGATATCACGAAAGGCGAGAGTTCTTTCGCCAGTCATAACAACATCAGCGGGAATCTCTTCTTCGACGATTCGACAGAATAAACAGTTACTCACCCCCCTGACCGTAGTCAGCGCGAAGGGGTCATGGGTACAGGAATTACCAAAGCCTGGTCAGCAAAGATCAAATCGGGGTTTGCTCGGTCCTCTAGACGGTCACGGTTTGCCGCAACCAGCGTCTCCCAATAACGAGCAATACGGGGGTGATCTGTATCGGCGACTCCGACCTCAGCCATCACTTTTTCTGCGATTCCCCAAAGATGATCGCCAGGCTGCACCTTCCACTCTCGCACCCCCTGAACAATTGGTGCTGTCGGAGTTTTAGATTGCTCAGTAGGTACCGCCATGACAATCGGGGGACGCACGGTTGTTGTCGGGCTTGTTGTTGTCGGGCTTGTTGTTGTAGCTAGCTCATTATCAGCACCGGTCTTATCAATACGAGTCATCATTGGCGGCACTGCTTCAGGGGCCGTTTGCACGGTTAGATCACCAGAGCTCGCTCCAACAGGGACAGAAACGAACCCTGACCCAATGGTTGTCATGCCAACTATTGCAGGGACCATCATCGAACGAAGACCCCTTCGTAGAGCAGGAAGGGCAACATAGTCAACCAATCGAGCAGCCAGACCAGTCGAATTCGCTTGAGTACAGAACACCAGAATCGATACAACCAACAAGTAGCAACCAAGCACCAGTACAACGACGCGAGCAAGAGCAACAAATGCGTCAAAGGCAGTGTGAGTCTGGACCCAAGCAAGCCAATTACTCGTTTCAAAAATTTCAGGTGGAGTACTCAAACCTAAGTCCATCGTGCTGAGAACCACGATGATCGCAGCCAAAAAGCCGATCCATCCGAAGAGAAATATCCAGCCGATTAGCGAATATTTAGCCACTTCACAAGGTTTCCTCGACGCTTGAGCAGACATTTGCATGTCTCCATGCTGCCAGGTCAGCCACTTATAGCCAAATTCATTACTTTTCATTACAGCGATTTAATCAAGATAGAGATAGCAAACTTT
The DNA here is from genome assembly GCA_038256565.1 of Acidimicrobiales bacterium. Taxonomy (GTDB): domain Bacteria; phylum Actinomycetota; class Acidimicrobiia; order Acidimicrobiales; family CADCSY01; genus JACOTK01. Next base: position 7,132 of record JBBSKG010000050.1, on the reverse strand, counting down.
TTCCATTTTCGGACTATTCGGACTATTCCGACTAATCGCTCAGGTAGAGCCGCTTCGGTGCCGATCAAGTGGATATCTCATGAAGAACACTGTTTATCTCGCCCGACAACCTGTGATCAATCGCTCAGGTGAGGTCATTGGCTACGAGCTGCTTTATAGGGACAGCTTGGCCAATAGGGCTGTCTTCATCGACCCCGACGAAGCCACACGCCAGGTCGTCAGTATTGCGTTTACTAATATCGGTTTGCAGCGCCTAACTGGCGATCTTCCGGCATTTGTCAACGTAACGGGCTCGTTTCTTGCTAATGGACTACATCGCTCGATGCCGACCGACCGAGTGATACTGGAATTGCTTGAGACCGAAATCGTGACCCCCGAGTTGCTTGAAGTACTACACGAGGTGAAAAGCCAGGGCTATCGCTTGGCCCTCGACGATTTTTCGCTCTCTTACGCACACGACGCGCTCGTTGAGCTGGCAGACATCGTCAAAGTTGACCTCATGGAATGTCCACCCGATTTGCTCGACGACATGGTTTCCCACCTGCGAGGCCGCGGTCCACTTCTTTTGGCAGAGAAAGTAGAGACGGCTTCAATGTTCGTGCGTTGTCACGATCTTGGTTTTGACTTCTTCCAGGGCTATCTGGTTTCGCGCCCTCAGATAATCGAAGGAAGGCGAGCGCCTGCCAACCGACTTGCCACCTTGTATCTCGCATCCCAACTCGACAGACCAACAGTGAGCCTTGACGAACTCGACGCTGCTATTAGCGCCGACATTGGACTTACCTATCGCACCCTTGCTCTTGTTAACTCAGCTGGGATCGGACTCCCCAAAAAAATTCAAGGGGTACGCCAGGCACTCGTCATGCTAGGTCTCGACAAAGTACGAGAAATGCTGTTGCTATTGGCACTTAGCGACATTGACAATGCTTGCTCGGAACTCACTGTCATCTCGCTTATTCGTGCAAAAACCTGTGAACAGATAGCTCCGGCGCTCGGAATCAACGCCATGGAAGCCTTCACGGTAGGGCTTCTTTCACTACTTGACGCTCTTGTCGACACCCCAATGGCATCAGTCATTGGGCACCTTTCGCTCAGCGACAACGTTGCGCAAGCGTTAATACACAAGTATGGGCCGCTGGGCATCTTGTTGGATGCATCTATTTCTTATGAGCACGGCGATCTTGGTGGAATTGAACAGGCTGGAATAAATATCAACGCTATGGCAGAAGCCTACCTTGATGCCGTCGTATGGTCCGAAGATATTCGAACGAAACTTCTTTCCACACAAAGTGTTAAGGCTGGAGCACTCTCATGACGATAGGTACATCACTGTGAGCGAACGCATATTCCTGGGACGCCAGCCCATCTTTGACCGTGTCCGTAACGTCATTGGTTACGAGTTGCTCTATCGCGATAGCGCTACGAACTTCGCAACCTTCAGCGACCCCGATGATGCAACTCGTCAAGTTGCCTCAAACGCATTAGTCGAAATGGGCATCGACCAATTGACCAGTGGCGGGCTTGCCTTCATCAATGTGACCCGATCGTTTTTAATCGACGGCCTCTACCGTGCGCTTCCTGCCCATCGGGTAGTGCTCGAACTGCTTGAAAATGAACAGATTGACCAGCCTTTACTCGATAAGCTCATCGAGATCGGCAAAGAGGGTTACCGCTTTGCCCTGGACGATTTTTCGTTGAACAGCATGCACAACGGACTCGTTGAACAATCGGCAATCGTAAAGGTCGACCTACCGCTGTGCCCACCAAAAGAACTCAGTGGCCTCGTTGATCGCTTGAAGGCGCGCGGCGCACTACTGCTGGCGGAAAAAGTAGAGACACCCGAAGATTTCGCCATCTGTCATGCTCTTGGATTCGACCTTTTCCAGGGTTATTTTTTTACCCGCCCTCAAGTGCTCTCTTCCCATCGCATCACCAGCAATCGCCTTGCCGTGCTGCAACTTCTTGCAGAACTCAGCTCACCATCAAGTGACATCCAACATCTCAGCGAGATCATCAATCAAGACATAGGGCTCACATATCGCACCTTACGTCTTGCCAACTCAGGCTTCTTCTCGTTGCCCAAACAAGTACAAGACGTTCGCGAAGCACTTGTCATGTTGGGCCTTGAGGCTGTTAACAATCTGGCCGTTCTCATTGCCTTCACGACTATTGACAACAAACCCAACGAGCTAACCACCCTCGCCCTTGTTCGAGCCAAGATGTCTGAAAAACTTGCCTCTCATCTGAAGATCGACAGCCGCTCTGCCTTTACCATGGGCATGTTGTCGGTACTAGATGCACTCCTCGATGCACCCATGGCTACGGTGGTCGAACAGCTACCTCTTACTCCAGAAATTCGAACAGCACTAGTGCACCACAACGGTCCACTAGGTTCACTTCTCGAGGCGGTCATTGCCTACGAAAAGGGCGACCCAGAAAAAGCTGACCAGCTCAAAGTCCCTACCGAACTCATTGCAAGAAGCTACCTACAATCAGTCCTTTGGGCAGAAGACCTCTGTTCCAACATCGTCAAAGTCTGATCGAGTTCGCTGGCAATCACGGCAGGATTTGCTGGCGAACCCCCTCGGCATCGGTGATCTCAATAACGTCAAGGCCTGCTTTGTTCTTTACGACTTTGGCTGACTTGGCTGACAAAACAGGATCTGCCTCGACTTTTTGCGCAGGAACCTCTTCATCGGGTTTAGCCCATCTCTCAAAGATCCAAACCTCTCCAATTGAAGGGCGCACAATGCCAGGCGTCACCATCTCGTCGCCATCCCAATCGCCCACCACCACTAGGTCGCCCTCATTTCCAAGTTCCCAAGAAACTTCGCCCGCACTAACAACTCGTCCGATTACCACAATTGGCTCAAAACATCCGTCACTATCGATATCGACAACAGGTTCAGTTGAAGCACTGATGGCACATTCATTCTTGTTGTCCTGATGCGGCCCTAAGGAAGACGCTGGTAAATCGGACCCTCCCCAAAACACAATCACACCAAGCACTGAGCCAATCACCATGGCCCCAATACCTGCGAGACGCAAGTGGCGACTACCCGCAGGAATCCTCGCTAACAATTTCCCACGGCGCTCGAAACGATTAGTGCGTTCTCCCACATGTGCCTCGCCACGTCCACCTCTCGCGTAAAGAGCCCTTCCCATAGGGATTCGTGAAACAACTTCTTCGTCATCACCCATTGACGACTCAACTGGAACTAATGCCCTCAATGCAACCGCAATTGCCCTCATTGACGGGGCAGCGTCTGCATCACGAGTTCCCACACGGGCTACGACCGCTCGTATAGCTTCTGCAAGAGTGTCAGTTGATTCATCAAGTAAATCAACCACCAATGACGCCAAACCAACTGCATCATCATGGGGATTCGGCGAGTCACTAGTCGCGTCTTCTAAACCATTCCTACGTGCAATCACTGCACTCGCCCAGCCACACAAAGTAGGAGATTCCGCCGGTGCCAAAACATGCTCTGCACAAACAGAGCCATGAACCAACCCACGATCATGGACATCAGCCAAGGTTTCAGCAAGGGTCGCCGCCATGGTTGCAACTACTCGTGCGCTTACTTCACGACGTGATCCGAGATCTAGCGCCGTGCCCCCTCCCACAAAGTAAGCCGTCAAAACCGCACCATCAGCCCCATCTATGAACTCGACGAGTTCCATCACCCCTTTGCCTGCTGCTTGAGTCAGCATTTCAGCCTCATGGGCTAGGCGAATACTCGTGTCTCCGGGAGCCGCTCGCTTGATAAACACAGCGCGTTGATTAATAACCGCTACATGCGTAGTAACCGACATGGCATTCATCGTGCACTAAAAAGGTTTGAAATGCAATCAGAGGGTCTAATTGGTCCTAAGGACCATTGGCAGGAAGGTGGAGCCTGCTTGTGGAACCTTACATTTCATGACCTCTGACCCCTTGCTGTCTCTTGTCGACGAGGAACGCACAGAGGCCATTCATCGCCAGCGTGAGCGCGAACACCGGCTCAAACAACAGGCCCAAGAACAGGCAAGCCTATTAGGCACCCTGCTTGACCTGGCCGAACAGCAGGAAACGGTCTCGATAAGAACCGAAAGTGGTAACACCCACTGCGGCATTATCCAAACAATTGGGCGTGATTTTATCGCCATGACTATGAGAGGCGATGTAAACGTCTACTGCGCTCTAAGCGCCATAGCCACTGTTAGGCCCCAAACAAACGCACTCCACGGACCAGCCTATGGCGATCGTGAACCATCACTCGACCTGTTGTTCATCGAATTCCTAGCCACAGCGGCAGAAGGACATCCCTGGGTGACAATCACCAGCACTGGCAGGGAACAGGTAAGCGGACGGCTGAGTGCTGTGGGTGTCGACGTGGTGACGATCCAACTAGAGGGCGACCGTCCAAGCGTCTGTTACGTCTCGTCAGCAGCAGTCGCCGAAGCAATTCTACGTTCGGCGATTAGATGACTAAGTGTTCCAGGCTTGATGGCGGCCCTAGCTATAAATGCGTCAACGTCGGCCTTTTGAACTCGGAACACACGGCCCATCTTGTAGGCAGGAATGTCGCCCTCATCAATGAATCGATACAGGGTCCGAGGTGTTACCCCCATGCGACGGGAGGCCTCCTGGGTGGTCATCCAAATAATTTCGTCGTTGTTCTCAGTTGTACTCACCCCGACACTATAGCGGCCCTAGAAGGTGTTCATGGTGTTTCATAACTTATCAATTTGGTCACTTTCCATTTTTAACTCACACTAAGTCTCACTAACTCACTAAGGATGCCTTACCTCAGATGGTTTCAGTACTTTCACGTCCATTCAGCACAAACCCTTCCTCGTCTGAAGGTATTGCACCTGAAACACGTCAACTTCAGCGTCGCCGTGGACTCCCAAGCGGACGCGCAGTGGTTGGTGGTTTCCTTGTGGCTGCCGGAGCTGTTGGAATCTTCTCGGCTTATCAAGCATCAGGAGCGCCTGAACGCTCTTATGTCATAGCCAACAGAACAATTGAAGCTGGTGAATATCTCAGTGCCTCTGATCTTTCAGTCGTGGCGCTAGATCTGCCTGATCAACTCAGTCGTCTGGCCGTTTCCTCGCCCGATGCGCTCGTTGGCACTACAACCCTGGCACCGATTAAGTCGGGTGAACTCATATGGAACAGTGGGATCGTAAAGCCCGACGGCAGCCCGCAGCTCGCTCAGATATCTATTCCGGTCAACCCCGGAAACGCATTGGGTGGTCGGTTATTACCTGGCGAACGGGTCGACGTCATTCTCACCTCAACCGCTGCAGGCGCTCCCCAAGTAACCACTATCAGTTCAGGTGCCAAGGTCGTGCGTATTGACTCAGGTGATCGCGCTGTTGGAAGCAACGGTTCGATGACTCTGGTCTTGGCAGTGCCACCTGGGGAACTCCAAGAGTTGGCCAAAGCCGCAGCGTCGGGAACGGTCACTATTGCAAGAGTCACAGGTTTGGGTTGGTCAGACAGTGACACCAATGACACCAGCGATACGGGTGCCACAAAAACAGGTGCCACTGGAACCAGCAAATGAATGCCAGCAACCGTTATGTCTTATTGGGACTTGCACGACCACGGGCGCAATGGTTCCGAGCCGTAAGTCACTGGACCACCTCTGCCGCCATCCCCGCTGAGTTTCTCAAGTGCGTCTCCGTTGAAGAGCTTAAGGCTCGCTTAGGCGGCAGTCGTACATTTTCAGCCGTTCTCCTAGACGGTAGTTTGCCCATAGTCGACCGTGACCTCTTGCAGGCTGCAAGAGACGTGGGCTGTGTCGTGTTGATTGTCGACGATGGCCGTCGCTCGCGGGAGTGGATCGATTTAGGTGCCAGTGCAGTGTTATCAACAGCGCTCGCAAGAGAAGAGTTACTCGATGCCCTAGTGACACATACCGAAATGGTGGGAGCCACTTCTTCAACGCTGTTGGCCCAATCAGATGCTGACATAGATCTAACTCAAGCTTTAATGCCTGGGTCAGTCGCCGCAGTATGTGGACCTGGTGGAACGGGGGCCTCAACACTTGCGGCAGCACTAGCTCAAGGGTTGGGCCTAGGTACAAAACAGCGAAGTCAGGTTGCTTTGGTTGATTTCGCCCTACATAGCGAACAGGCAATGTTGCATGACGTTAGAGATGTAGTACCAGGCATTCAAGAACTTGTTGATGCACATAGAAACGGAGTGCCCAGCCACACCGAAGTGAGCGCTTTGACATTTGAAGTGGTAGAGCGCCAGTACCAACTGCTGCTCGGTTTGCGCCAGGCCCGCTATTGGCCATCTATTCGACCTCATGCTTTTCAGGCAGCTTTCAATTCTCTACGACGAACCTTTCAGACCTTGGTCTGTGACATAACCGCCGATTTTGAAGGAGCTGGGTCTACTGGTTCAGCAGATATTGACGAACGCAATCTCATGGCTCGACATACCGCAAACCATGCCGACGTCGTATTCGTCATAGGACATCCTGGCGTTAAAGGTCTCCATGCCCTGGTGCGAGTTATCAACGAGCTAGTGAGTGCCGACGTAGAACCAGCACGGATCATCCCAGTCATCAATGAAGCTCCCCACCAAGCCAGGCTCAGATCCCAGATCAGTAGAGGGCTTGCCGATCTTACCGCAGGAGTCACAGATGAGATTCACATGGCCTCGCCACTGTTCATTCCACATCGCAACGTTGAAAACGCTTTGCGAGATGTAGTACGTCTTCCTGCCCCACTTCCCGCTGCAATGACAGGCGCTTATCACGCCGTTCTCAAACGTGTTGGGGCACACAACGAACCTCTGGTTCGTGAACCAGAACTTGTGATCCCAGGGTCTTTAGGCACCTGGAGCGAAGAGGGGGCCGTCTGATGGATTCAATGCAAACCCTCTCACCCCTAGGTGAAATCGAGAAGCGCGTTCAGGCGCTTGGTAAAGACTTGGCACTCGATGTTCGAGGCGAGCCAGGCTTGGCCGCTTTACGTCAACTCATTTCCGACGAGATAGCTCGCTGGAATGCAGACCACAAGCGGGGACTCAGATCGTTTGACCTTCCTAACCCAGAAATCGTCGCCGACCGTGCGCTTCGAAATATCACGGGATACGGACCCCTCGAACCACTCCTAGACGATGACGACG
>JBBSKG010000049.1:0-19137 GCA_038256565.1 Acidimicrobiales bacterium | reverse complement strand
CCACCTTGCGCGACGAACTGACTGACATTGGAAACCGCCGTCATGCCACCTCGATGCTTGCGCGGCTTCAAGTTGGCGACGCTGTTGCCATGATCGACATCGACCACTTCAAAGAAGTTAACGACACCCATGGTCACTCATGTGGCGACACGGTCCTCAAGGCTCTTGCGAGCTACCTGCAGAGCCAGATGCGAGACGACGACCATCTGGCTCGTTACGGCGGTGAAGAGTTCTTGTTGATATTGCATCGCAGCGGGCCTGATGCTGAACAAACCATCGAACGACTCCGAGAGGGCTGGAACGAAACCAATCCTGCTGCGACCTTCAGTACAGGTATTGCTATTCACCAATTAGGTGTGCTGCCAAACCACACACTTGAACTTGCTGACCATGCTCTCTATGTCGCCAAGAAAGCTGGTCGGAATCGAACACATTCACATTCGAATTCACAAGGTCAAATTCATGTGAAAGACATGAACTACGAAAGCTTTCAATAACTGATTTTTATTCATACCAAGAAGTACCTTTACTAGAATGGATCGACTGCTGGAGCCCGGCCGCGTCGCACTAATCACAGGCGGGGCACGTGGCGTGGGTGCAGCTACCGCACGACGTCTCGCCACCGAAGGCTGGTCTGTGGCCGTCTTCGATGCATGCGCCGACAACCCAGCTCTTCCTTACCCGTTGGCGACACTTGACGAACTCGATGCAACTGTTGCCAGTTGTGGGTCAAATGCCATCGCCGTTGTTGGTGACGTTCGCTCTCAAGACGACCTCAACAATGCCGTTGCTCAAACCGTTGAACACTTTGGTGGACTCGACGCTGCAGTTGCTTGTGCTGGTGCAATCGCTGGCGGGCCGCCCGCATGGGAAACCACCGATGAGGCCTGGGAGGCACTGATCGACATCAACCTCACGGGCGTATGGCGACTCGCCAAAGCAGCCGTCCCCTCATTGCTCGCAAGGCCCGAACCTCGCCACGGTCGCTTCGTCGCAATAGCTTCGGCTGCAGCGACTACCGGCATGCCGCAGCTCGCTGGCTATGCGGCCGCAAAACACGGGGTCCTGGGTTTCATCCGAAGCCTCGCCGCCGAGCTCGGTTCCATGGGTGTGACAGCAAACGCTATTTGTCCAGGTTCAACCACCACAGCGATGCTCGCGGCAAGCGCCGTCGTCTACGGCCTCGAGAGCACCGACGAGTTCGTCCAACACCACTTGCTTCCCCGCCTCATAACGCCAGATGAGGTTGCCGCTGCAGCAGCTTGGCTATGCGGACGCGACGCCGACGCCATTACCGGAGCCGCTCTTCCAGTCGACGCTGGAATGACCGCCTCGTAACAGTCGTTACCCGGAACTCAAGCCATATAAAACCAAGTCACCAACAGCTAAAAATGCGCTAGCGTGACCCCCGTTCATTCATTTGTGTTCGTTCATCTTATTTTTCATCTAGAGGGGAGCCACCGGCTATGAAGACCAGGGCAGCAATTTTGTGGGGAGTTCAGAAAGACTGGAGCGTTGAGGAAGTTGAGCTTGACCCGCCCAAGCACGGTGAAGTGCTCGTCAAACTGGCGGCATCAGGAATGTGTCACTCCGATGAGCACCTTTACACCGGCGACCTCCCCGCCCCCCTTCCCTGCATCGGTGGTCACGAAGGTGCTGGCGTAGTTCTCGAACTCGGCGAAGGGGTGACCGACCTCGCTGTCGGCGACCACGTTGTATTCGCCTTCATGCCCGCCTGTGGACGTTGCGACATGTGCTCAACCGGCCACCAAAACCTCTGCGATCTTGGCTCAAAAATCATGCAGGGCGGCTCGCTCTATGACGGCAGCTACCGCTTCCATGCGCAGGGCAAGGACATCGGCACCATGTGCATGCTCGGCACCTTTGCCGAACACACCGTTGTCAATGAAGCCTCGTGCATAAAGATCGAAAAAGATATTCCCCTCGACAAGGCCTGCCTCGTGGGTTGTGGCGTGACAACCGGTTGGGGTTCTTCGGTCTACGCCGCTGAGGTAAAGCCTGGCGACACAGTGGTAGTCGTAGGCATCGGCGGCATCGGGATGAGCGCCGTACAGGGTGCTCGCCTTGCTGGTGCACGTCACATCGTTGCGGTCGACCCAGTTGAGTTCAAGCGTGAACAGTCCCAAGAGTTCGGCGCTACTCACACCGCCAAAGATATTTTTGAGGCAATGAAAATCGTCACTGAAATTTCTTGGGGCAAAATGGCCAACAAAGTCATAGTCACCCCGGGCGTAGTAGATGGCAACGAGATAATGCCCATCATGGCGCTTGTAGCCAAGAATGGCCGAGCGGTTATCACCGGCCTCGCCCCCACATTCAATTTCGACGTAAAACTCTCTTTGGTCGATCTAACCCTTATGCAAAAAGAGATTCGTGGGTCTCTCTTCGGGTCCGCCAACCCCCGTTCCGACATTCCCAAGTTGCTCCAGCTCTATCGCTCGGGGCAATTGTTGCTAGACGAGATGGTTACTCGCACCTACCCACTAGACGGGGTCAATCAGGGCTACCAGGACATGCGCGATGGCAAGAACATCCGCGGCGTCCTCGTTTACGACTGATAGTCGGTGACTGCCAGCCAGTCGCAAACTTCCTATCGGCAACTGCTCGACGGCCTGGTCACTCAGGTCGTCGGGCGTCGCCGAGAAGCTGAAGTAGTAGTTGCGGCGCTCGCCGCTCAACGCCATGTTTTGCTTGAAGGTCCACCTGGAACCGGCAAGTCAACCTTGTTGCGTACCGTTGCTCGTGAACTCGCCGTTGGTTTTGAGTTCGTTGAGGGAAATGCCGAGCTAACTCCCGCCCGACTGATCGGTTCGCATGACCCCTCGCGAGTTCTAAGTGAGGGATATTCGCCAGACACCTTTGTTGATGGTCCTCTTGTGACTGCGCTGCGAGATGGCTCGTTGCTCTACCTCGAAGAAATCAACCGAGTTCCTGAAGAGACACTCAATGTTTTAGTAACCGTCATGGCTGAACGCGAGCTACATATTCCTAGGTTGGGCCACGTCATTGCCGCACCTGGGTTCCGCCTCGTTGCAGCCATGAACCCCTTCGATGCTGTAGGTACTGCTCGTATCAGCTCAGCGATTTATGACCGGACTTGTCGGGTCGCCATGGGCTACCAAGAGGTCCCCGATGAGTTGGAAATTCTCCGCCGAGCCACTGCTGATGCCTCTATTGATGCTCCTTTCGATGAAGTGTGGATGTCCAAGGTTGTAGAACTAACCCGAGCTACTCGCCAACACAATGACATTCGAGTGGGGTCATCGGTTCGAGGGGCGATCGACATGATTTTGGTCGCCACTAATCTGGCCGACCTACGTAATGTTGCTCTTCATGATGGTGGAGTTGGTATCGATGCTGCGTTGGCAGCGCTTAGTGGGCGCATCCGCATTCATGAGGGTTGTGGACGCAGTGCCGATGATCTGATTCGAGAATTGTGGGCCTCAATCTTCTTAAGTTCCGACGATCCCGAGACTCATGACTCGGGAAAAGTGAAGGGCCCGGTCACAACGACACCGGGCCTGGCCAAGGCCTAATCGAAGAGGGCGAACAGGCCCGTCAGGCCGTAGCCGATGCGCAGCGCCAAACCACTGCACGGCAATCTCTGGCAAAGAATCCAAACTTTGAAAAAGTGTCACCAGAGGTTGGCCAACTCGATGAAGACGCGCTTCGTGATCTACTTGATCGAGACCCTGACAAAGCCTTGACGATGCTTGCTGATATGGCAGGCACCACCGACCCCGTGCTTCGTCGCCTGGCTCGCCAATTAGCTGGGCGAATCATGCTTGATGTTGCCCGTCGCGGGCGAGCAGATCAGCGTGGTATCGGACGACTTCGCCGAGCCCGCGCAACCGAGGGTGGTGACCTCGATCTCGATTCAAGCATAGAAACACTCGCTGATTCCCGAGCTACAAAAGAACCCCCATCGCTTGATGATCTCTATGTTCGCAAATGGGCTCGTCCGAAAACAGCCCTGTGTCTTGTGGTAGATCGCAGTGGGTCAATGGCTGGACAACGACTCGCCACAATGGCGGTTGCCGCAGCAGCCATTGCATTTCGCCAGGGCGATGACGATTACAGCGTGATCTCATTCGCCCGCAATGCCGTTGTAGTTAAGGCCCAAGGAGAACACCGTTCAGTCGAGCAAGTTGTAGATGACATATTGTCATTACGAGGCCACGGCGTAACCGACTTATCGCTTGCTTTGCAAGCGGCACGTCGCCAACTCGAACGTTCCAACGCATCTCACAAGATAGCCATCGTGCTATCAGATGGCCGAGCCACCGCAGGAGGTGATGCTCTTGCCCAAGCTCGCCACCTCGATACCGTCCACCTGCTCGCCCCTACAGGCGACAACGAAGAGGCCAAGCTTCTAGCCAAAGCTGGCAACGGCACCTGTATCGAAATCAACTCCCCCACCGACACCCCCGCCGCCATAGCCACCCTCCTCGCGTAAGAGGTACGGCTAAGCAGAAGAACAAACTTCAGTCGGTGGGGTCGTCCCAGAAGAATGGGTCATCGGAAGCAGGCAAACGGAGTATCCGAACTCGGGCGCGGTGAATGCGCAATGCCAAAAGTGCTACGCCCGTTCCTGAGACGTTTCGTTTTGGACGAAACGGTTCGGGCGGGCGGAGACGGGTCCCCGAGGGACCAGAAGGTCGCTTTGTTGTACGTGCCATCACTTTGAAGTTCGCTCCAGCCCATAGAACCTCCTGTCTGGAGAACCCACTCAAGAGAGAACCGGAGCGATAAACGCATACAAATTGGTCCGGTGCCTGAGTCCGCTGGACCAGTGCAATCACAAAGAGTGGCACTTGTTAGGGTTTGGGGAACATGTCTGTCATTCGTCTCCCAGCCGATGCTCGTCGCCGGCAACTTCTCGATGTTGCCCTCGAAACGTTTGCCGCCAATGGCTACCACGACACCGTCATGGATCAGGTCGCTGAATCTGCTGGAGTTACCAAGCCGGTGCTCTATCAACACTTCGAATCTAAGCGTGACCTGTACCTCAATGTTCTCGCCGACGTAGGTGCACGGCTCGAACACCAAATTGCAACGGCCACTTCCGATGCCACGTCACCTCGTTTACAAGTTGCTGCTGGATTCTCCGCGTACTTTCGTTTTGTAAAAGAAAACTGCAGTGCAATGACCCTACTGATTGCCAGTCAAGATCAGACCGACCCAGAATTCACTGCTACTGCCATGGCCATCGAGTCAGCCATGGCAACAACTGTTGCTTTACTCATCGACGCGAACCTCGCACCAGCTCATCGCCAATTGCTCGCCTATGGCATCGTTGGCATGGCCACTGGCACAGGCCGACAATGGATCACTCGTGGGCTCGATCTAGACCCCGACGTCGTCGCACTACAAGTAGCCGACCTCGCATGGGCAGGCCTCCGCGGCGTACACCCATAGACGACTGAGCTTTAACTACTCAGAACAAGTAGTAGGCCAATCAGAAAAAACCCGTCACCTATCATAACGTCGCCGTCGGGCGATCTCCAGCGCCCCACGCCAAGCATCTGGCATCGATGCCATGTCGATCATGACCTGAATTGAATCATCGATAGATTCCATCGGTCGACGCATGTCTTTGGATAAGCGCCCGAACATACGGAGCATCTCTCTTCCTTCATCTAGCTCTTCGCGGTTTATTGCTAAGTCAATATTGCCTAAACCCGAAATCATAGATTCCAATTCAGAACCCAACGGCGATGACTCTGCCGTTTCTTTGATCAATCCATCAATGGCACTACCTATCAAAGAGTGGGTTTTTGATAGCTTCTCCGTCGCTCCTTTCAATTTTTCAATATAAGGACCGAGTCGTTTTCCCAACTGCTTTAACTCAACTTGTATGACACTTGGATTCGACGATCTATCAAGCTTTGGGCTGCCCTCTGAGAGCACACCTAATGTCGCTTCGAAAGCGAATTTCAAATCATTGATCTGAACTTCTAACTCTCCAATCGAGTTAGTCAAAACATTCATATGATCAAGAAGATCCGAGCCATCATCACTTGTATGGACCGCCTCTAGTGTCCCCAAATGGGGAGCCTCGTCCAGGAAGTCACGTATTTGGATCACGAGAGCATCAACGTCTCGAAGATACTTCCCGCTCGTCGCGTCTTCGTATCTTGTCTCAGTCCAATCCACCCACTGACGGCTTTTGATCAAAGCCTCGACCGGATCTACCACCCCACAACATTGCTATCGGGACTGCCGATATTTCATGACCCAATCGTGCAAGCTCATTACCTCCATAAAAAATGATTCCTCGGTGCACTGTGTCATGGAACTTCCGTCTAAAGGCTTCAATCCCCTTCGTCCAATCTTCACGTATCGTCGCCCCTGCTTTGATCTGAACCGGAATCGAACGACCTTCTCGATCACTCATCACAAGGTCAACCTCTGCCCGACCGCTTGGATCACGCCAATGGGTGATCACGATGTCGTTCTCACCCGTAGCCGCTTGTGCTATCAACTCGCCGACTACGAAAGATTCGAGCAGCGGACCAAACTGATCGCTCCCGCTTGTCAACTCTGCATCTGATACCCGCAGAGCCCAAGTGGCCAGAGCCGTATCGACAACGTGTATTTTCGTCCTCCGGCGAGCAGCAATGCGCTCATGAGAATGAAACGCTGGTATCCGTTCAACCAACATTAGGTTTTCGAGAATGTCCAGGTATCTAGCAAAAGTTTGAGAGTTCAGATCAAGCTCCCTAGAGGCCGACTCTTGATTGAGTATCTGTCCGGTCAGGGTCGCTAAATAACGAAAGGTGCGTACGAGCTCAAGGCGGTCAATCCGGGTTTCACCAATGCCGACAAATGCTTCGGCGTCGGTCTCAGCCAAACGGCGGGTCGACTCGGAGAGCAAACTCACGTAATCGCTAAGAACACCTCGTTCTTGAAGACGTTGACAAAGTGAAGTCTTACCCGCCCCGTGTGGCCCCTCAAGAATGACCACTGGTGAAACTTAAAGAGCGGCTGCCACCCGACCTTCGATACCACGGGGTTTAAAAGTCATGCATGAACTCTACAAGATATGTAGAAATAAGTGATTCAAACATGTAAGAACACATGTATAGACCACCTATTTCTACATATTTTGTAGGATTTCTATAGATTTAAATGCTATTTCATCTCCACAGTCTCGGGCATGGCGTTATTGGATGCGGACTCCGGATATGGCACGGCTGATTACGAGACGTTGGATCTCGGAGGTGCCTTCGAAGATGGTGAAGATCTTCGAGTCACGGTGCCAACGCTCAACCGGGTACTCCCGGGTGTAGCCGTAACCGCCCAAGATCTGAATGGCCTGCTCGGTGACCCAAACCGCCGTCTCGCTGGCATACAGCTTTGACATTGAACCCTCGCCCGCCGTGAAAGGCTTGGCGTTGCGAGCCATCCATGCAGCTCTCCACACCAGAAGGCGTGAAGCATCAATACGGGTCTTCATGTCAGCGAGCTTGAAGGCAATCGCTTGGTTCTCAACAATCGCACGACCGAACTGCTTGCGCTCTTTCGAGTAGTCCAACGCGTACTCATATGCAGCGCGGGCAACACCGAGTGCCTGGGCACCAACAGCAGGTCGGCTTGCCTCAAAGGTTGCCATCGCTGCTTGACCCTCTGACTTCTTACCCTCACGCACACGGGCAAGGCGCTCGTCGAGCTTCTCCTTGCCACCGAGCAAACAACTGCCAGGAATGCGCACATCGTCGAGCACCACTTCAGCAGTGTGGCTTGCACGAATACCGTGCTTTTGGAACTTCTGACCTTGGCTCAAACCCTTGGTGTTGGGAGGAATAATGAAGCTGGCCTGACCACGAGCTGCAAGCGCTGGGTCAACCGAAGCAACCACCACGTGAATCGCAGCGATACCGCCATTGGTGATCCAAGTCTTGGTTCCGTTAAGAACCCACTCGTCATTGGCCTCGTCATAAACAGCCCTCGTACGCAAGCTCGACACGTCAGAGCCAGCATCAGGTTCAGACACACAAAAGGCCGCCAACTCGGGCTTTTCTGGGGTACCGAAGCACTGTGGCATCCACTCGAAGATCTGGTTAGGAGCACCGTTGGCAACGATGCCCGCAACGGCTAGACCCGTACCCAAAATCGAAAGCCCAATGCCAGCATCGCCCCAGAACAGTTCTTCGATGATCACCGGCATGGTCACGCCAGATGCGTCCATGTTGGCGTTCATCAAAAACTCCCAGCCATAGAGACCGATCTTGGCTGCCTCTTGGATGATTGGCCATGGAGTCTCTTCACGTTCATCCCATTCATGGGCGGCAGGTCGAATGACGTTGGCAGAAAAGTCGTGGACCCATTTTTGGAGTTCGAGTTGATCGTCGTTTAGTTCAAGTGAGAAAGACACGGTGGCTACCTCGGTGTGTGAGAAGGTACGGGATCTAAGTTACTCAACGGTAACATCTTGACCCGTCCGACGAAAGCCAAAAATCAAAATCACGGCAAAAGCAGATAGCCCAGCGCCGAACCATGAGGGTGCGCTCACGCCAATATGGTGAAAGAGAAACCCACCGGCTGCGGGGCCAACAACACGGGCGAAGCTCCCAGCTGATTGTTGTGCGCCAAGAACTGCGCCACGCCGATCGCTTCGAGCCCTCCCAGCAATTACCGAAGCTGCCATAGGGGTGACGAGTCCTTGGCCCACAACTAATAGACCCAATGCGATGATGAGAACCGGCCAGCTGTTGGCATTGGTCAATACCAATAGCCCCATGGCGTTAAGGGCCAAACCCATCTGCAACGCCTTTATTTCACCAAAACGTTTCGCTGCAGCGTGTACCATGCCACCTTGCACCGCCACCATGACGATGCCGATCCCAGCAAACACGGCCCCGGTCGAGGCTTGTGTCAGCTCAAAACGCCGCTCACCCAACAGCGCGAAAGTCGCCTCGAAAGCACTAAATGCCACTAACGCAAGGAACGCCACCGCCATCAATTGCACTAGTCCAGGCACCTCGAACCATCTGCTAGAGGCATCGTTTGGCATGGACTGCCTAGCAAGGCTTGCTTGCAAGCGCGACTCTTTCGGATGAGTCTCAGGTAAACGGCGCCAAGCTACTAGAGCATTAGTCGCGGCAACTGCGGCTGCCAAAAAGAAGGGGAGTCTGTGGTCTCCAAGAGCAGCTAATGCACCAAGGGCCGGCCCCACAACAAAGCCCACTCCAAATGCTGCGCCCAGCATTCCCAACAAACGAGGGCGTTGATCTGGCGGTGCTAGGTCAACTGCCGATGCTTGTGCCACAGACACACTTGCTCCACTAATTCCATCAATAATGCGAGCAGCAAACAGCAACCACAATGAGCCAGCAAGTCCAGTTAACAAACTGCCAATGGCAGTTCCCACTAGTGAAAACAACAGTAGGGGTTTGCGTCCTATGCGATCAGACAAGCGGCCCCAAATAGGCGAGAAAATCAACTGCATTAAAGAAAAGGAGGCGACAAGCAAACCTACCTCGGTTGGTGAGGCTCCAAAGTCTTCTGCATAAAGCGGAAGGATCGGCAACACGATGCCAAAGCCAACCAGGTCAAGCGCCACGCTTACCCAGATTGTTCCAAACCCTGGTGGCAATGGAGTACGTGAACTATTGCGCCTCAACCTCGGCGCACCTTCGTGCCCTCAGAAGTGTCTTCAACGACATAACCAAGTGAGATCAGTTCGTCTCTAAAACGATCAGCCCCTGCCCAGTCGCGCGAGGCACGAGCTTGGTCACGTTGGCTCACAAGCCCGAGGATCTCGGCATCAAGAGCATCATCATCAGCACGCAGTTCTAGTCCAATCGCCTCGGTCATAGCCCGCAATGCCGCCACCAACGAGGCCGCCGAGCCATCGGAATCAAACGCGACATTCGCTTGCCGAACGGCATCGAAGATCACAGCCATTGCGCCAGGGGTATCAAGATCATCATCCATGGCTGCACGAAAGTGCTCCATCGTCGTAGCGTCAGGTACCACGTCTGACCCAATATCGACTGCACGACGAGCGAGGTTGTCCAAACCAGTGAGACTGCGAGTTGCCTGTTCAATGGTGTTAGGAGTGACCTCAAGAGGCGAGCGGTAATGGGCCTGGAGCACCAACAACCGATAGGCCCGAGCGTCGGCACGCAACAACAGATCAGTGAGCGAAGTGAAGTTGTGCAACGACTTGCTCATCTTCTCTCCACCCACCTCTACAAAGGCATGGTGCATCCAATGTCGAGCGAAGTCACGTCCCATCGCAACTGCTTGTGCTCGCTCGTTCTCATGATGGGGAAACTTCAGATCGAGCCCACCCGCATGCAGGTCAAACCCTTCTCCCAATAGATCGAGCGACATGACCACACATTCGGTATGCCATCCCGGACGTCCAGGCCCCCAAGGCGATGGCCATGCGGGTTCGTCTGGTTTTGCCTTCTTCCAAAGTGCAAAGTCGAGCGGGTTGTGCTTCTCAGTTTCAATCTCGACTCGTGCACCGGACTGTAAAGAATCAAGCGACTGGTTCGTTAGCAGGCCGTATCCGGGAACCTTGTCAACCGAAAATTCTACTCCCCTGTTCGTCTCGTAGGCCGCACCGCGAGCGATCAAACCCTCAATAAGTTCAACCATTCCTTCAACATAGGCAGTGGCATGAGGGTCGTCGTTTGGTCGCAACACACCAAGCTGATCGATGGCTGCATACCAAGCGTCTTCAAACTCAATT
This sequence comes from Acidimicrobiales bacterium, assembly GCA_038256565.1. GTDB lineage: Bacteria > Actinomycetota > Acidimicrobiia > Acidimicrobiales > CADCSY01 > JACOTK01. The sequence continues at coordinate 8,411 of JBBSKG010000049.1, read as the reverse complement.
GCTACTTCCTCAGGATTACGACCCTCGGTATTGGCCCGGTTGATGATCTTGTCGTCGATGTCGGTGATATTTGAAACTAGACGAACCTCAAGCCCAGACCAAGTGAGATAACGGCGCAACACGTCATAAACAAGCACCGCTCGACCATGTCCAATATGGGGAACGTCATAGACAGTTGGACCACACACATACATCGACATGTGGCCGGGTTGGCGAAGTTCAAGAGGGCGCACCATATCGGTGGCCGTGTCATATAGGCGCAGCACAGCCACGAGGTTAGATCGTCAACCCTTCAGTACGTTAAGAGCGCGGAATGCGACTGCAATCCTTGATCGATCAATCAAGAACTTGCTAGACCCCCTAATTCATCACGTAAAGACTCAAGGTAAGGAAGCGCCTTCATGTCCTTGTCTCGTCCGGCTGCACGTTTTGAGGAAATCACGTCATCGAGTGACGCCACCCGAATGCTCAACCCGTCAGCGATCTCAACGTCGTCTGCTCCTTCATTCCACCCTGCGTAATCAAGTCGGGGACCTGCCGGGGTAAAGGTCACATCGACATCACCGTATTGGGTTGTCAGGTTCACCATCAGGGTCATGGCAGCCAAGAATCCGCCGTCAATCTTGGTCTCAATTGGCCCGGCCTCGGTGCGAATCTTTGCATTAAGCCTTGTCAATGCTCGGCCCAATCGATCCAGGTTTTCCTTATCACGAGATGGGACTATGTCGACATCGCTCGTAGGGAGCGGGGACCCATGAATTGCAGCAGCGAAACCACCCAGCACTACATACTCCACGCCCTCATCGTTCAGTGCCTGACAGATCAATCTAGGGTCGAAGGTCATCGGGTAGTCATGCGGCGACGGCTGTGGTCAATAATCTCTGACCACGTGGCAACAACCTCGACCAAACGTTGCACCCGCTCACTAGGAGTCAAAGCCAAGAGTTCACGAATTCCCTGACGATCAACCCCCCGGTCATCCTCAAGTGGGTTAGACGCCGTCACCGCCTTAGTCTACGCCCTCCCTGACCACACACCACTGCAAACGCACGTGTCTTTCCGCCACAAATTAGGACCAGTGACAAAACTACTTGCGCGGCGCTTACATGTTTAACCTTTGTGGTGTATTCACTTTCGGCCTTCGGCCGCGCAAGTAGTTTTGTCTCGGGCCCTTAGTGAGAATGGCTTTGGCTTTATCTTTAATGGCGACGCAATCCCCATTAAAGTGCTATCATGTAGCACATGGAGCGGATTGGTGTACGGGAGTTAAGACAACATGCCAGTCGATATCTGGCTCGGGTGGAGCGGGGCGAACGTTTTCAGGTGACCGACCATGGCCGTCCGGTTGCGATGGTTGTTCCAATCACCGGTGATGCTTGGCAAGACCTAATAGATAGTGGACAAGTCACCGCTCCTACCGAAGCGAGCGACCTGTTTGATACTCGTCCGCATGACTATGGCGTCAAAGCCTCTGAGCGTCTCGCAGCAATGCGAGACCAAGAGCGGTGAAGTTATATCTCGATTCATCAGCCATCGTGAAGCTGATCCAAAAAGAACCTGAGTCCGAGGCGTTACGGCGTTATCTACGCCGGCATCGAGCCGACCAACATGTCACGAGCGCTCTTTCTCGCGTCGAGGTTGTCCGGGCCGTCCTACCTGGTGGGTCGGCGGCGGTCGACCACGCGCAGCGTCAGTTAAATCGCCTCCATCAGGTAGCCATTACCTACGACCTACTTGATGTTGCAGCATCTATTACACCCGAGACATTCTTGCGCTCACTTGACGCAATCCATATCGCATCTGCGCAGCTCCTCGGTGATGATCTTCGTTCCGTTATTACATATGACCAGCGCATGGCAGATGCGGCAGCAATACTCGCCCTCCCCACCACTGCCCCTGTTTGACCGCCGCCTCGGGTCCTATGCGGCTTGGAGGCCGTCCGTGAGGAGGCGAAGCAGGCGGGCTTGAACCTCGCGGAAGACTGGGTCATCAACGACAGTTACTCGATCACGCGGTCGGGCCAGATCGACGGGGATGATATCGATAATCGAAGGGTCTGGGAGGTTCGCCATGACCACAATGCGATCGGCCAATAAGGTTGCTTCATCAATGCCATGGGTCACCATCAGCACGGTCTCGGTCGTGCTCTCGCCTTGCCAGAGTTCAACCAACTGCGCCTGGAGACGAGCCCGAGTCAACGCATCAAGCGCACCAAAGGGCTCATCGAGCAACAACACCTTGGGCTCGACTGCAAAAGCTCTTGCCACCGCTGTTCGTTGAGCCATGCCACCAGAGACCTGAGCAGGGCGTTTGTCTTTGTGTTCCCAGAGACCAACAGCTGTTAGATAGCGCTCGACAATCTCGTCTAGGCGCTCTTTGGGCCTAGACGGACGAGCGGCTTTCGCCGCCTCACGTACGTTTGCCAACAGACTGAGACGAGGAAACAAGGAATAATGCTGGAAGACCATGGCTCGATCGGGACCAGGCGTGGTGACCGGTTGACCATCGAGGGTCACCGTTCCGCTATCGGCAACCAACAAGCCTGCAACAACGTTAAGCAGAGTCGATTTACCGCACCCAGAATGGCCGATGAGCGAAACAAACTCACCCGCCTCTACCGTCAGATCAACGTCTCTCAAGACATGTTGCGACGAGGCGCCTTTGCGATGGAACGTCTTGGAAATACCCTTTATTTCGAGGCTCATGACCTCACCTCCTCAATGGCAACCTTGGCCGCCAGTCGCATGAACACGGCGTCGAGAGCAAAGCCCACGGCACCAATGACGAGTAGTGACGCAATTACCGCTGGCATGCTTGAAGCGTTGTATGAATCCCACACAAAGAACCCAATTCCCGCACCACCAGACAACATTTCGACTGCAACGATGACCATCCACGCGATACCCATTGACAGCCGCAAACCGGTGACAATCGAGGGCAACGCATTAGGCAACAACACATAACGGAAATATGCAGGTTTTCCGAACTGGAAGACTCTGGCAACATCACGTTGATCGCTCGGAATCCCGGCCGCACCCGCCGCAGCATTGAGCACGGTCGGCCACAGCGCAGTGATGAAGATCACGAACACCGAAGCCTTGCCTCCATCTTTGAATGCAACCAACCAAATCGGAAACCAGGCCAATGGCGACACCGGGCGCAGAAATTGGACGATTGGGTTAGCCGCCTTCCACATTCGCTTGCTTGAACCCATCAACAAACCAAGAGGAACGCCTATCACCATGGCCATGGTGAAGCCGGTGAATACCCTTTGCAACGAGATGAGTAGCTGAAGACCGATGCCCTTGTCGTTAGGACCGTTGTCATAAAACGGGTTAGAAACCAGGTCAAAGAACTTCTGAAAGCTCTCCAAGGGATTGGGAACACCTGGCGCAACGGTGGAACCAATCTGCCAAACCACCAAGACAACCCCTAGGCCGACAAGGCCCCAACCAAGCGATGACAACCCGGTCTTGGCCCAACCTCCAATGCGAGAAGGCGCACTCTCCATCTGACTAATCGTCACCTCCACGTGCGTCAACGTTGGTTTCCCTACCGAAATATCCTGTTCGCTCTTATCTCTTTCCTTATCTCTTTCCTCCACAATGTTCATGGTCTCTTAGCCTCCTCATCGGGTTTGGTGGGGTCAAAGGTCACCTTGTCGAGGGATACGTCAAATGGCTTCATGTCATCAGGAACATCAATTCCTTCAGCCTTTGCCACCTCTTCGTATAGATCAGAAAGCACAATCGAATCGACGATCTGCTGATAAGGCGGTGCTTCTTTGAGCAGCCCGAAACGCTGGTACTGCGCCATGAACCAGATTCCGTGAGCTTTCATAGGAGCGTTTACTTTGCCATCGCGATAGAAGCGCATTGTGTCTTCGACATAAGTCTTCGTGCCTAAGTTTTGGCCTATGTCGTACTTGCCCTCCATGCGACCCTGAATCTCTGCGGCTGGAGCATTTACGTATTGAGCCACTCCAATTGCGGCAGCGGCTTTAGCTCGGTTTTTTGGCTCATCCAACCATTTACTTGCTTCAATAATCGCTCCCATCAGGTCCTTCAATACATCAGGCTGCTTGGTCGCGAAACCTTCATTGACCACCAATGCCTTCTCGGGGTGATGCTGCCAAATATCTTGAGTAGTGAGGTGAGTAAAGCCAATTCCCTGTGCTACAGCGACTGCATTCCATGGTTCACCTACGCAATAACCATCCATTGCACCAGCGGTCATGTTGGCAACCATCTGAGGCGGAGGTATGGGAATGATCTTGATGTCAGCCAAGTTCTTGGCCTTTGTGGCTTTGAGCCAATAGCGAAGCCAAGTGTCATGTGTTCCGCCAGGGAAAGTCATCGCCAATGTTGGCGACTTGGACTCAAGCGCCGCCTTTGCCTTGGCGAGGTCGCCGTAACCAACGGAAGCAAAGTCTTTATTGAGAGTTATTGCTTGGCCGTTGTTATTCAAAATCATGGCTATCTTCAACGCCTGCGAGCCGTCGCCGCCAATCTTGGTAGCAACCGAATAGGGCATGCTCGTCAAACAGTGTGCGCCGTCAATCGCTCCGATCAACAAGTTGTCACGGGTAGCTGGCCAAGACGCCTGCTTTTCTAAAGTTACGTCGAGGCCACGTTGCTCGAAATATCCAAGCTCTTTTGCCATGACCAAGGAAACGCAATCAGTAAGGGCGATGAAACCTAGCTTGACCTTGCGAAGAGGTCCCTTTGGCTTAGTAGTAGTCGCCGCTTTGGCGTCTACCGAGGCTGTTTTTTTCTTATCATCGCCACATGCACTCAGGGTTGTACCAATGACGGGAACCGCAGCAGCGACACCGGCCACACGAAGAAACGCTCGTCTATCCATGTGCTTCACCGTACGAAAGCCTATGGACTGCTGAGTTTCCGCTCAGTCAAAAGCAGGTGTCTATATAAACACAGGAACCTTTACTGTGTGGCGAGCTGGTATTAACACCGCGTTGACATGATTGAAAGAAAAATGAAAGTAAATCTGCCATTTAGAAATAATAGAAACCTCGCAAATATTGCTCTTGATGAGCACCTACTAGCGTGAAGCCATGGCCAATGTCCCTGAAAAGCCCTCACTTGAGGGCCTTGAGCAGCGCTGGGCCTCCCACTGGGAAGCTCACGACACCTATAAATTTGATCGCACGAAGACTCGTGGTGAGGTCTTTTCAATAGACACGCCCCCGCCCACGGTCAGCGGGTCGCTGCATGTTGGACACGTTTTTTCGTACACACACACCGATGCCATCGCTCGATATCAACGCATGCGCGGCAAGGCGGTTTTTTATCCCATGGGTTGGGATGACAACGGCTTGCCTACTGAACGCCGAGTGCAAAATTATTTCGGGGTTCGCTGCGACCCTTCACTTCCATATGACTCCACGTTCGTGCCACCAGAAAACCCAGGCAAAGACCAAGTCTCAATTTCACGGCGTAACTTCATCGAGCTGTGTCATCAACTGACCGTCGAAGACGAGAAAGTCTTTGAATCGCTATGGAAACATCTCGGCCTCTCGGTCGATTGGACCATGACCTACGAAACAATTGGCGAGCGAGCCCAGCGAGTGGCTCAACGAGCGTTCCTTCGTAATCTCGCACGCGGTGAGGCATACCAAGCAGAAGCGCCAACACTTTGGGATGTCGACTTTCGAACAGCCGTTGCACAAGCCGAGCTTGAAGACCGTGAACAACCAGGTGCATATCACCGTTTGGCCTTTCACAAAATCACTAACGACGCATCTAACAATGACGAGCCAATCTTCATCGAGACCACTCGGCCCGAGTTGCTTGCAGCCTGTGTTGCTCTCGTTGCACATCCTGATGACCCCAGGTACAAACCCCTGTTTGGCACAGAGGTTCGCACGCCGTTGTTTGGCGTGACAGTCCCGGTCATGGCCCATGAGCTTGCCGACCCCGAAAAAGGTTCTGGCATCGCCATGATCTGCACCTTTGGCGACACGACCGACGTGACATGGTGGCGAGAACTAAACCTGCCGGTGCGAGCCATCGTGCAACGAGATGGACGGCTTCCCACTTCAACTCCTGCCTGGCTTGAAGACAACACTGCTGGAACAAAAGCCTGGGCAGAGATTGCTGGCAAGAACGTAAAGCAGGCGCAAAAACAAATCGTTGAATTACTTAGCGAATCTGGCGAGATTGAAGGCGAACCTCGCCCGATCACTCACCCGGTCAAGTTCTTCGAAAAGGGCGACCGCCCTCTCGAAATCGTCACCAGCCGTCAGTGGTACATAGGTAACGGGGGCAGAGACGAGAAACTCCGTGATGCACTGTTGGCCCGTGGCGACGAACTAACTTGGCACCCGCCCTACATGAAGGCCCGCTACCAAAGCTGGGTTGGTGGGCTGAATGGTGACTGGCTTGTCAGTCGCCAACGCTTCTTCGGCGTGCCTTTTCCTTTGTGGTATCCGCTCAACACTGAGGGCGAAATTGACCATGAACACCCAATCACACCAAGCGAGACCAGCCTTCCCGTAGACCCCTCAAGCGACACACCTGAGGGTTACACCGAAGATCAGCGTGGCGCACCGGGGGGCTTCATCGGCGACCCCGACATCATGGACACTTGGGCCACCTCATCTCTAACCCCCCAAATTGCGGGCGCATGGGAGGACGACCCAGACCTGTTTGCCAGAGTATTCCCCATGGACCTTCGCCCCCAAGCACACGAGATCATTCGGACCTGGCTGTTTTCAACCACAGTTCGCAGCCATCTTGAACACGGGAGTCTTCCTTGGCGTGATGCTGGAATTTCTGGCTGGGTACTCGACCCTGATCGCAAGAAGATGTCAAAGTCCAAGGGAAATGTCGTAACACCTATGGGACTCCTTGAACAGTACGGCTCTGATGCAGTGCGTTACTGGGCCGCAAGTGGACGCCCTGGAACCGATACAGCGTTTGACGAAGGTCAAATGAAAGTGGGCAGACGGCTCGCCATCAAGTTGTTGAATGCATCGAAGTTTGTACTTGGTCTACACGACGGAACCGATGAACTTCCCGACGCCGGTATCGTCAACGAACCAATTGACCGAGCCATGGTCGCTCGTTTGGCAGACCTAGTCGAAGAAGCAACTAGAGCGTTTGATGGATACGACTATGCCCGATCACTCGAACACACCGAGGCCTTCTTCTGGTCGTTCTGTGATGACATGGTCGAACTCGTCAAAGGTAGAGCCTACGAAACCTTCGGGCCACAGCGAGCAGCGTCAGCCCAGGCGGCGCTGCGGCTAGCCCTGTCTGTACAACTGCGTCTCTTTGCGCCATTTCTTCCCTTTGTCACTGAAGAAGTCTGGTCATGGTGGCATGACGAAGCCGACGGCCTGATTCACCAAGCCGCCTGGCCTGATACAGCGACCTTGCGCACAATCGCTGGCGAGGCCGATCTCAAAGTCCTCGATATCTCCACCGCCGTTCTTAGCGAGATCCGTAAAGCAAAGACGACAGCAAAACGATCATTGCGAGCTGACGTTGCCCGAGTTGAGATATACGGTTCGCCTACAACAATCGCTGCGCTGCGTCTCGGTGAAACCGATGTTCGAGAGGCAGGTCGTGTTAAAGAGATGATTTATATCGAAGCGCCAGAAACAGAACTAGTTGGAACGGAAGTATCAGTACTCGTCACACTGGCAGAAGAAGACGAATTCACGCCCAAGAAGGATCAGTAGCGGGCATGAGAATAATGTTCTACCAGTGACATCAGCGCCTTCTCTCCCTCGGGTGAGAGGTCGACAAAAGCCAGTCGGTATTCGTAGCCATCATCATCTCCGTCGGCATCGAGAATTTGAGCCTGAGCTAACAACTCAGTGCCATCTGGAAGCGTCAGAGCAATGACAGGTTGACCTTCAGGCAAGGCTCTCAGGGTCTCAACGCGCATGCCGCCTGGGCCAATGTCAAGACTTCGAGCGGCAATTGTGACCATGCCTGGTCCATCGTGTGTAGAAATCACCATGCCTACGCGAATTGGTACCCGTGGCGTAGTACGACGCTGCACACGTTCCGTCGAACGGATGGGGTCGAGAATTATAATCCCATCAAGCTTCGTCGCAATAGCAGTAGCTTCCAAGCGATATAGAGCATCAGCAGCAAACACGCTTACCACTACTTCTTCATTCGGGCCACGCAAAGGACCAGCTGCCCCAAGATCGATCGTTACCTGATGATTGGCGTCAGGTAACACAAGGCCCGTTAAACAGCTATTGCCTCCTTCGGCATATTCAACCAAGGCGACTTGTCCGGCCATTGGCTGAAAGAACTCTTTCATTGGACCCCTCCGTTAATTGTTGCGCTCAGACTACTCCTCCTGGAATTGTTGCGCTCAGACTACTCCTCCTGGCCCCTCCCTGGGGGAAGGTGTTTCTTACGCTGTTTGTG
>JBBSKG010000048.1:0-19187 GCA_038256565.1 Acidimicrobiales bacterium | reverse complement strand
GACGAGACCGAAGAAGCCGAAAGAACCATTACGAGGCCAATCACATTCAGGACCACAACGAGACCCAACAACAACACATAACCCGAAGGTGCACGTTTCGCCAAAGTCCCGGTTTGTTTAGAACGCGATGATTGAGCGCGCTGTGATTCGGGGCGCACGGCTTGTGAGCGCTTCATTCTTCTGCACCAATTAACTCGTCGACTGCACGGACGAAGTCGTCTCCTCGCTCGCCATAGGAGCGGTACCAATCAAATGATGCACAACCCGGAGACAACAACACAACGTCACCTTGCTGTGCATGTTGAGTAGCTAAGCGGACTGCATCATCCATAGACGATGCAACGGTGACGGGAACGCCAGCAGCAAAACTGACCACGATCTCATCCGCTGCCTCACCAATAGCTATCACGGAGCGCAACCTCGCAGACTCAGTTGCTAATACTGAAAGGTCAAGACCTTTATTGCGCCCACCAGCCACCAACACCACTGAGTCAAAACCTCGCAGTGCAGCCAAAACGGCATGCGGGTCAGTGGCCTTGGAATCGTCATAATAACTGATTCCCCTATGTTGGCCCACCAAGCTCACCCTGTGGGGGAGCCCACGGAAATCACGTAATGCGCCAATCACGCCCTCGAGGGTTGCGCCACCCGCAAGTGCGGCTGCTGATGCGGCCAAAGCGTTGGTCAAGTCGTGTGGCAGTGCCCGCCATAGCTCATCAATTTTGATCAGAGTCGAGCCGTCGGGTTGGACGAGACACGTACCATCAACTCGCCAATCGCCCTGGTTGTAACCAAAAGTAACAAGAGAGGAACGCACCTTGGCTGCTGCAGCCATGACAACCGGATCGTCTGCGCACGCAATGGCTACATCGCCAGGCTCCTGACATGACCAGACTTTGGACTTGGCCTCAATGTAGGCATCCATTGTCTTGTGCCAATCAAGATGATCTTCTCCAACGTTTAGCCATACCGCTACACGAGGGCGAAAGGATTCGGTAAATGCAAGACGAAAAGATGAAGCCTCAACCACAATCACGTCAAGGGTCTCGTCACTAAGAGCTGCGATAAGCGGTAAGTCGGTATTGCCTGCTGCGAGGGTTCGCAACCTGCTGGCACTGAGCATCTTCTGCACCAGCGTCGTCACGGTGGTTTTACCGTTAGTACCTGTAATGGCAATGATCGGAATGCTTGACCAATGAGACGCCAACTCAAACTCACTCCAAACAGGAATATTTCGAGCTTGAGCCAACACGATTGCCTCGTGACCTGCTGGCACTCCAGGACTGGGAAGCACAAGATCACACTCTTCAACCAACATGGCCAACTTCAACTCGTCAGGCTCTTCGACGAGTCTCATGGTCGATGTCTCAATGGCTCTAAAGCGATTTCGACCCGACTCAGTTGGCCGATCTTCAATCACGGTAACGGCACACCCTCGGCTATTTAGATGAACCGTTGCCGCCTCTCCTGCTATCCCAAAACCGATTACAAGCACATGACGACCTGCAGGAAATGAGGATTCGTCCTCCATCAGTCGATGATTCCAGGAATGGAAAGGTAGTCCGCATAGAAAAGTCCAACAGCGCCCGCCGTGGCTATGCCAGCTAGCAACCAGAAGCGAATGATGACCGTCGTCTCTGGCCAACCAAGCAACTCAAAATGATGGTGAATCGGCGCCATACGAAAAATCCGACGGCCGAACACCCGAAATGAAATCACCTGGATGATGACGGAGAGCGTTTCAACGACATAGATGCCACCGAGCAACGGCAACAAAAGATGCGTATTGGTAAGTAACGCCAAACAAGCCAGACCTGAACCAATAGCCAACGAACCCGTATCACCCATGAAGATGCGAGCTGGTGCAGCGTTCCACCACAAGAACCCAACGCATGCGCCCATCATCGACGCCGCTACTAGAGCAAGATCGAGTGCTTGAGGAATTGCATATATCTCGACGTGACGGAACGCCCAGAAACCAATCACCACATATGCGCCAAACGAGAAAATGCCTGAGCCCGCAGCCAAGCCATCGAGCCCATCGGTCAGATTGACGGCATTGGACGTGCCAAGGACCATCAAGACTGCCAATAAAACCCAGAGCACCGGACCCAATTCGATATTGAATGAGCCAGCCCGGGTGAACGACAACTGTGTGGAAACATCAGCAAGGCGGATGGCTAAAACAGCAAACCCAACTGCCACAACCAACAGACCTGCAAATTTGGTGCGCTTGTTTAGCCCTAGGTTGCGGGCGTCACGGACCTTGATCCAATCGTCCAACAAGCCCACCAAACCAGCGGTCGCTATCGCCAAAATCACCAATATGCCACCCCAGGTAAAGATCGCCCCCCCACGCAGATGACTTACTAAATAACCCATGACCGTCCCACCAACAATCATGATGCCGCCCATGGTGGGAGTCCCAGCCTTGGTGATATGGCCAGCAGGGCCATCTTCACGAATGGGCTGGCCTATGCCTCGCGCATGAAGCCAGCGGATTAAAAATGGGGTACCCACAAGTGAGATTCCCATCGCCACCCCAGCAGCCAGCAGCAGAGCAATCAACGCTCATCACCCGCCCCTGCAAAATCAACGCCGTCGAGACGTCGCAACTCTTCGCTCACAACCACTGCGTCAGCGAACGGCACAATCACGTCACCTGTGGTCTGGGTGGTTTCATGGCCCTTGCCAGCAACCAACACTACATCGCCAGGTTGAGCGAACTTCAAGGCACGAACAATTGCGGCACGGCGGTCTTGTTCGACTTCTAACACAGACGCGTTCTTTGCTCCCTCAACAATTGCAGCGATGATGCTTTGTGGGTCTTCCGATCGAGGGTTGTCAGAAGTAACGATCACAACGTCTGCCCCCTTGGCTGCAACTTCACCCATCAAAACTCGTTTACCTTGATCGCGATCACCGCCGCACCCAAAGACAACGATCACCCGACCGTCAGAAACCGAACGAAGTGCTTGAAGAATCTGGTTGAGACCATCTGGCGTATGGGCATAGTCAACAATGACACCAAAGGACTGACCTTCATCAACTGCCTGAAACCGCCCAGGGACCGGAGTCGATTTAGCTAGCCCCTCGACAATTACATCAGCATCGATTCCGAGTTCTAACGCAGCAGTGGCCGCCCCAAGAGCGTTATAAACATTGAATAAACCGCCAGTCGGCACGTGCAAACGCTGACCATGCCAAACTCCATCACAACTCGTTAGACCCACCTGCAAATCGGTCACGTCCGACAGCGAATAGGCACGAGTAGTGACCTGGGCTGCGTCAAGCAACAAACGACCATGTGGGTCATCAGCATTAACCACTGCCGCCTTTGTCCGATCTGGGTGAAACAACTTGGCCTTAGCCTTGAAGTATTCCTCTTCGCTCACATGAAAATCGAGATGATCACGCCCAAGATTGGTAAACACTGCCATCGAGAATGAGACCCCTTCAACCCTTGACAGCGCAAGGGCATGCGAAGAAACCTCCATGGCCACAGCGACCTTTCCCTCGTCTCTCAACAATGCCAATTGCTCTTGAAGCTCGGTCGCATCGGGTGTCGTACGTGGGCCACCAAGGGTGCCTATCAGCCCACACGGATAGCCAGCCGCTTCGAATATGGCCTTTAGCCACCAGGTCACCGTTGTCTTACCGTTGGTTCCAGTAACGCCAACGACCTGGAGTGACCGTGAAGGAAAATTGTGAAACGCTGCAGCGACATGGCCCATAGCCTCACGCACATTGCCAACACGTAGTTCAGGGACGCCCAAAGCAAGCGAATGTTCACACAACAAAGCCGTTGCGCCTTTAGCTACGGCCTCGGCACCATGATCATGGCCATCGGTAGTACTGCCAACTGCACAACAAAACAGAGCACCGGGACCGACGTTTCGTGAATCTTGAGTGACCATCGTTATCGATTCGTTGCCTTCGCCCCCTATGAGCTCAATCTGGGAGACAAGGGTCTCGTCGAGCCTGGCCAACAACTCGCCAAGGCGAATCTTCATCGAGGAGCGTCCGCAGCAACGTTGGATGGTGGCGGGATACGCAACAAGCGCAGGGCATATTGACTGATCTGAGCAAAGACCGGCGCAGCGACTTGACCACCATAGAACCCACCTACCGGCTCGTCGATCACCACTATGGCCGAAAGCTCTGGGTTTTCTGCTGGCACAAACCCTGCGAAGGATGCCATATACGCACCCTCTACATAGCCGCGGGAAGTCTCAGAAGGCTTCCGAGCCGTCCCGGTCTTACCTGCCACGGTGTAACGATCAATTTGGGCCTTATCGCCTGTGCCTTCTGCCACCGCTCGACTGAGCATGCGAACAACCTCATTGGCAGTTTTTTCAGAGATGATCCGTTTACCTTCAACGATGGCCGTAGGGTTCTCAACCCCCTGGCTGTCTACGGTGGTTTTAACCAACTTGGGAGCAATTGCGACACCGTCGTTAGCAATTATGTTGAATGCGCCAAGCATCTGCATTGCATTGACAGCAACACCTTGGCCGATCGGAATCGAACCAATCGAAGTGCCGGTCCACTCGGAAAGATCAAGCATGCTGCCTCGTGATTCCTTCGGGAAACCGAGACCAGTAAAGGAGCTAAGACCGAACTTACGCAGATAATCGTCGACTGTCTTTGCTCCAACTTCTTGGGCAACCATGATTGTGCCGACATTGGATGACTTGCTCAAAATGTCTCCGAGGGTCCAGGGCATTGGTTCATGTGGATCGTGATCAGTAAATGAATGCACGGAAACCTGGAGGCTGTCAGGAACAGTCAGTACATCTATTGACTTGTAAACACCTTCTTCAAGAGCAGCCGCAATAGTGATGATCTTGTTGACTGATCCTGGTTCAAAGGTTGAAACCAGCGCAGAATTGGAACCCGCCGAAACGGGCGGGTTCCCATCTTTTCCTGCACGCATATTGGCCATAGATAGAACCTCACCAGTTCGTGGATTCATCACAACCGCCATCGCTCCTTTTGCTTGGGAAGAAGCGATGGCATCACTCAACGCTCGTTCCACCTCGTATTGCAGTGAGCGGTCAATGGTCAACACCAGGTCTTGGCCTCGCACGGCAGGGCTCAGGCGTTGCTCGCCTGCCGCAATGGTGTTTCCGTCACGATCTCGTTCGATCAACAACTGACCGGGCATGCCCAACAATGCCTTGTCGTACTGAGCCTCTAATCCCGAATAACCCTTGCCGTCGGGGTCGACTCCGCCAAGTAAAGAACGTCCAAGATCTCCAGCCGGCCTTACGCGGGTTGGCTCATCACGTATAGAAACGCCCTTGAGTGGATGATCGTTCTTAGGACTACCCTTTGCGTCGAGTGTCAACTCCTTGAAGGCGGCCTCAACTCTCTCCCCCATATCGGAGGTCATCTGACGCTTCAGGTAAACAAACCGGCCCTTGGCGCGCATGTCGGCCTCTAAGGCTGCAGGATCAAGCTCCAACAGTGGTGCCAAAAAAGCAGCTGCTTCGACCGGGTGTGCTACTAAAAGAGGATCGGCCACGACCGTCTTGCTTGGTACCGACATTGCCAGCTCGTCACCATTACGGTCGAAAATTGAACCTCGATCAGCAGGCAAATCGATAGGAGTGAGGCGCTGCTCAATGCCTGCTGCAACATAGGCATCTGGAGAAATGACTTGAAGATAGGCAGTCCTAATTGCAATTGCCAAAAAAACAAGAAGCACAATTACAAGAAGTGCCACTAAACGTTTTGCCGGGTCTCCGGCTCGAAGGGATGAGGCGTGTCCTGGGTGGCGATCAAATCCAGACTGTTGTCGTCTCGGCTGGGTCGGCCTAGTCCTTAATTGTTGAGACTGTTTCGGCCTAGTCCTTAATTGTTGAGGCTGTTTCGATGAGCGCGGTGGAGACCCCACGCGTTGACGTGGTGTTTGACGCGATGTTCGGCTGGGTGGCGGAAGAACTGTGCTCACGAACCAACACCCAAGTAAGGCTTGATTGTCGCCCATGGACGCTCGAGGTTCGACGAACTGCCAGGTGGCGAAAGTTGAGTATTGGCATCGATCACCGCCCCAGCTGGCGGAGTCAAGTAATTGACCCTCTCGGGCTTGATCATGCCAAGGCGACCAACAGCTTCATCAACGACCCTTTGAGGCGACTCAAGCTCGGCGACTTTGCGGCGAAGCAGTTGATAATTTGCCTGTTCCTCGGCCACTTGTTTAGTCAAGGTGTCAACACGAACCTGGCCCTGTATCAAGACGGCATGAAGTGCTGCTAGGCCGAAAAGTGAGGCGACCACGACGACGATCGCTATGACACCCAATAAGCGGACGCGCCTGCGACGGGCACCTAGGCGCAGGTTTGAGTCATCGACCACCCGCAATCGGGGACGCAGAGTTTGCTGCTGCTGAGCCTCCTGCTCGCGACGAACTCTAGGTTCACCAATGTTTGTTCTGCTTTGACGATGATCTGGAGCGACAGTGGCATGCAATGGACTCATCGAGCACCTCCCAAGACGGGCATTTCGACGGTGGAAATTTTTTCGACAGCACGAAGTCGGGCTGACTCAGCCCTCGGATTCAGCTTCACTTCCGCAGCTGAGGGCTTTCGTGAACCCTGCTTTAGAAGCCGGACAGAAGGAATCGCTCCACAAACACACGGGAGGCGGTCAGGACAGCTGCACCCGCCAGTTGCAGCGCGACGAAACCCTGCTTTAACAATGCGGTCCTCACCCGAGTGATAGGCCAGAGCGACACATCTTCCGCCAACTACAAGCGAAGAAAGCGCCGCTTCGAGTGCAACCGGCAGCACTCCTAATTCGTCGTTAACAACAAGGCGGAGCGCCTGGAACGTGCGCTTTGCGGGGTGGCCTCCACGACGTCGGGCTGGTGCGGGAATAGCACTGCGAACTATTTCTGCCAATGCCGTAGTGGTTAAAACCGGCCGAGTCGCAACGATTGCCTTGGCAATGCGGCTAGCAAATCTTTCGTCACCAAAAGTATTCAACAACTCGGCCAGTTCGGCCTCGCTCAACTTGTTAACTAGATCTGCGGCAGTCGTTGTAGAAGCGGGATCCATTCGCATGTCGAGGGGCGCATCGAAGCGATAGCTAAACCCACGCTCGGGCTGATCGAACTGATGCGAACTAACCCCCAGGTCAAACAGAACCCCACTAAGTGCGTCGAGTCCAAGTGACTCCATCACTGGCACCAAATGGTCGAAGCGGGCATGAACTATGTGTGCCCGATCACCAAACTTTGCCAACCTCGTCTGAGCAGCCTCTACCGCCGCTGGGTCTTGATCGAGGCCGACAATGCGAACATGGGGGTGGGCGGCCAAGAGCGCGTGAGCATGGCCACCTCCCCCCACCGTGGCGTCGACGATGACGCCAGCGGGAACAAGGCCAAACAGTTCGACCACTTCGGCTTCCATAACCGGTTGATGGACAAACGAGGCCTGACCAGAATCGTTCGAGGTCATAAGTTGCTCCTCTGCGAGATGACTTCGCACACCAACAGCCCTCCGAGCGGCACGGCCCACGGGATGTCTCCCCGTGTGGCCAAGACGGAAGCGGGCGGAAGGGGCTGTCCGCCTTGTCGTTCGGAGAGCTGCTGGTGTGCGCGTCATATCAAATACCTACGTCGTCAAGGTCGGGTCCGGGGTTACGCGCCTCGGCCTCGGATGCAGCGTTGAGTTCGTTCCACTTCTCGGAGTCCCATATCTCGATGCGATCGATCACTCCGATGATCTTCAGATCACGGTCAAACTGAGCAAAGTCACGAAGTTGTTGCGGAATGGCAATGCGACCCTGGCGATCGGGGAGGATCTCAACGGTGCTGGCGGTGAACATTCTCACCATGTTCCGCTCTCTCTGGCCCCTACGAGCCTGCTCTTGCATAGCGCTAGTCCGCAGTTTGAACTCCTCGGGCGTATAGATGGCCAAACAACCGTCGAGCAATTTGCTTAGGTAGCCCCCACGCTCCAGGCGGTCGCGAAACTTGGCCGGAAGAATCACCCGACCTTTCAGGTCGAGGGAATGTTCGTATTCCCCTACGAAATCCTGTTCCACGTGTTTTCGCTCTCACTTCGGCAGTTTGGCAAGTGGTCTCCAGGTCTCCCCTTCTACTCCACTTTGCTCCACTATATGCTTCTTTTCTTCCATTTACAACCACTTTCCACCACTTTGCCCCCTAGCACCACCACACCACCCCCCCTTCGACTCCCCTCATCACTCAATTCAGTGCGCCAACGAGCAATCAAAGGTCGCCTAATAGAAGGAGTGAAAACGGCACGGAACGAAGTACCCTTGGCACGCGAACGGCATTTTGAATGGAGCCAGGCCACTGAAGGAGCCCGGAATGTTGACTGCCTTATTGCGCTACGACCCTCTGGTCCAAATCGAAATTGGACCACTTGTAATCACGCCTCACGGGATCATGACGGCGGTCGGCATATATGTGGCCATGCAGGTCATTCGTCCTGCGGGAGAAAAAATCGGCATCACGATGGACTGGCTCTATGGCCTAATGGCCAGAGCGGTACTCGGCGCGATCATTGGCGCACGAATCGCCTTCGTAGTGGGTCATCTCGACATCTATATAGATGACCCACTAAGCGCTCTTAAGGCTTGGGAAGGAGGGCTTTCCCTGCTGGGGGGCATTATCGGTGCAGTACTCATCTGTCTGCCAAAAGTTCGAAGTGAAGGTTTGTCGTTCTTCAAATTGGCCGATGCCATCGTCCCTGGAATGGCCATTGGCATTTCAGTTGGTCGTATAGGCGACTTAATCATCGCCGATCACCTTGGAAAACCCACCAACTTCGTACTCGGTTACGCCTGCCCTGGGGTCACTACCGGCTCACCATGTAACGCCGCTGTCGGCCAAGGAGTGCATCAAACTGCGCTCTACGACCTTGTTGCAACCGCAGTGCTATTTGTCATACTCATAACCTTGCGCCGCAAGATGGTTACCAACCCACGAAAAGTCGGTTACCTAACCTTGGTCTTCGGCGCTGGCTATGGCTTCACTCGCTTTATTGAGGGATTCTTTCGCCTTGAACTCACACACGGATCAGGCCTCAACGGCAGTCAATGGACCGCTCTTGCAACAATCACAGTCTGTCTCGTACTACTAGCAACCCGTTGGAGAAACCCCACAACCCCCACAACTGCTACAAGCGAAGTGGGTGCCGAGGAAACACTGATCCTTAGTTCGGGCCCTCAAGAAGGCCCGAACTAACCTAGTTTCACAGGCGTTGAGGATAGAGCCTTACCCGGGCAAAGAACTGAGCAGGGCTTCTGTGATTTCGTTTGGTGTGGCACCTATGCCTATCGCTACTGGCTGAAGAGCGGCCATTGCCTCTGCTCGTTCTGTGTTGTTCATAGACATGAGGTTGACGACTGCTTCAGGGTCCCAACGGCGAAGTACTGCGCATTGAAAACGTGCGCCCGAACGTTGGCGACGCTGCGATATGCCCACGACTTTGCGCCCGTCGACCAACACCTCGCCCGCTCCAACGCCTGCGAAACAGATGCGGCGAGACCACGGTGAACATGCCAATGGCCCTTCGTGCGAAACACCATTGATACCCAACTTGGCTAAGGCTCCAATCCACACTTCACCCAGCCAATGAAAGGCTTTGCCGACATCGTCACACCAGAGTGCATCGTCACGAGGCAACACAACATCAACCCAGACTGTCTCGCCCGGCACCAACAGCACTGCTCCCCCGCCGCTTCGACGACGGACCAGTTCCACATCATGTCGCGCTAATGCAATGGCATCTACGTCGGTCTCTGGCTGTGCACTACCGAGAACAAGAGCGGAACGTGTGACTTCAAGTACAGACACCTGCCGCTCGACGGGAGTAGGCAGTTCACGAGCATGAAACCTGCCAGCAGTACCAGTAAGGCGTTCAATTACCCATTGCTTCTCAGAGGATTCAGTCATGACGGGTTAAAACGAATCGGACCTGCTGGCCTGACCAACATCGTGCCATCTGGGTCCACTTCCCAAGGTTCGGTTATGTCGTGGGTATACCAGCGCGAGCTTGCGGGCAGATCGCCAGGAAGTGTTGCGCCAGGCAGGGCCGCAAAGGCAACCGCTAGCTCTTTGCCAATACCCGTTTCCAGCATTCCACCGACCCAAAGCGGCACATTGTTCACAAGCGCAAGATCGTGCACCGCCATTGCTTCAGTGATTCCGCCTACTCGGGCAGGCTTTAGATTCACGTGATCGCATGCTCGTAGTTGAAGAGCGGTCGCTAAATCATTTGCCGAACCAATCGACTCGTCCAAACAAATTGGCGTGTTGAATCGCGCAACTGCCTCAGCCGATGTCGACAGATCACCAGCACCAAAGGGCTGTTCTATTTCAATCAGGCCCAAAGCATCGAGACGAGACAAAGCACCGTCCATGTCGTCACGTGTGTATGAACCGTTGGCATCAACCCCCAACGCCAAGTCTGGCCAGGTGGCTCGGAGCGCCTGCACAGGCTCAACATCAGCACCCTGACAAACCTTGAGTTTAACTCGCTTGTACCCCGCTTCCATGTGCGCAGCGACCTCATTAACAAGCTCGTCAATAGAACCAGCAAGCCCAACCGCTACTCCACAGGGCACCCGGGTACGAACAGCGCCTAACCACTGGGCCAGAGTTAACCCCGCTGCAGCCAGACGTAACTGCGTCGTTGCGACCTCAACAGCGCTTGTAGCCATTGGGTTTCCCACCACTCCAGATGGCCGACCCGCCAACGCAGCTGGCACAAGAAAGTCACGCAACACTGCTTCTGCGCCGTCAATCCATTCGCCGGTATAGGTCGGTGCAGACAGAGCAGAACACTCTCCCCACCCTTCAGTACCGTCATGTGCAACGGCTCGCACCAACAAGACACTTCGGGAGTTCTCGACTCCGTGTGCCGTTCTAAATGGCCGTGTCATCTCAAGATTGACGCGTATTACTTCCATCGCTGCCAATGGCACATCGGGAAGGGGTTTCAGCGAAGTTGGCGTTGGCGAGGTCGCACTCACGCGGAAAGTGCAGGCGACAAGTACGCCTCCCAATGAGAGGGTACAGATTCGACCGCCATGCGAATCCAGCTCAGTTCATGAGGAACTCGTGGACGATGCCGTAGATGCATAGAGGTTTCGGACAAAAGCCGATCTCGTTTGGCTCGATTGCACCCATGACAAGCAGCCACCACGTTGTCCCAAGTATGAGTTCCTCCTCGGCTTCTCGGAACTACATGATCAATGCTCTCGGCCATCTTGTTGCAGTACTGACAACGAAACCCGTCACGAGCCAAAACGCCACGACGAGAGAACCCTGTGAGTCGGCGATAAGGAATGTGGACATAGCGACGGAGACGAATTACCGACGGAACAGCGACGCTGAAATGAGCGGCGCGCATCTCGATGCCAGAGTCGTGAATGATTTCAGCTTTATCGCCAAGTACGAGCACCACGGCCCGACGGTCGGAAACGACCTCAAGCGGTTCATAGCTCGCGTTGAGCACCAAGGCTCGGCTCATGACCTAACGCTACCCTGTCATAGGCCTTTAATGCCCGGCATTTAGGACCAGTGACAAAACTACTCGCGCGGCGCTTACATGTTTAACCTTTGTGGTGTATTCACTTTCGGCCTTCGGCCGCGCAAGTAGTTTTGTCTCGGCTCCTTAGCGGATTGCCGAGTCTTGAGCCTGCGTCTGTTCGCTCAACGTGTCTTTCTAGCGTTCCAGCGATCGCCAGGTGCGACACCACCGCAGATAGGTCACCACGTCGTATGGGTCGAGATCGGCACCTGGGTCGCCATAGGCCGTGACCAAACGAAATTGCAAATATGGCTCAGGCATCACTGGCACCGGTGGCCATTGATGCCACCAACCCGGCATGGCCAATCGTTGCGCTTGGCAAATCGCTGTCCACCACAACGAGGGATGTCGAGCGACCGCCACAATTGCAGACCACGACATCGAGTTCATGGTTCGACTCTACCCATGGGACTCGCCATCACTTTGATTCTTGAAGGCCTCGCCACCCAACAGCGGCTGCACCAATCAACGGTCCTGCGTCACCGAGCCCTGCGGGAATAATGCGTGTTCCAGCTGAGAATGAGAGCAGCGCCCGTGCGTCGATTTCAGCCTGTCCTGCGGCAAAGAATGGGTCACCAAAGCCAAGCGCAACTGACCCGGCCACCACTGCCAAGTTCAGGTCAAGCAAGTTCGCAACCGAGGCCACTGCTTGACCAACGAGTCTGCCCGTGCGGGTAATCGTTTCTATGTCGGAGCGTTTCACTGGCTTTCCTGTAACGGCCTCGATTGCTAGACCTGATGCCTCAGCCTCCAAACACCCTCTAGCCCCACATGCACATAGACGACCATCGGGACACACTGTGATGTGGCCAATATGGCCCGCATTGCCATGGGCACCATCAATAAGTTTTCCGGCCAACACAATTCCCCCGCCCACACCGGTGGAAACCACCATGGCTATGAAGTTGTCAACGCCATGAGCTGCTCCTACCCAACCTTCGCCGAGGGCCAAGGCCTTGGCGTCATTATCGACAAACGTGGGAAGCCCAGTGATATCGCCAAGACGCAATCGAAGCGGAACATCTCGCCAAACAGGAATGTTAAGCGGCGACACCAGCTCTCCCCCACGAGTCATCGGCCCTCCACAACCAACGCCACAAACCACCTCATCGCCAGTACGGACCTGATCAATCACATCAGCAAGCGCTTCCCAAAGACCTGCCTCTCCAGTGGTTTGGGGCGTTGGAACTTGAGCACGACTAACAAGGACTCCCTCATCATCAACCACCCCAGCCGCCAACTTCGTCCCACCAATATCAACCGCAAGTCCAAACGCCATGCTCCGACCGTAGATGAAAACCCACATTCACATCTCAAAAGTCTGCTAATCCCATCTCAGCGTTTTACGCACTTGAGTTAAGCGTTTTACGCACTTGAGTGGAAAGTTCAGGTAGAACGGACCGATGTTAGAACGTCATCTGCTCCGTGTGGCAGAAGAATCACTGCGAACTTTTAGAGTCACGAAGATCCTTACGGGCTGGAGCTTATCTCGGGCCTCCTGTCCGCACTTCTATGAGGTCGATCAGTGGCTCGTCCTCGCTGTCAACAAGATCTCCGCCTTGTGCGTGTCGAGGTTGGGTGGTGGTCGTACTCGGGCCACTCGGCACTGTGTTCAGCGAACGATTTGCCTGAGCCATCTTTCCGACTTTCCGGCGCGCTCTCATTCGCCACGCCATGGCCCCCAAATCGATGAACAGAATAATTACAAGTGCAGACAAACCCTTCGGGAAGAGGCTGGTGGCCTTCTCGACTTGTCCAACCGAGATATCACCCGTTGAACCAACACGCCAGACGTACTTCCCAAACACGGGTGCGGAAAGTCGAACTTGTTCGCTGCGGGTCCATGTCGCTCCCGGTGCAAGCTCGCCCGACGGCGGTAAACGAAAGGAGATCAGCTCATCAGTTTTGCTTCTGCTGACCGATCCCCAGATCGAGATGCTCGGAAGAAGTTCAGGTGACCGATTATGCAAGGAAACCGTGACGTCATAGACCGTTGGTCCACCGAGGGCGGTCCTAAACGCCGACATCAACCCCCCGCTCACCCTTTCGGTATCGAGTGAAATCTCCGCCGGTGATTCTGATATCGGATCAACTAGTGGACCAACAGGAACGCCAATAAGTTCGATTGGCACCAGGGCAACCTCATCTTGAGTACTGCTCGCCCCCCGGATGACACATGGACAAGTCGTAGGTGGTCCAGAGACAATCATCTGCGCCAATGCATTACCTTCGCCTCTTGAAATGCCAAACGCTTGACTCGCTGACATGTTGCAGTCGACCGATCCTCGTTTAGCGAGGTTCCCGCACACAGACACAGTCACCACCTGGGCCTGCCAGCCCGTCAGAGTAACGAGAATCCGCTCGCCAGGACTTGCAGCAGTGCGGTCGAGTGTGATCGTGGGCGCTGGTGCAAGTTCGGGTGTCGGCGCAGCAGTCGGGGCAGGTGTCTGCGCCCTCGCCGACTGACTACTGCTGAGGCCGAATACGAAAGCGAGCCCCAAGATCGCCACCAGGGCGACTCGCTGCGCTTTCACGCGTTGCCCAACATGGCAACCCGCGTCTGGTCACCTTGGTCGTCTTTGTCACCTTGGTGGCCGCGATACGAACGACGCGCTCGCAGCAGAAGCCATGACGCCAAGAGCACTGCTACTGCCGTAAATGGCAATGCCGCAGTCAGTGTGCGTGAACGGTTCGATGGCACGACGCCAACGTCCTTGGCGGCTGGCTTAACTTCCAAGCGCACATTCGTGATGGCGATGCCTGATGCCATCACGCCATCAAAAGAGGCATTCAAGTTCACTCCCTGGCCAGGAAGAACCTCGGGGAGCTTTACTGCTTTCTTGGTTTTCTTAGCCAATCCAAATGGAGCAGCAATAGACACCTGCTGGCTTCCTCCCAAACGGACGTTGCCACGATTCTCGACTCGATAGGTCACCTTGACTTCTCCATCGAGTGGATTAAGCGACGGCTTGTAGGTTGTTTTGAGCTTGGTGACAATGAGTTCTGGCTTTAGAGGACCCGCTACACGAACGTAAAGCCGAGTCCCTGTCCGTCTATCTAGGGTAACGATTTTGTTGTCTGGGCTAGTCCCCTGGGCCTGCGAAGAAGCGAGCACAGCGCCAACGTGATCTCCAGGGCGCGCTCCAAGCGGTACCTTCACGACGATAGGGATGGTGGCCTGGGTCCCCGGCAACAGAGTGATGTTTTCTTGTGGCAACGTCACCCAGCTACCAACATCGGTCGGCTTCTTTTCGCCAGCCAAGAGATCAAAGGCACCGTCGGCGTTGTTAAAGGCGTCGGTTCCATAGATTCGGAACGTAAGAGAAACGTTGCTGTAGTTGAACAAGATGACGTTATCTTGAATCGTCCCACCCGCGGTCGCGTCATAGGACAGGTCTGTTCGACTCCCTGGCTTAGTAGGATCATCGCCGCTAGGAGCCAGGGCCCAACTGTTAACGATTGCGCCAGGCGCTACCTCGCCGCCATTAGATTTCGGTGCCTTCGTCTCCTTGGGCTGAGGTTGTTGTGCCCAGCTCGCTGTGGAGGAGTAGGAAAAAACTACCGCCACTGCGGTAGCCAAAATCATGGATCGAAAGCACCGTTTCATGGCGTGTATCGATATCGACGCGTCATTGGGAAATCCTTCTCATCTCGTTTAATAACGGCGGAGGCCGTGACAGGAACGCCGAGGAGCGGTAGACGACTTTTGCCGTCTACCGCTCTCCCGACCTACTTATTTATTTTCAATATTTGGCTGTTTTCAATTTCACGTAACTGTGATGGTGAGGGTGCCGTTATAAACGCCGCTCCTCTTAGTCACAGGAATCAGCAACTTGAGCCGTGCGTCCAACTGAGCAACGCCAAGTCCACCGGTGAAGTTCGGGCTTGCACCGGCTTGTGCGCCAGCTTGTCCCAATGTCACACCGCTGCCGAGACCAGTACCTAGAACCGAGTTCGGATTGGCTATGCCACCCGCTGTGACCGACTGGTCATAGGAAATACCGTCGGAATCGGTGAATGGGTCTGAATCGTCGGTCATGAGTGGGTTCCACCCAAGCTGGCTGCCAGCAAAGGTCTTCGTGGTGTCTGTCTGGTTCACGAAGCGGCTCATCCCGCCAGATACCGTCCAACCCGCATCAGTATCACGGGTGTCAACGATGGTTACCTGATTCAACACGCCCTTGGCGGCAAAGAACTGACCCCTACCTGGGCCATTTGCTACAAAGGTTGCATTGCCAAGGTTGATACCGCAATGCGTTGGGTACGTCGCGTTCGGCGTGCCATCGGCATTCTGCGGGTAAGGGTACTGACCTTCGGCGTACCGAGGATCCGCTGTTGAGCCACCTGCTGATTCCGTGGGTGCCGTACCAGGGCCTGCCGCCGGAATCACTGGCAAGCTACCGTCTGGAAAGCCCGTCGTAGCACCAGTTTCTGCAGGAATTTCACCATTGACGCCACACACCTGGGTCAACACGAGTGCACCGACAGGACGATTAACGGTAAGGTCCTGGAGCAGTACCTGCGCCGAAAGCGGGGTGGCCGAAATTGTGGCCGCCATGCCAGCGGGGCCCGACGCATAGGTCGGCGTCACCGTAAAGGTGTACACGGTTCCTGCGGTTAGCCCTGAGGCTGCAGCTGTGGTTCCCACCACGATTACGCTGCCGCCAACAGGGGAGTTGGTGACCGTGTAGCCAGTAGGGGGATACGTTGCAGCATCACTCGGAGCCGTCCATGACAGGTCTACCGTTCCAGTACCCGGTGTTGCCACTAGGCTCAGTACGGGCTGGCGAGTAAGGCTTGGAGTGCCGCTAATGCTGTTTGACAATGCGCTATTGCCAACAGAGTTGGTGGCACGCACGGTTACTGCATAAGTATCTCCATTTGTCAGCCCACCGATCACGATCGGTGAAGTTGCACCTGTCACCGTCACCGCAGCGCCAACCGTTGGGGTAGCTGTCGCAGTGAAGCCTGTGACCGCTGGGTCAGAACCCACTGGCTGGGTGAAAGTCGCCGTCAGCGACCCGTCTCCAGGGCTCACCGAGTTGAGTGTTGGGGTACTGGGTACTGCACCCTGAGCCCAACTGATCTGAGCGGCACCACCTGTGAGGTTGGTGCTAACCGTAATCATCTTGTTCCAGTAATTGTCTAGTTGCGTCGCGCTAGGTGCGGCGCTACTGATGCAGGCAATACCTATGTTGTAAGCGCCCGCCGGAATGTCACCGGGGGAGAATACATCAAAGTTGAAGGTTGGAACGGTGAGGATCAGTCCCGGACCCCCTGCCGTATCTGCCAAGGCGGTCAAACCGGCGACTAACGGGCTGCCCGTCGTGGAAAAAAGCGGCTGACGGAAAGCGGCTCCTACATCCGCAGGTACTGGGCCATCCGAATTGAACTGCAACGTGGAAGGGTTCACGGAAGCCGGGACCATGTAGGAGGTATAGTTCCATCCTGCTCCAGCGCTGTCACCGGGACAGGCTGCCCCGAGTGGCAAATTGAAATCGAACGGCGTACTGCCTATGCCAGATGTCGGCGTGAGGGTAGCACCCGTCTGAGGATTAGGCGGCGTAGCAAATGCTGGCGCTGCGGCCATTAGGGGAACCACGATGGCCGCTGTCGCCACCGCTGTTACCCCAGCTAGGGCTTTCTTGATAATGAGTCTCATGGACACTTTCTCTCTTTCGGTTATGGGTTTCATGGACACTTTCTCTATCTCAATTGTTGATTTCATCAGGATCGTCCTAGATGTTCCCGGCTAGTAACGAGCCCTTTAGGGTCGTGGAGCCGCAGTTTGAAGGAGTCAGAAATCCGAAGGCATTAACACGTGTCTGCGCTGCAGCCGTGCAGATTGCCGCGCTGGAGCCAACGAATAGGGTCTTGTAGTCGTTATTGCCGACACCCGTGACCTTGGCGGTAGCTGCAACGATGTAGACAGACCGACCAAACGTCGTATCGGCATAGAAAGTTGCCGATGGAACGAGGTTGGGTGCGGTCCCGCTGTAGGGAAGCCCAAGGTTTGCGCCTGACCCGTTGTCAGTTACGCTGCCCAAGTCGACACCGACCGCGGTGTTGTTGGGAGATACGCCGTTAGTCTGGGCGATGAAGCTGCCTGCTGACATGCCGACGATAACCTGACATGGTGTTGCCACGGGGCAGAGTGCACTGTTAGTCATAGCAGCAGAGTCACCCTTTAACTTCAATGCAGCAGGTGAGTTCTCCTCGATGCGGTTACCTGGCAGGCTCGTGGTAGTCGCGGCATTGCACTCAGTCGTGCTGGTATTTTCCGTCCCATCGTTTATGCCACCGAGCGGCCCCGACTGCCAGAATGACTTGGTGCCAGATCCCGTTTGAATGCCACACGGAACTATTCTCACGCCACCGACAGTCAAGGAACCGTTCGTGTAAATGCTGATTAGCTGTGCACGAGTAAGCGAGGTAACAGGGCTACCGCCGCTTCGGTAATATGAAAAACTCAGAGCGTCCAGGCCCATCGGTATATAAGTAAGGGCCGTCCCCGTGTCTCCCGAAGTCGGGCCTGCCGACGAACGAGCAAAGTCGACAAGGCCACCTACCGGTTTACCCGTGGCTGTACCACCACAGGTGGAAGTACCCCAAGTTGTGCCGTCAATAGCCCGGCTCAATGCCCTACGTCCAGCGCTGGAGCCGTTCGGTCGGTTGATACTGGCACCACCAGCCTTAGGAGTGATACAAGTGCTGCCAAAGGCATCCCAAGATGTGATCTGTGTCGAACCGGAAGCCGCTGAGCTGGCGATGGGCAGGTATGAAATGTTGTTGGAGTTGCCAGCTAAAGCGTTCGTGATGTCCTGGGTGGTGTCGGACCCCATGCCAGCGAGTGCTGCGAACTGCTTGGGGTCAGCATTTGCGGGTGATCCGCCAATAATGGATGTGCCTATTGCTAGGCCCGCAACGGCAACTCCCAGTGCGGTCCTAGCACCTTTGCGCCTAAGGGTGGATGTGAAATTTTGCAAGATTGCTCCTTTGATCGCTCTGCGTCCTCAACGGGTTTCCGTCGAGACGATGCCACTTTGAACAAGTCGCACAGAGGGATTCTTGCAATCACTTCCTGTCTTCCAAGTGGCCTCAAAGTGAAGAGTTCCAGCACACCGAGAAATGTCTCAAGCGACCCTATTAATGGTCGATAACGGCCGCTATGCAGTCGTTCCTCGCGCCCAATCATGGCGCGAGAAACGTAGAGACGTGCAGGCTGTTCTGGCCCCGAAATATGATGGGCATAAACATGACGACACACAGGCCGTTGTACACCTTTGACGGGCATCCGCAAAGAGAAGGTCAGCTCAATGAACAGTCAGATCAGTACCCAGGTTTAAGTGTCGTAGTGACTGTTGCGGTTCTTATGGGTCCGTACGGCAGAGGCTGATTGCCCACTTGTACGCAATGGCGCCTTTGTAGGTACCAGGACAAGTGTCTCCGGATGAAGGAACCGCGAAACTCAATGCAGATCTTCCTGGGACCAGGATGAGAAGGACCTGGCACCGTTGTTGATGGTGGAACCGTTGTTGATGGTGGAACCGTTGTTGATGGTGGAACCGTTGTTGATGGTGGAACCGTTGTTGATGGTGGAACCGTTGTTGATGGTGG
>JBBSKG010000047.1:0-19298 GCA_038256565.1 Acidimicrobiales bacterium | reverse complement strand
CCCCCGAAACGTCGCAGCTCCTTACGGAATTCGATCGAATGGGTAGCCATATTGGTTGGGGCGATTGTGGTGGCGACGCTGGTCAAAACCTTTCTCATCCAGGCCTATTACATTCCATCACTCTCGATGTACCCCACCCTTGATAAGAATCACCGAGTCCTCGTCAACAAGCTCAGCTACGACCTTCACGATGTGAATCGAAAAGATCTGGTCGTCTTCAAGCGCCCGGGTGATCCAAATGGTGGGGGACCATGTGGTTCGGGCGCAGCGCCCAAAGAACTCATTAAGCGCGTGATGGCTATTGGCGGTGACACCATCGAAGGTAAAGACGGAGGCGTGTTTGTTAATAACGTTCCGGTTCAAGAGCCTTATACCAACGAGGCAGTGACAACCAACCTACCTAAACAGACCATTCCCGCTGGCCACATTTTCGTGATGGGCGACAATCGCACCAACTCATGTGACAGTCGCGTTTTTGGCCCAGTAGACGAAGACACCATCGTCGGTCGGGCTTTTATACGGATGTGGCCTCTAAATCGCCTTGAGCTCCTCTAGCAAAATTGTCCTAGAGGTTTTCGGGTCCTCAGTTAGCTGGGGTAATAGTCACGACAACTTTACGGAAAGCGGCTTTGGCTGAATGGCCAAACTCCATTTGCTGGACACGATTGGCTTCACCAAGGTTGATGGTGAAGTTGATACGTCCCGAACTATCAGCATTGACCATTTGAGGTGCTGCTGCATTGAAGTCAACTCGATATGACTTCCCAGCAAAGTAAAGAGGTGCGGTTTCCACCACTAGGTTTCCACTTCCAATGGCAACCAGACCATTTGCAGAAACTTGCTCGAGGTAGGTGAACTCTCGAACAGCTCGATTGGCTTGGAACGTCCAATCCCATGCCTTAAAGCTCGGCTCAGCACTGCGGTAGTCGAAGTTCGTTGCCGCAGGAGATCCCGCAGGATCATTGGCTATTTCAAGCATGTATGGATAAAGCGCAGCAAGTTGACTAGGCCAGAGGGTCCAGCCGTGACCCCCTGTGGTGTAGTGCGTGCGGTAACTAATACCTGCCGAAGTCATGCGCTTAACGAAACCTTGCGCCATGCGGCGAAATGCCACTTCGCCGATGATCTCAGTCAACAATTGGACCGGGTTGGTGCCTAATTGGGCTGGTATGCCATTGCCAGCAGCGATAAAAACTTTTGATCCGCGTAAGTTCGGATAAAGCTGGAATGGGCTGTGATCTTCCCAAACAACGCGCTCTAACAGTGGGTCGCCCCAAACACATGGGTCAGGTGGCGCTTTCTCAAATAGGTTTCCGGCGTAAGCCTGAGCAAGAGAGGCAAAGGGGTAGGCGGCAAGCATGTCGATCTGACCAGACAGCGACCCAGCCATACCAAACATCTCCGGATGCCTAGCAGCATAGAGAAGTGAACCATATCCACCCATAGACAGACCAGCAATGGCGCGTCCCGCTCGATCCGTACGAGTGGGATAATTAGCGTCGACCCAAGGAATCAACTCACGAATATGGAAGCTTTCCCAGGCGGGCGCTGGCTTTGCCTTGTCTGGTCCAAAGCGTTCTTCACCCATCCAGTCTGCATGCCATCCAACGGTTCCTGCATCGGGCATAACTGTGATTACCGGCTGGGCCACGTTTGCTATAGCGCCCTTTTTGTACCAGTCGAGATGATTACCAGAACGCCCATGAAAAAGATAGAGAACGGGGTAGCGAGTTGCTCCAGTCGGATCGTAGTTGGGCGGCAACAACACGCTTGCTGACACCGTTGCACCGTTTAGTGCTTGTGAACGAAAGGTGACTTCGCTGAGGCGATCGGCGAGAGGCGCTGTGCTTAAAAACTGAAGTCCGATGCTTGGGGGGACTGTTCGTCTGTTGCAAAAAGGTGAAGAGGGTTGGATTGTCGTTGCTGCCTGGGCACTTAGATCAGTTGATTGCCCTGGCACGACACCAACAAGTGCCATTGCTACCATCACCCCAGTGGGCCCCAACACACGACGAAAAATAGATTTCATAATGTGACATTAGATACTCACTAACCCAATCCCTGCCTCATCCGCTGGGCC
The DNA here is from genome assembly GCA_038256565.1 of Acidimicrobiales bacterium. GTDB lineage: Bacteria > Actinomycetota > Acidimicrobiia > Acidimicrobiales > CADCSY01 > JACOTK01. Next base: position 17,218 of record JBBSKG010000047.1, on the reverse strand, counting down.
TCTCGGCAATGGCGGTGACCATCCGATCTACGTAATCGCTATAAACAGCGTCTATTCCCATGCGCAAGATGGATAGAAGATTGTGATCATGTTGGGCATCCCAAGCAAATGCCACCCGCTCAAAGCGGTGAAATAGCGTTATTAGCCCGCCGTTCCAGTCTGGATGAGCCATATTTATGCCGTCAATACCTACATTTGCAAGGCTTGCCGCCCTGCGCTCTGGGCCCTCAGAAATTGCCTTTAGCCGGGTGGAATCAATGAGATGAATATCGTCGTGGAGCCCTCGCCACGAGGCGGCTTGTTGCCATGAGGGGCTACAGAGCCAAAGGTTTGCAAGCGCCTCTCCACCAGCCGTCTTTGCCACATCAACGATCGTCTGGGCGGCGGCTGGGTCCTTTACATCAAGTGACAGGTGGAAGTTTGTTCCACAAGTTTCGTAGAGCTGCGATAGTGCCGGTATGTGAGCAGGCAAGTCTTTGCGGTTCATGGCTGCAAGCGGACGTCGCCTAAGCCCGTGACGCACCCAGCCGTCGTGATCTAAAACAGCCTCTCCGTCTAAGGTCAACCAAACGTCGCTCTCAAGACCAGATGCACCCAGTCGAAGAGCGAGAATAAAGGCCTCCAAGGTATTTTCTTGTGCGTTAGCACGAGCCCCGCGATGGGCAAAACCGATGGGAGGATTGAGGAGTGAAGCATGTGCGATTACCACAAAAGCAAAATAACACTCCAAATCGGTCAAAAATGCTACGTTTCCCTAAAGGGTCCTCCCCGAAGTACCGATAGATGAGTTCGAGGGATCACAAGGAGGACAGCCAGGATGGCAACAATTCGAGCGAGCTGCCCCGAATGCGGGGATGTCGAACTAACAACCAAGGACATGAAAGTACGAGTGTGTGCTGCTGATAACAGCGGTGCCTACGTCTTTCGGTGTCCCGAATGCCAGTTAGCGGTTACTAAAGCCGCCGAACAACGCATAGTGGACTTGTTGGTTTCGTCAGGAGTGGTGTTAGAGATTTGGCGGCTTCCCGCTGAACTTAGCGAGACTCATTCAGGTGAGGCACTTACTCACGATGACTTGCTTGAATTCCACGAGTTGTTGCAAAGCGATGCCTGGTTCTCCAAGCTGGCATCCATGACCGCCGAGGACTAATTACTGTGCCATCAATAGATGTGTTAACCATCCCGATGCTGGCCATCGGGGGGATTTTATTGGCATTGCTGTCGCGGCGAGCAATGAATACCGCCGCCAAGCTTCGCTCCGATCTACAAGAAAGTTCGCCTCGCCGGTTTTCATCGCTCCCGCTGCAGGTTGATTCCACGCCCGTCGTATCGGTCACCGAGGACGCAACGCTCCAGTAGACTTGCCGGGTGTTGAACCTTGGAACACCTGAGCTTTTAGTAATCATGCTGGTAGCCCTGATCGTGTTGGGGCCGTCGAAACTCCCTGAGGCCGCTCGCAAAGTGGGCCAAGCAATGAACGAGTTTCGACGAATGAGCAGTGGATTTCAAGCAGAATTACGCGACGCTTTAGACCCGGTTGACATCAAGGGTGATCTCAACCGAGACGCAATACTGGGTAATGACGAACTGCCAGTGATCTCGGTTGAAGAAGCCGATAGCGCAGCCCTTGGGCAAGACCAAGGGCTGCCACCAGACGCCGACGATCACTCGACTAACTGAGTCAAGATGAAACTTCCTTTCTTAAGAAGGAAGTCGCGGGCAGCGACGCACAACCAGCCTGGCGGCGAGCCTGCGACGATGACTCTGATTGAGCACCTCGGCGAACTTCGAAGTCGCATTATCAAGATGCTGATTGCCTTGGCAGTCGGCGTGACTATTGGCTTTGTTCTTTATGACCCTGTGCTCGAAATACTCCAACGCCCTTACTGCGAGGTGTCCAAGGAGTGCTCGTTTCTAGTTACTGATCCACTTGAAAGTCTCGCCATTCGCCTCAAGGTATCGACCTATGTCGGCTTTCTGGTCGCATCACCAGCAATCATGTGGCAACTCTGGAGATTCATTACCCCAGGGTTGCATACAAAAGAAAAACGCTGGGCGATTCCGTTCGTCGCTACCTCGGTCATCCTCTTTGTACTTGGGGCTGGACTTGCCCTTTGGACCTTTCCTCAAGCGTTGACTTTCTTTGTTCAGGTGGGCGGAGATTCCCTCGTCACCATGTACTCGCCTGCGAAGTACCTCAGTCTTGTTACCTTTTTGATGTTGACCTTTGGCCTGGGTTTCGAGTTCCCAATCGTGTTGGTCTTCTTGCAGATGGCAGGCATGTTGTCGTGGAAAACGCTGTCTTCGTGGCGTCGTTACGCTGCAGTGGTGATTGTCGTTCTCGTTGCCGTGATCACCCCATCGGGCGATCCATTTACATTGATTGCCCTAGCCCTTCCTATGTATGTGTTTTATGAATGCTCAATTCTTTTCGGTCGTTTCGCCATCAAGAGCGCCGACAGATAGCCAGCGCGCCATGAACGAGCGCCCTGACCCTCCGATTTATGATCCGATTTATGATTTTGTTCTCGATGATTTTCAACGCAGGGCAATTGATGAACTAGATCGTGGACACTCGGTCTTGGTTGCCGCACCTACAGGTTCAGGCAAAACCGTTGTTGCCGAACATGCCGTAGCTGAGGCGCTTGCGCGTGGCGAAAAGGCGTTCTATACGACTCCCATAAAGGCCCTTTCAAATCAAAAATATCACGACTTCGTGGCGCGCTATGGCACTGATCGTGTGGGTCTTTTAACAGGTGACAACACCATCAATGGCGAAGCCCCAATCGTGGTTATGACCACTGAGGTCTTGCGCAACATGATTTACGCTGCTTCAACGACTCTTGCTCATCTGCGTTATGTGGTTCTAGACGAAGTTCATTATTTACAAGATGCCTACCGAGGTCCCGTTTGGGAAGAAGTCATCATTCACCTACCTCGATCGGTGCGACTGGTCTGTCTATCTGCGACCGTCTCTAACGCTGACGAACTTGCCGAGTGGATTTCAACAGTGCGAGGGCCCACGGCGGCGGTGATCGAACATCAGCGTCCCGTCGAATTAGAAAATCTCTATTTGGTAGGGGAGCGATCGAGCAACCAACCTCATCTTTTGCCCGTAGTTGTTGGAGATCGACCCAATCCCGAGGCACAAAAACTTGACGAAGAAGGACACCGAGGCCCTCGAAACACCAAGAGTAAACGTCGGCCAGGTCGCAGACTCTTTACGCCACGACGAGTTGAGGTGGCCGAATGCCTTAATGAAGCTTCGATGTTGCCAGCACTTTATTTCATCTTTAGCCGCGCTGCATGCGATGAAGCGGTGCGTCAATGCCTCGATGCGCATCTCTCATTGACAGACGCCGATGAACGACAACGCATCAGAGCAATATGCGAACAACATGTACGAACGTTGAGCGATGACGACTTAGACATACTTGGCTGGTCGAGTTGGATGACAGGCATGGAAGCTGGCATAGGTGCGCACCATGCTGGGATGGTGCCGCCATTTAAAGAGGCAGTCGAAGCTTGTTTTACTGCAGGCCTGGTCAAGCTGGTCTTTGCAACTGAAACCTTGGCTCTTGGCATCAACATGCCTGCTCGAAGTGTGGTGATTGAAAAGCTCACAAAGTTCACCGGAGAACGCCATGAGTTTTTGACACCGAGCCAGTACACCCAGCTAACAGGTAGGGCTGGTCGTCGAGGCATCGACGAGCATGGAAACGCACTTGTATTGTGGTCGCCATACATAACCTTTGAACAAGTTGCAGCGTTGGTTATGGCACGTTCATTCGCATTGTCCTCAGCATTTCGACCCACCTACAACATGGCCGTCAACCTCGTACGCCGTTACCCTCCTGACGAGGCTCATCATTTGCTCAATCTCTCATTCGCTCAGTATCTCAGCGATAGAGAAGTCGTAGGCCTTGAGGTACAGCTCGAACGTGTGGCGAAAAGGCGTGATGAAGCTCAAGGCCACGCTCACTGCGACTTGGGTGACCCCCAAGAACTTGTGATGCTAGAACGCCGCCTTCAAGAACTGCGTCGAAAGGCCCCATCGCAACTCCACGAGATGGAGGAGGCATTAGCTCGTCTACACCCTGGCGACATCATCGATGTGCCCGATCGTCGAGAACCAGTTATCGCAGTGGTGCTTTCAGCTGCCAAACGCCAGGGGGCGACTCGCCTCCGAGTACTAACAGCAACCAAGCGTCGCCTCGTATTTGGTCCATCCGACTTTGAAATAGCACCTCAGCGACTTGGCCACGTTGACCTTCCGACTCCTTATGCGCCTCACAGTCCGACGTATCAGCGTTCGGTTGCAGCGCTGCTTTCACGCACTCGATTGCGCCGTTCAGAGAGCGGCCGTCCCGAACGCGATGGTTCGGGAAAGAAGACAAATAAAGTTGGCGGAAAGAGTCATTCAGGTGGTTTAACCAAACTTGAAGCCGCCATTGGTGAGCACCCAGTAGCGAGTTGTCCTAGCGTAGATTTACACCGCAGAGCAGTTCGTGACGCTAATCGTTTAGCTGATGAATACGACCAGATTAAAGGCCGAGTGTTAGGGCACTCTTCAACCCTCGCCCGTTCCTTCGACCGTATTCTGCAGGTACTTGAAGAGCTTGGTTATTTAGATGGTTGGCAGTTAAGCGAACGTGGCAACGGCCTGGCTCGTCTCTTTCACGAGACCGATCTTCTCTTAGCCGAATGCCTCAATGCTGGACTCTTTGATGACCTCGACCCTGCCTCCATTGCCGCTTTGGCGTCACTGTTTACTTATGAATCTAGGGGCGGAAATGATGATGTTGTTCCGTGGTTACCAACAGCAGAACTTCGTAAACGATGGGCAGAAATTGAAGGGCTGAGATTGCGGGTTGTAGATCTTGAAGAACGAGTTGGCGTGCCACTCGTGCGAGGTCTTGATCCAGGTTTCGCAGCTTTGGCTTATGCGTGGGTAAAAGGTGAGGAACTGATTGAAGTACTAGAGAACGAAGAGCTTTCAGGCGGCGATTTCGTGCGTAACGTCAAACAGCTCATCGACTTATTGCGCCAAATCGGCGATGCTGCTCTCGTGGGACGAACTACCGCTGCGGCTCGAGCGGCAAGCATCGCATTATTTAGAGGAATCGTTGCTGCCTCCTCATCTGTTGATGAGGAGGCAGCAGGTAGTGAAGCCGATGACAATTCGCAAGGGTGAAGATTGGGGTGAGCTTCGTCCACTTCCTAGCCATGGCGTCATCGTTCGAACTGATGGCGCAGCAGCAGCAATTGCGACCGAGGCCCGTCGTTTGAAACAACCCATTCCTCCAATTGGATTACTTGGTGGAGACCTCTGTCGAACACTTGGCGGCAGCGACGACCCAAGTCGATTGCGTTCCTCCCATGCCGTAACTTTCCCTTGCGATCTTGGAGTAGCGGTCCTAGATGGCGAGCGGTTCTACTTCGTTGCTCATATCGTCGCCCGTCGGCAATGGTGGAGGGGAAAAGCCATCTTGGCAATGAATGCAGCATGGCTAGGAGGGTGGAATGCGGGCCCAAAGGCACACCCAGGTGATGCTTTGATCGACTTGTACGAAGCAGATATTCCTATTAGCCAGCGTGTAAAAGTGCGGGCACGTCTGCCACTGGGGGCCCATCTTCCACATCCAGCTATTCGTGGCCGACGGACAAATACTCATGACCTAACATTGAAACAACCGCTTCCCGTCTATCTCGATGGCCAACGCCTGGGAACCTTTAGTCACATCGAACTCTCCTTGGAACCAGATGCACTAACCATCGTTATCTAAGGCTCAGCGCTCTAAGGTCGGCCTAATGGATGCATGGATCTTGAATGAATCTCCGGGTGATTACGTTTGGGGACAAGTGCCTGACCCGATCATTGGGCCAGGTGACGTTCGGGTGAAGGTTGTTACCAGTGCCTTGAACCATATGGATTTATGGGTAACGCAAGGCAAGCCTCACCCGCACCTTCCGCATGTTCCTGGGTGTGACGTGGCAGGTGTAATCGATGCAGTTGGCGATGCCTCGAACGCTGATCTTGTAGGAACTGAGGTTGTGGTTAACCCAGCAGTTTCTTGTCGGCGTTGCCGGGTATGCCTATCAGGCGAGTCGCCCTTGTGTGCAAATTTTCAAATCACGGGAGAACATCGTTGGGGCGGACATGGCACATGGATAGTCGTGCCGGTAGAAAATGTTTCACCTCGCCCACAGAACCTTTCGTGGGAAGAGAGTGCGGCCTTTGGGTTGGCCACCCTTACGGCATGGCGCATGTTGAGGCGCGGCCGTTTGCGAACTGGTGAAACCGTCCTCATTGTTGGCATAGGTGGCGGCGTATCAAGTGCGGCTTTGGCGCTCGCTGTATCAATGGGTGCGCATATAGTTGTCACCTCTCGTGACGCTGCAAAGCGCTCTACGGCACTCGAACGCGGAGCCGCACAGGCCATTAACTCAAACGATGAACGCTGGGATATTAAGGCCGACTTGGTGATCGAGTCAGTAGGTCCTGCCACATGGGAGCGCTCGATTCGCTCATTGAATCCTGGCGGACGTCTAGTTGTATGCGGTGGAACCTCGGGCCCAACTGTAGAAATATCGTTACCGCTCCTCTTTTTCAAGCAGCACGAAATTATTGGTTCGACCATGGGTTCATACGAAGAATGGTCACAGGTAGTGGAACTTATGAACCAGGGCGTGCCAGCCTCTGTAGATCAAGTCTTCGAACTGAGCGACTACCCCCAAGCTCTAGCCCGCCTTCATCAAGGCGATCAATTGGGCAAGATCGTTCTTAGGCACTGATTATGATGAACCCTGAGCAAGACCCTTACAAGCAAGACCTTTATCAGCGTGTCCAGGCCGATATTGATCAACGAGCCGAGAGCTTGATCGCAACTTCACATGCCATCTTTGACACTCCTGAGCTTCGTTTCGAAGAACATCACGCCGCTAAAAGATTGAGTGATGAGCTTGAGGCAGGGGGGGTTTCAGTTACCAGAAAAGCCTTTGGCATTGACACAGCATTCATGGCTGAGGCGGGAACAGAAGGCCCGTTGGTGGTGGTGTGTTGTGAGTACGACGCACTTCCTACGGTTGGCCATGCTTGTGGCCACAACATCATTGGAGCTGCTGGTCTTGGAGCAGGCCTTGCAGCGGCTGCACTGGCTGGCGAACTAGGAGGGCGAGTTCGTGTACTTGGAACCCCAGGAGAAGAGGGGGGTGGGGGCAAGGTAATACTTGGCGACGCTGGAGCATTTGACGGTGTTGAGGCGGCAATCATGATTCACCCCGCCGATGCAGATTTGTTGTCAATGACCACCTTGGCCGTAGCGATTACCCAAGCCAGCTGGCATGGCAAGTCCTCCCATGCCGCGGCTTTTCCTCATCTTGGAAAAAACGCACTTGACGCTGCAGTGCTTAGCTACCAAAACGTTGCTGCACTTCGTCAACATTTACGCCCCACAGATCGTGTTCATGGTGTATTCGTAAAGGGTGGCGAGGTTCCTAATATCGTGCCTGAGCACACCGTTATGGAATGGATGGTTCGTACCCAAAAGTTAGGAGATCTCGACGCTCTTCATGAGCGCGTAGTTGCCTGCTTCGAAGCTGGTGCACTTGCCACCGGGTGCACGTTCGAGCACACAAGTGCAGGGCCGACCTATGCAGACATGGTTGATAACCCAGTACTGGCGGGCCGTTTTGCTACACATGCCGCTGCGATGGGGCGACAGATGAGAGACCCTCGCTCGGGTGGTCACCAAGTCGTAGGCAGCACAGATATGGGAAACGTAAGCCACTTAGTTCCTGCTATTCACCCCATGTTAAAAGTTGCTCCGGCAGGGGTTTCGATTCACTCACATGAGTTTGCTTCTCATGCCCGATCAACAACAGGTGATCAAGCGGTTCTAGATGGAGCAACGCTTATGGCACGTCTTATTGTTGATCTTTGGACCGAACCCGAAATGGTTACTGCAATAAAAGACGCATTTTCCCATCAAGCAACGGACGGTTGAATCCGATACTCAGGTATGACGTCTGGACTCATTGATGCTCAGGGCACGAAATTATTGAGACTTGGCCTTTTGCGATCACTCGCTTTAGCCACCTTTGCGACATTGGCTCTAGATCAACTCACTAAATGGTGGGCTCTAGAGAACCTCAAGACTGGCAAGGTCAGCCTTGGAGGGCCAGTACGACTGTTTTTAACGTCAAATAAAGGCGTTGCCTTCAGCATCGGGGCAGGGTCACGAGCTGTAATCGTCGTTGTAGTGGCATCGGTCCTCTTGCTGGCTTTAATTTTGCAGCTCAAATGGACAACAGCGACGCCTCGGACACGCCTCGCTTCGGGCATGCTTACGGGTGGTGCTATGGGCAACATCGCCGATCGACTAGGGCGAGGTGCGGTGGTCGACTTTATTCAGGTTTACTATTTCAGCGTCTTTAATATCGCCGACGTCGCCATCGTCATTGGCGCTGGTTTGCTGATATTTGTCTTAATCCGTCACGAAATACCTGAAAAAGTTACTACAAAGTCTTAGAAAACTGCCTAGAGCGGTGGGAGCAAGAACCCCAGCACTGCGCTCCCACCGCTTTTAGTTTGTCACTGCTCCTTAGCCACCCAGGACTTGCAAAAGATTAAGAATCGGCATTAGGTCAGTCAAGGTGCAGGCTGATGCGGTAAATGCGATTCCTACGAGTGCGAGAACGGGAAGGCTGCGTCGAATAACTCTCATTTTGTTCGTCTCCTTTTGCTGACGGTTGTTGTCAGGACCCAGATTTCGACGCAGTGGCGACTGTCACCTTCTTTCACTGCATGGGCAACACCCTTGGGGGTTCGCGTTCAGCGAGCGGCGAGGCCATAGGCTCCCAGTTGTGACGACGTACTTTGCCGAAGAATGGACACCACATGAGGCAGATATTCTTCGCCGTTACGTCTCCAACCTAGATGGACCGGTATTTGCCCTAGTCAACCTTCCAGAGGTGGTCAAAGGTGCCCTTTTCGCCCGTTATAGCCGAACAGATAAGAGTCTTAGACGGCTTTTTCTCGATGAATTCGTAGACGAACTAGAGATTGACGGCGATGTTGGAATTGACGCCACGGTGGGCGTTCGCCGTGCCGAACAGCTCTATGACAAGGTATTCTACGAGTATGGCGACGACTCAGTTGCCCAGCTCGGTGGAGTTCACCTGGCCTGTGAGCAAGCATCAAATCTGTTGACAAAAGTGCTCGAATGGGGTCGGCTAATGGCCTATCTAGAGCAATCCACTCGCTATATAGCCTATGATTCTCGCCTGGGTGGGCGTTATCGATACCTTCGCGATCCTGAAGTGTTGGCTTCACCTTTGGGTGCTCGTTACATCGCCGATCTCGACCGGCTTTTTGACACTTATGCAGCCCTGTTACCAAAAATGACCGATTGGGCACGAGATCGTTACCCGAAAGAGTCATCTGATTCCGACTTTGTTTATCGTCAATCAATTCAAGCCAAAGCACTTGACACCGTCCGTGGCATACTGCCAGCAGCATCCCTATCAAACGTAGGTATTTACGGCACCGGTCAGGGCTATGAGGCGTTGTTGCTGCGCATGAACGCTCATCCTTTGCCTGAAGCTCGCGCCTATGGTCAGCTCATGCTCACCGAATTACGCAAAGTGATTCCCTCGTTTCTACGCCGAGTCGACGTACCCGAACGAGGTGGGGCTTGGGTTAGCTATCTCAGCTCAACACGCACGGCAATGGAAGAGATCAGTGAACGACTTTTTTCTTCTGAACTTCCTGAATCGGTGCCAGAAGTCGAGTTAATCGACTTTGACCCCGAGGGCGAAGACAAGATGCTTGCCGCAATGCTCTATGTATCAACGAGCTTGCCAGAGAGCCAAATTCTTCAGCGAGTACGAACTCTTGGGGCCGATGACAGACGCTCCATCGTTGCCGCCTACGTGGGGGAGAGGGCCAATCGTCGACACAAACCTGGACGAGCACTTGAACGCTTGAGTTATCGGTTCGATGTTTGTTCTGACTATGGGGCATTTCGAGACCTCCAGCGTCACCGTATGCTCACTATCGACTGGCAACCACTAACCCCATACTTGGGTTACGCAATGCCCGAAGCCATCGAAGAGGCTGGCGTCGAGACGCGTGCACAATTTGAAGACGCCATGGAGCGATCCGCCTCTCTGTACGACTCCCTAATCGACGATTTCCCAGCTCAGGCTAGTTATGCAGTTTCATTGGCCCACCGAGTGCGGTACAGCATGCAACTCAATGCTCGTGAAGCAATGCACATGTTGGAGCTTCGAACCACCCCCCAGGGTCACCCTGCATACCGTCAGGTTTGCCAAGAGATGCACCGACTCATTGCCGAAAAAGCTGGCCATCATGCCGTTGCAGACATGATGTGTTTTGTCGATCACAGTGAAGCTGCCCTAGAACGCCTCGAATCAGAACGCCGAGCAGAACAGCGCCGACAAGCAACCTGAAAAAACCATCTGCGTTAAGAGCCCCAGCGGATTAGCCTTTGAGAAATGTTGCTCGTGAGGTTGATGTTGCTCGTGAGTCCCGCCATACTTGTGACACAGGCGGGCGGCCGAGGGAGTTTGTCATGCCTACGCAGCCCACCCGTTCACAGATGCGCAACTCGCACCGGCATCGCGTCCATCGACGTGCGATGGTCCAAACCACCGTAACGGTCGTCGTTTTTGGATTGTTGGGTTTCGTTGGTACTGCATCTACTGGTCACATTGTTGCCAAAGGAGAAACGCTTTCGCACATCGCTAGGCGTTATGGCCTGACCGTTTCTGACATTGCCGCAACAAACGGCATAACCAACATTCATTACGTGCGAGAAGGACGTTCTCTAACCATTGGGGCACCAGCTCCAACTCGAACTCCGCCTCGAGGTATCCAGCCCGTGCCCATAGCTGCATCTCTTCCCACTCCCGTGCCGCCACCAGCATCTGTGGCTGCAATGTTTGGAGTGCACGCCGTAGTAAATGGCGAAACTCTTTCAGGAATCGCCAAGCGTTACGCCACGACGGTTTCTGAGCTTGCCTCGGCCAACAACATCGTTAACGTCAACACCGTTCGTATCGGGACTCAACTCATGATCCCTTTACCAGCACCACCCCCACCTCCACCGTCGATTCTTGATCTTGAACGCATTCCGTCACGCCTTAAAGCATCGCCGGAGCGCATGGAACTAGCTGGTCGTTTTGAACATTGGGCCAACACATACGGTGTTGGCGTAGACCTCGTGATGGGAGTTGCGTGGGTTGAATCGGGCTGGCAAAACCACGTCATTTCTTCTGTGGGTGCAGTCGGAATTGGCCAGATCATGCCAGCTACCGGGACTTGGCTAAGTGAGCGCATCATCAAAGAGCCCCTCGACGCACGCGACCCCGATCACAACATCCGCATGATGGCTCGTTACCTGCGCTGGTTGCTCGACCGCACCGGAGAAGACGTACCAGGTGCTTTAGCTGGTTATTACCAAGGCCTAAGTTCTGTTAAGAAGTCTGGTCTATACCCAGCATCACAGACCTATATATCCGCAGTCCTTGGAGCGACAGAAACCTACTTTTAAGAACGCTTTACACGGGCCTGTATGGCCGCCAGACGCTCTGCGAAGAAGGGCTGGCTGACTGACCAGACCTGAGGCTTTAACTCCCTTTCAATGGCTTCAGCGTGGGTAGTCACAGTTGCCATGTCGCTCATGGTTGTCTTGACTTCCTGGAGTAACAGTTTAGGGCCAGACGCAGCGCGAGCTGCCAACTGTAATGCTTTGTCAGCCAAGGCTTCATCGTCTACGCAACGCCAAACGAGTCCGGCTTGTTCGGCCTGGGTTCCATCGAGAATTTGGCCAAACAGCACCATTGCAGCCGCTGCCTGAGGACCGATGGCATTACGCAACATCCAGGTATGGCCTCCTCCAGGGTGAAGCCCAAGGTCGATGAAACGTGTATCAAAACGAGCACGGGTCGCTGCAAGGCGAACGTCGCAGACCAAAGCAAGGTTCATACCAGCACCAACTGCTGGCCCATTGATTGCAGCCACTGTTGGCAACGTAGAGCGACCGACTCGCAAGAAGCCCTCATAGATCGCTCGGAAGTCATCAGCAGAAGCTTTTTGCAAGTCACCGAGCGCAGCCCCTGCGCAAAAGGCCGACCCAGATCCGGTGACCACGACAGCGCCAATGTTGTCATCTCCCTCAAGGCGGTCGAACACCAAACCAATCTCGGAAACCATCTCAAGGTTCAGAGCGTTACGGCGGTCAGGGTCGTCGAGGGTGACCACAGCGACTCGCTCATCATCATAAATATCGAGCTTGATCATGTTCATGAGGATCGACACTACCGGAGAGACGATTTACCCCCAGGAGTCAGCGTTGAAGTCACTGTCTTTTTCTCGACGAGCGTCATTCCACTCTTTGGCACCCGGACATGACGATTTCAGTGTGCACCATCCACATGCCGGATTAGGAGTGACCTGAGGAGAACGCAAACCCAAGTTGAGTTCAATGAGACGAGTAACGCCAGCAATCGTGCGCCGGAGTGCGGCCTCAAGAACCTCTTCATTGACATTTTCAGGATGGAAGCTGGCCTCATCGAGGTAATAACTCGCAAGACGAAATGGAGGAATGCCGATCACCAAAGTGTCTAGAAGGGCATAGAACCTGAGGTCATCGGTATGGTGTGGACCGGGACGACCAGTCTTAAAATCTACGATTAGCCGACCCGCTGTGTTATCTATAGCGGTGCCCAAGGTGAGGTCAGCTTTTCCGCTCAACATGACCTTGCCCCCGAATAACTCGACTCGTAGTCGAGACTCATTTCGTGGCTTCCACGCAGGCACAAGCGGTGGCCACTGCTCAAGAAACTTGCACACGAGGTCACCCGTATCGCTTTTCAACTCGGCCAGCTCACCATCAGAACAATTACGCAGAAACAGGCCTAGGTCGCCATTTTGACCGTCATCAACAAGTCGTTCGATGCCAGCATCAATGAGATCGAGAGCGTTGCGCTCGCCCTTCCAAGTCACCGAGAGCTGGATGGCCTTATGCACCACTGAGCCTCTAGCTGCTGATAGCGACCAGGTGAAGCCAGACCGGTCTTCGCCAACATGATGCGCCTCACAGCCAAGAACTCGGCTGAGCGCCTGTTTAGAAGCCCACAGGGGCCGATCTAGTGCTCTCGCCAGCTCAGCAAGACTGGCTTCAAGTCGTTGCCGTAAATCAACCGCTAACGACGGGTCAAATACCGGCCGCTCAGTGCCACCGCGCAATTCGTCAAGCACACGTTGTTGAGCAGGGTTTGCCATACCTCAAACCATAGGCCCGCCCCTGTGACAGAGAGTTCGCCTGTGTCCCAAAACCCCCACAACCCCATTGTCACAGGGTCTCGTCAAGATATATGCATGAATGCATCTGTCACAGCCATGGAGTTTGCCCGTGTCGCTCGTCTTTTGTCTGACGAGACGAGGCGCCTTGGGTTGTGCGCTCCTGGGTTTCGCAGCCCACCACGTTTGGAAGGATGCAACCGGACACTAAGGCGGCGTCTGGCTGGACCACCCATGATCTCGGTGCGTCTTAGTGGCCGAACGATCAACGATGTGATCGATGACATGGTCCAAGGAGTCTTGGCGGTAAACGACATCAAGGGCCCTAACCACTTAGAGATTCAAAACTTGTTGGCAGCCGCTGCTGAGCTGGGAAGGCGTACCAATATGGATGCTGAGTACGTGACTCCTAAAGAACGTGCTGCTTAAAAACTTTTTAAAACTTTTTTCATAATCCTGTGAGCTGGAATAACGCGTTAAAGCCCCTGGTCAGAAGGGTTGTTACCTATCTTTGTGTCGCTTGACACATCGCCTTGAAGGTGCAAAAAAGAATGCAGTCCCGGTAGGACCGGCCCGAGATAAGGCCAACGAGCCAAGTAGCAAACGTCTTGATTTCCTATACAAAATAGGCCTCAAGACGGCCCCAACGGCTCGTTGGCCTTACTCTCAGAAGACACCTGTCGAAGGATGACTGGCATTTCTCGTGGGAATGACTAAAGTCCGCCCGCGGTTATCAATAAACCAGACACCGCTTTCAAGGGACGAGAATGGCAGACGACAACAAAGAAATCGAAGAAGAAATCGCTGAAGACGTCGATATCGATGATGTCGATATCGACGACGAGGATGACGACGACATAGTCGATCTCGAAGATATTGGCGACGACGTACTCATTGATGAGGACATTGTCAGCATTGATGAGGTCCTAGCGGACGAAGAAGGGATAGAAGCTGACGCCATTGTGGCTCCAGCCCCCAAGGCTAAAACTCCTACTGACGGCGATGAGGACGTAGACGAAGACGAGGAAGATGAGGACCCTGATGATGTTGAGGCAGACCTTGACACCATCCTCAAAGACCGTCTCGTAGTCGCCGACGACGAGGATGACGACGAGGAAGATGACGGCGTCGTCGAGGCCGATGACCGAGGAGATACCGCTAAAGTGCGTCCCCGTGCTGACGGAGAGTTCTTGTGCATGTCTTGTTTCTTGGTCATGCCCCAAAATCAGCTAGCCGACAAGAAGCTACAAATATGTCGCGATTGCAGTTAGCCCCAACGGCAGAGGGGGGATGAGCCTCGTGGTTGACGATCAGGACAAGAGTGCCGCTGAACAAGCCGTAGAGATGTTGCTATATGCCCCAGTGGGGTTTGCCAGCCTGGCAAAAATGATGCTGCCGAAACTCATTGAGGTGGGTCGAGCAGAACTGAATGCGGGCAATCTCTCCAGTCAGTTCACAGCAGCAAAACTTGCAGGGCGTCTCGCTGTCGAAGAAGCACGAGCTGAGCTTGCCAGCTCAGCTCGTGCTGATGGCGCGTCTGGCACACGTGGGTTTGGAACTAACAACGGTGGAGCACCATCAGCTCCTCGAGTTGTACGTTCAGCACCCACGGCTGGACCCGATGCCGAGTTGCTAGCGGTTCCTGACTACGACTCGTTGTCCGCATCACAGGTTCTTCCTCGTCTCGCAGCACTTGGCCCAGATGAGCTTGAAGCAGTTCGGGTCTACGAAGACGAGCACCGTGGTCGACGTACCGTGTTGGCAAAGATCGCTCAGATGCAATCGTCAACCGAGTGACTGAAGCAGTACGTAGCGCCGATCACGACGACCTTGTCGACCTCTGTGATCTGGCTGCAATAGCGGTTCGAGAACAAGTTGATGCCCGAGGTGGCTACGTCTGGTCACAACGAGAAGCCATAGAGATTCCCGCCGAGCCTGTATTCGTGAGGGCCTTATATGACCCTGCTGCCTTACTGCTGGTTGGCACTATTGATAGCACGGTGGTGGGTTACACAAGGGCTCACCATGAGAGCTTGCGTAATGGTGAGCTACTCGGCGTAATAAACGATATTTTTGTCATCGAAGGCGCTCGAGAAGTCGGGGTGGGCGAATTACTTATCGAGGCAGTAGTTGCTTGGGCAATCGAAAATGGTTGCAGCGGTGTCGATGCAATCGTGTTGCCAGGTAATCGTCAATCGAAAAACTTCTTCGAGACAGCCCATTTCACCGCCCGAGCCATCATTGTCCACCATCGTCTGCCCATGGCGGGAGAAGACGTTCCATGAGCGAATCGCCCGAGATCTGCGTGGGAACGGTGACCATTGTCGATGGCAGTCTCTTGTTGATCGAACGTGGACAAGGGCCAGGTCAAGGGATGTGGAGCCTACCAGGTGGGCGAGTGCGGCTAGGAGAAACTCTCGCCGAGGCGGCAATTAGAGAACTGAGAGAAGAAACCGGGGTCGAGGGACTCTGCGGTTCACTCTTGGGCTGGGTTGAATGGCTTGATGATGACCACCATTTTGTGATTCTAGATTTCATCGTGGACGTGCTTGACCCGGTAGATCTTGTCGCTGGCGATGATGCCGTCGATGCTCGTTGGGTGCCACTGAATGAGGTCAGCGAATGGAACCTCGTAGAGGGTTTAGTCGAATTCCTTCACGAGCACGGCGTGCTCAACGTCATTACCTAAGAGCCCCAGCGGATAGGTGGGGCTCTATTGGATACAGGCGGTGCCGCCAGGCGAATACTGGTGAAACGAGTCACATTGTTCGCACAAGGTGACCTATCTGCTGAACCTCTAAGGCCTTAACGGCCTTTCCATTGGGGGGCACGCTTTTCAATAAAGGCCATTGGACCCTCAGAGAAGTCTTCGCTCTGCGCAACCCGCATGAATGCTTCGTTACTTAGACGCCATCCGGTCTCATCGTCAGCCAAGATCGTCTCAGCAACAACCCTACGGCTCTCACGCACCGCTACGGGCGCATTGACGCAGATTCGCTCGGCGAGATCGAGAGCGCCTTCAACGGCTTTGCCGGGGTCAACCAGAGAATTCACCATGCCTAGCTGGTAGGCCCGCTCGGCTGTAATGGTGTCGCCGGTGAGGGCAAGTTCCATCGCTAGGTTGCGAGGAATAGCCCGGGGAAGACGAAAGAGGCCACCGCCAGCGGCTACTAGCGAACGCTTGACTTCGGGGATACCGAACTTGGCTTCGGTCGATGCCACGACAAGGTCACACGCAAGCACGATCTCGCAACCACCAGCAACTGCTGGGCCATTGACTGCGGCGATCAGTGGCTTGGTTCGCTCACGGGCGCAAAGGCCAGCAAAACCGCCCTTTGCGGTCATCAGTCCCACAGCTTGTCCGGTGGAGACCGCCTTTAGGTCAGCGCCTGCACAAAACACCGAACCGGCACCGGCAATAATGCCGACCCACAAATCAGGATCTTCCTCGAAACGATCAAAGTGTGCCTCCATCGCTGCAGACACCTCGCCGTTGATGGCGTTGCGGGCTTCGGGACGGTTAATTGTGAGGACGGCAACGCGTCCATGTTGTTCAAAGTCGACCATGACGCAGACCCTAAATGCTCAACACTTGCCTTGTCGAGATCTTCGAAATCAAGAACTCTCTACTGATGTTTCGACGACAGGCGCTTCTATGGCTGGTACGTCGGCAACTGGTACTTCGCCAACACGGCGAGGTGGTGGCGGGGGAGGAATACGTCGCCCTCCGACTAGGACGGCTGGACCACGAGCTGCATCTCGGTGTGGAGCGATCGGGCCAGACGGTGGTTTCTTGGCTGGCTTGGCACTAGCGGGCTTGGTCGTAGGTGTCCGTCGAGCGGCCTTTGGGGCTGGAGATTCAATGCCAAATGCCTTCGCTACGCCCGGCAT
>JBBSKG010000046.1:0-19381 GCA_038256565.1 Acidimicrobiales bacterium | reverse complement strand
TGCTCATGTAACTATTTAGATCGGCTTCGGTGATATGAGCAGTGGTTTTACCGTTCTTTATGGTCACGGGGCCATCACGCCCAATCCACTGCATGGGCGAGTAGTGGAGGCTATCTATAGAGAACTTGACATCACTAAGACGTAATCCCTTGAGATCAACCGAATCAGCGGTTGCTGAGAGGTTTGAGACCTTTCCAAGCCCAGCGCGTGGAATCACCGGCCAAGAACCCAGGTCGAGATCAAGGTCGTTGATATTGACGCATTTGCTTACCGAACCCGTGATTGCCCGACTCAGTGCCCATGAAGCAGGAGCTCCCGGGGCGAGCATTACCAACAAAATCAGTATTGCCAGCACCGGAGCGGCAATTCGAACAACTCGCCGAGCCTTGCTTTTGGTGGGGGTATTCTGGCCTGAAGCTACTTCGCTAGCAGTAGTTTCGTTTGAGGTTGTCTGTTCTTCATCTGAATGCTCTTCACCCATGGGTCATCCTTTTTGCGAACCCGGCGACGCCAGGAGCGAACTTTAAGTCATTCATCGTGACACGTGAAGGGCTCGTTTCAACGTCACTTGCAAGAGAAAAGGTCAGTCGGCGACGCGAAGACCAATAGCGGGCTTCAGCCTTGTTGCACTCCAGGCGGGACCCATAGTTGCTAGCAGTGCCCCAACGATTGTTATGACCACCAGCACGGCGATTGGTGCAACGGGAACACTGAAACTAGCCGGAGAGCCAAAGATTGCATAGAACATGTCGGAGCCTTCTACAAGATTGAATGCCGTAATCATGCTGAGCGATACCCCTAGCAAAGTGGCTTGCAATGCAACTATGAGTGATTCGTAAATGAGTGATCGTCCAACAGCGTTTGCAGGGAAACCAAGCGAACGCAATATAGCGATTTGGCGTCGTCGTTCACGAACTGCGCGCACGGTAATTACGCTTAGACCAGCGATACCCACCATGAGGCCCAGTGCTAGATAGCCACGCAGCAAGCGAAAGAACTGGTCTTGTGTGGCAAGTGCAGAGGCGACCAGGGTCTTGAATGCAAAGGACTGTACTCCACGATTTACGTAGGCATCGCTGATGTCTCTGGCAAAGCGCTCGGAGTCTGCACCATCGACGAGGTCTACATATGCACGACTTTCAGCGATCCGATCTCCAAAGAATGTAGCGGCACCTGCTCGACCATAAAGTGCTCCATGGAAGTCGGTATCAGGGGCAGCAATAGCGGCAACGGTTACTTCACGACGCTGCCCACCTTCTGGGTCGATCACAGTGATAGAGGTGCCAATGGGCGCAGCCTGTTTGGGAACACCCGAGCCAACACGCAAGAACTTGGTGTCGACAATGATGAGACTTGGGTCGTTTAGCACTGCCTGGTATGCAGCGTCAGCCGAGGGGTAATCGCCAGTGTTGACAATTTGTGGTGGTCCCATGGCTAGGTAATCCTCATCGAAAGCCGCCAGCGGCCAGTCTTGAGGTTTACTCATAGATGGTGTCTGGTAGCGGACATCGAGTGTTGCCAAAGCAACTACATTTTCGACTTCTGGACGGGCGCGTAGTTCGTCGAGTGGTAGTGGAGCGGCTGGGCTATAGAACGCAATGGCATCAGCATTTCCAGCCACAGTGTCAGTGAGGCCGTCGATCTCACTTGAGAGAATATGAGACAACAACGACACGAATGTGAAAGTGAAAATGACCAACGAGAACATGGCAAGGGTCATGGCAGTGCGGAAGCGCTGAGCCAGCGGGTATGACATGCCCAAGTGCAAAGCCATTGACTTATTGCCAGTTGCACGCATCAGGCTTCGACCAAACGATTGGTTCTGCGATACAAGAGTTACACCTGCAGCCGTAAGGGCAACGCCTTCGCCGATTCCCAGGATGACTGCTTTACTGCCGAGCCCGCCGTCGCCAAGAGCAACCATCATTCCGCCGATGCCCCATGCGATGCTGAGAGCCGAGACTACCGAAAGAACAAGTCGAGGTGGGGCGACTCTTATCAACCACGGAACGGCTCCTGAGATCAGCACCATTGGACCAAACAGCGTGCCGAATGGTTCGTTGCTGATGAGAGAGGTAATGCTCCAAATGCCACCACCAATAATCATGACCGCACCAGCAATGCGGGGGAGAGGCCCTTTAGTCTTTCCGGGGGCATCGTTGAGTTCACGAATTGCTTGGATGATATTGACTCGGGTGACTTTCACGCTGGTGATCACAACAGTCAAAAGGGTGACGGCAAAGCCAACGGTGAAGCCCCGTTGAATGCTGGCCCAGGTGGCAACAAATTGCACGGGGACCTTTAGATCGGCATTACTTCCGCCCCCAAGAAGACCCTCTGACAAAGTCGTAACAATTTTTGTTAGTCCAAGGCCAGTCACAGCCCCAAGTGCTGAGGATGCAACAGCAATGAGCCAACCTTGCGTTGAGAACGCAGCTATGAGTCCGCTTTGACGAAGCCCGATGGCACGCAGCATGCCCAGCTCAGACTTTCGTTCTTGGGCCAACATGACCATGACATTGACAATTAATAACAGTCCAGCAATTACACCAAAGGTTGCTGCTGCGGTGAACATCTCACCCATGCGTCCGCCAATCTCTTTGGCATTTGCGATGAGATTTGCCTTGATGGGTTCGACCCGCGCATCGAGTGGGGCTGTCGCCTTTTCGATTTCAGATGTAAGCGCATCGCTGAACTTGGCCCCTTCATATACCCCGCCCTTATTAGAAATGAGCAGCATCGACTGCGGCATGGCCATGAGGGGGATCTTCACGGGAATGTTTTTAACTAGAGATGCAATTGTTCCGGGAGTTACGAAGAGGTTGTATGAGCGACGCTCTGGGCCGCGCCAGAAACCGGCAATGCCGTGTTGTTCTAGAACTTTGTCAACCTTCAACGTCAAGGCTTGGCCATAAGCACGGGTCACGATGGTGTCGCCAGCCTTAGCTTGCAAGTTGCGTGCTACATCAGTGGTGATTACGACATGGCCTGGCTGGGGGGTTGATGCGGTAACGCCGGTCACTTCAGGGTCACCACCGAAGGCTTGTGCTAGGTCTAGGTCGATCTCAAGCATTTGAGCTCGAGCTACTGCAGCACGACGTCCATCAGCTCCAACGATTTTCTCGTCAATAGCAGTAGCCGAAGCTGGAGCGCTTACGGCACCGAGTAGGCCATCAATACGAGGGTCATTTGCCAGAGGCCCAAGTGTCTCGATTATCTCACCTGAGCGATTAGCACCAGGCAGCATTACTAGTTCGTCGACTGGACCAAGCTGCGTAGGAATGGCTTGGCGGTTTGTGGCTGCGAGAGTGTCGTTGACGAGGAACGAACCGGTCAACATGGCGGTTCCGAGCATCGAACCCAACACGACAAGGGTCATCTCTTTTGGACGACGGATCGCATCTCGAAGAGCAAGTTTTCGAAGTACTGGCTTGAACGCGATGATCGCTAGGAATGGTAGAGAGAGCCCAAGGCTCACAAGCAAAAACACAAGATGTCCCTTTTGGTTAAGTTGGTGAGCGAGTCGGACTTAGGACCCGAGACAAAACAATTTGCGCGGCCGAAGGCCGAAAGTGGACACACCACAAAGGTTAAACATGTAAGCGCCGTGCAGGTTGTTTTGTCACTGGTCCTTAGTGAGTCGGGTCTGAGTTTCGTTGCATGAAATCTGAGGCAAGCGAATCGCGAACGGTTTCGCTTATCGTCTCTTCTAATGGACGCAAGAGTGAGCCGTAACGCGCCTCTCGCATGATTGCCTCGCGCACAATTTGGGGGGTTAGTTCTGTCGCCACCTGAGCAAGTGCACTCTGGGTTGCATCACGAACGGCGGCACCGAGAACAGCCAGTTCCAGCAGGCTTTCGCTGTCATTGTCGGCTAGATGGGCAGCCCGTTCAGCCTCTGTGAGGTCGATGATTTCGGTAGAGCTTGTGTAAACGGCAGGTGCAACGTGTTCTGGTGTTGAGCCCCTGAGGGTGTCGGAAATTATCTCGCCGTCACTCATGCGAACAAGGCGTTCTGCACTTTCGCCCAGTGCTGCGTCATGTGTGATGAAGATGATGGTGAGTCCTTCGTCATGGAGCTCATGCAACAGGCTCATTACATTTGAAGCGGTTTCTGAGTCAAGAGCGCCAGTTGGCTCATCGGCCCAGACAATACGAGGTTGACCTGCAATTGCTCGTGCAACTGCCACGCGTTGTTGCTCGCCACCTGATAGTTCGGTTGGGTGATGACCTAGGCGGTGACCAAGTCCCACGCGCTCAAGGGTTTGGAGAGCAAACTGTCGGGCTTCTCCTGCGGATACGCCTGAGAGCAAGAGGGGTAGTTCAACGTTTTCTGTGGCATTAAAGACTGGGATGAGGTTAAACGATTGAAAGATGAAACCCATAGAGGATGCACGATGGCGAGTCCTGCGATTGTCGGCCATTGCGTGGATGTCGTCGCCATCAATGAGCACGTTGCCGCCATCAATGTCATCGAGACCTGAAAGGCAATTCAACATGGTGGTCTTGCCCGAGCCCGAGGTGCCCATGATGGCCACGAACTCACCGGCATGGACGGTCAGATCAATGTTTCGTAGAGCCACAACCTCTTCGGCGCTTGTGCGATAACACTTACGCACCGATTCAGCTACGAGCATTGCTTTACGTTCCACCACGAGTTCGCTCCTTGTATTGACTGTTGTACTCATCGTTGTTTTGGTCATTCTTGCCTTAGTCATTGCCCTTGCCCTTGCATGCATTTCCTCAGGCCAAATATCACATAAGGCATCTTGTCTGATCTGATCCCATGGATCTATAGGACAGTTGTCACCTTCAACCGCATGTCCGTTGCTATTTGTATGCTGGTCAGACAAGTAAGTCATGGCTTTGAAGAGCCCTGTCTAGGTTATTTTGATACGGCACTTTGTCTTCGTTAGAGCACTTTTCGTATAAATCGTTTATGAGAAGTTCTACCTACCGAAGGGGAGCACCTAGGAGAAAGTCTTATGACATCTGCCACAAATTGTTCCTCAGAGGTTAAGGCCGAACTATTGCCGTGAGTAGTGCTTGGAGTTTTGCTTGGGTTTCGGCGAGTTCGGTGCGTGGGTCTGAGCCCGCAACGAGGCCATTGCCAGCGAATAGCCGAGCTTGATTGTCTGTGATCTCTGCACAACGTATTGCTACTGCGAAGCGGCCGTTGCCATTGGCATCTACCCAACCAACCGGACCGGTATATAGGCCTCGATCGAAAGGTTCGAGTTTTTGAATGAGTTCAAGAGCTACTTCACGGGGCCAACCACAGACTGCAGGTGTGGGGTGTAGCGCTGCGACGAGACTCAGTACTGAAGCTGGGGGCAAAGATAAACGTCCCTCAACTAGAGAAGCCAGGTGATGCACGTTGGCTATTGACACGATTGAAGGCTCAGGTTCGGAATCTACGTAAGAACAAAAGGGTAAAATCGCATCAAGTACCATGTCGATAGTGATTTGGTGCTCGTCACGGTCTTTGGACGAGGCCAGCAATGAAGCTGCTTGGCGGGCGTCAACTGCGGGGTCACCTCTACGTGGAGCGGTACCTGCCATTGGGTGTGAACGCACGACATCGCCATTGCGAGAGACCAATAATTCAGGACTTGCTCCGATGAACCCTCCAACGGCATAGATCATTGAAGAGGGATAGGCAATGCGAAGTCGCTCAAGAATTTCGCTAACAATGAGCGGTGCATCAGCCTCTATGAGAATTTCACGAGCAAGCACCACCTTGTCGAGTGAGCCGCTCGACATTGCTTTGACAGCTTCGGCCACTCCGTAGCACCAAGATGTAGGGCTCTGCATGGCCTGTACGGAGAAACGGGTGGGGTTAGTGGCCGTAGGGGGCTTTGGCGTTTCGAGTGTTTGTAATTGCTCTTCAGTACTAATTGGCGCACCATCTAATGGCTGAATAGTGGTCACCCAGCGTGCACCATCGTCTGATCGCCCAACGATTAAAGATGGAATGATCATTTCGCCTGGCGAGTCATTTTCAAATGGCAATGCGCCAAATGCGAGTGGGCCACAACCCGTGAGACCAACTTCGTCATGGGTTTCAATATGGCTCAGTGTTTGATGCGTAAGTTCTGCCGCGGCCTCAAGGCGATCTTGGCCAATCGGGAGCTTGATACGCATGGCGACACCACGGCCTGCGAGCCCTGCGCCTGATTGTTCGAATAGCACCCCTTGCGCACCTGCGACGGTTATGAGATCTATGTCTGCATCAAGACGGGTCGTGTGTGCAACCAGCCTTGGGAAGGCAGTTTCGGCGGGAGTCATGTGGCATCTCGGGTCGCAACCAAAAGCTGGCTGATGCCCCCTGAGAGCAATTGACGAGTTGCATCTTCAAACCCAGACGAGCGCAACATAGCCATTAGTTCAGTGGGTTCAGGCAGGTAAGCAACCGAACGTGGCAGATAGCGATAGGCGTTTGGATCAGACAACAAGCCCCCGATTAAGGGAACGACTTTTCCAAAATAAATGCTGTGGCCCCAGCGCATCAAGGGGTTGGGTGGCTCGGCGACTTCAAGCAGAGCAATGCGCCCTCCTGGTTTTACGACTCTTGCTAATTCATTGAAGAAAGCCTGAAGATTAACGAGATTGCGCATCGCAAGGCCGCACGTCGCTCCATCTGCGCAGGCCGGTGGAACGGGAAGCACCGTGGCGTCGGCCTGAACGAGCGGAGCGGTTGTGCGAGCGGCACTCAACATGCCAAAGGACAGGTCAACACCTATAGGTCGACACCCAACTGCTTGGAGGTCTCTACAGAGATCGCCGGTACCAGCGGCAAGATCGAGGACGAGCGAACCCGCTGGTAACGCAAGGGCCGTAACGGTCTTTTTGCGCCAACGTGTGTCGAGGCGAAAGGTCATGATGCGATTTACCATGTCATATCGAGGTGCAATGGCATCGAACATCGCCCTTACTGCAGTTGCTTTTTCTTCGCCCTGTGGAAGTGTGTCTAGCGGCCTTCCCGGGTGCGGCGTTTCTGAATGAGGTGTGCTGTCGCCCATCTGCCCACTGTAGGGGTTAGATGGCGTCAGGCTGTTCAGTCAGAACTACAGTTGTGTAGCTTGAGGCATGGCCGAAGAGCGAAGGCAGCGTGCCGGTTAGATCCGTTCAGTTTCCGGAGCAGTTCACCATTGAGACTAGTCCCGCCGAGGGCCGTCCTTAGCATCAGTGCCATGACTATTGACACCACTCACATGGGCACACCCAATGAGGTCGACTGGAGTGGGCTTGCCCACGACATCGGCAACTCACATCGCTCAGGGGTCGACGAACGCGACCGCACGGGCGAGATCGCTGTCACCGCGTTCGAGAGCCTGCGGACCAGGGGCATCACCGGTGCGTTGGTGCCTGTCGAGTTCGGAGGTGGCGGCGCGTCACACGCCGATATGGGCGAGATGCTGCGCGTGATCGGCACCTACGACCCGGCGACGGCGGTCACGCTGTCCATGCACTCCCACGTGATTGCCATGCAGGTGTGGCGACACAACCATGGGATGGATGCCTCCGGAATCTTTCGCAAGGTGATCGATGACGACGCCGTCCTGGTGAGCACGGGTGGTTCCGATTGGCTCAGCTCCAACGGCAGCGCACGGCGGGTCGAGGGCGGGTACCGCATCACTGCCCGCAAGTCCCCCGCGAGTGGGTGCGAAGTCGGCACCCTGCTCGCCACCAGCATCCGTTGGGACGACGCTCCCGAGGGCCCGCAGGTGCTGCACTGCGTGGTGCCCTGCAGCGCCGAAGGGGTGAGCATCGACCTGACGTGGGACACACTGGGGCTCCGAGCGACCGGCTCACACACCGTGGTGCTCGACGATGTCTTCGTGAGCGACGCTGCCGTATCGCTCACGCGTCCAGCCGACCGGTGG
Organism: Acidimicrobiales bacterium; assembly: GCA_038256565.1. Taxonomy (GTDB): domain Bacteria; phylum Actinomycetota; class Acidimicrobiia; order Acidimicrobiales; family CADCSY01; genus JACOTK01. Next base: position 11,495 of record JBBSKG010000046.1, on the reverse strand, counting down.
CATCCGATCTGGAACACCATCGTCGGTGCGGCGATACCGCTGATCATGTCGGCCTACGTGGGCATCGCCAATGCCGCGGTCGCGTCGGCCTGCGCATCGATGGCAGGCCGTGGCGAGCCCCACGTGTTGCAGCTGCTCGGTGAGATGGCCAATGCGCACACAACCGCCGCCGATCTCGTGGCAGCGATGTTCGTGGACGCGGACAACCTCCGGTTCGACAACACCGATGCGCACGCAAGTCGGACTCTCAGTCGCAAGACGGTGGCGACCGACGCTCTGATCGACACGGTCCGGCTTGCTCTCGAGGTCACGGGGGGCGCGGGCTACACACGAAGCTCCGACATAGAGCGGCTCTATCGTGACGTCCACGGCACCCTGTTTCACCCCCTTCCCCGTGCCAAGCAGACGAGCCTGAGCGGACGAGTGGCACTCGGGCTCAGCCCGGTGGATGAACGGTGACGCCTTCCGGTACTTCCCTTCTTGGAGAGCGGTCTGCCTCAGTCGAGTAGGGGCTAGATGGCGTCAGGCTGTTCGACATCACAGTGCTTGCAACGGGGGTAGCCACGTGAGGTTGGCCGATTGCAGGCAATGCATCGGTAAACCCGCAGTTCACCTCTCCGAGCACGGAGAATCACATTCACCAGCATTCCGCCAACGGCAATGGCAATCAGTAGCTCAAGGCCGTCCCGAATCAGATTGCTCATTTTCTTTGATGACTACCTTTAATGACTAGCTGAACCAGATGCGTTGGTAATCGCGACTTTGCGGATGAACCAGTAAGGCAATAAGTGTAATCTCGAACATAAGGTTGATCACGTCACCGCTGAATATTCCGTTTACGCCATTGAATGCCACTCGCAATAGGAATGGAAAAACTGCTACTGCCAGACCCAGGCCGTAGCCCCATTTCTTTTCATTAGCGATGCCAAATCCCGCGCCAACTCCACCAAAGATCGTCACAATGCCATAAAGGTGGACAATGCCTCCAAAGAGTAAGGCAAAGAAAGCGTTTATATAGAGCAGAAAAATTGCGATCTGTAACGTCTGAGGTTGGGAAGGGTTGAGCCAACGGCGTGTTTCCATCGTCTTATTCTGCCAGCCTGGTCGGGGTCATGGTGATCATCTCTTTAGAGGTTCAGCGAATGTATCCAATGGAGACCCACCTATCCGCTGGGGCTCTTAAGGTTCGCCCGAAGTTGGCCACAGGCTGCATCGATGTTGGTTCCACGGTTTTGTCGAATGGTGGCATTCACGCCTAGCCCAACTAGTTGGTCGCGAAATGCTTCTACTGCTGATCGAGGTGAGCCTGCCACCGCATAGCCAGGCGTGGGGTTTAAGGGAATCAAATTTACATGTGCTCGTAACGGCAATGCGAGCGCTGCTAGTTCACGAGCATCACTTGGCCGATCATTGACCTTGTCGATGAGTGCCCATTCGAACGACAACCGCCGACCCTTGGCGGCCAAGTATTCTTCGCAAGCTTCGCTAAGCGCCGCAAGTGGGTAGCGGCGATTAGGGGGCACGAGTTCATCTCGCAGCTTGTCGTTTGCGGCATGGAGAGAAACTGCAAGATTCACTGGAAGATCTTCGGTTGCCATGCGGCGAATGCCCGGCACGATGCCCACCGTTGAAACAGTCAGATGACGAGCGGACAGGCCAACATCTTTATGCAGTCGCTCTACACCAGCCCACATGCGTTCGTAGTTGGCCATGGGCTCACCCATGCCCATGAACACGACGTTGCTCACTCGCTTATCGCCAGAATGGCGAATGGCCGCCATGACCTGTTCGATAATTTCTCCGGTGGTCAGGTTGCGTTCAAAACCCGCTTGGCCTGTGGCGCAAAATCCACAAGCCATTGCGCAGCCAGCTTGTGAAGACACGCATACCGTTGAGCGATCTTTGTAGTGCATGAGCACGGTTTCGATGAGGGCGCCGTCGTGCATGCGCCATAGCCACTTGATCGTGTCGCCGTTATCGCTCGTTGATTCATGGGCCAAAGAAAGAGCTGGCGGAAGTTCTTCTTCTAGTCGTTCGCGTAATGACTTCGACAGATTCGTCATGGCCATTGGTTCAAGGGCCTGGCGGTAAAGGCCGTCCCACACTTGATCGACTCGGTAAGTGGGTTCGCCATCTAGCAGCGTTGCTAATTCGTCGCGATCGATGTCGTAGCGGGTTCGGGGGCCAATAGGCATGTGTTCAGGCTAGAGGTGGCTAGGGCTCTAGCCTGGTGTTGATATGAATGAAGATCAGTCTCCAAGCGTGAGCCCCGCTCATGTCGTTGAGTCGGTTGAACCTCCTGTGCCCGAGGTTCATCATCGCGATGTTTCAGGTGGGACGGCGCGTGCAGCGGTCTTTGGCGTAAGTGATGGGCTTGTGTCGAACCTTGGTCTCATCATTGGTATTGCAGGCGCTGGCACTTCGCCCAGTGTCGTGCGCTTGGCTGGTTTGGCTGGTCTTATTGCTGGTGGAATTTCGATGGCGGCAGGCGAATACAACTCGATGAAGGTTCAAAAAGAGTTGTTTGAATATGAGCTTGAGATGGAGCGCATAGAGCTAGTTCGCAACCCACATGTTGAGTTGGTCGAGTTGGCGCAGATCTATGAATCACGGGGATTGTCTGCTGATCAGGCCCGAGAATTAGCTGGGGCAATGATGGAACACCCTGAGCTTGCGCTGGAAACTCATGCTCGAGAAGAACTAGGCATTAACCCAAACTCTCTAGGTGCGCCGATGGGTGCAGCGGCGTATTCGCTTGCTGCCTTTTCACTAGGAGCAGTGGTTCCGCTGCTGCCATGGTTTGTGACAAAGGGTGATGCTGCGATTGCTTCTTCAGTTGCTGTGGCATTTATTGCCGCAATAATTGTAGGTCTTGCCATCGCTCGTTTTACGGCTCGTCATTGGGCGCGAACGACTTTTCGGCAACTCCTCTTTACGCTTGTCCCCGCTGGAATCACTTATATCGTGGGCTCATTGGTGGGGGTCCAAGGGGTCTGAGCTTTCGGTTATATCGGCTACGTAGAGCCGGTCGATGTGATCGATAGTGAATCCCATAGACTTCATATAGAGGCTGATTGCAGTCTCGTTGGACTTGTCGACGTAGAGCATTGCAGTGGCGAGTCCTTGATGTGAAAGCCAGTCCAGACCTGCAACAACGAGTGAATAGCCAAGCCCCATGCCCTGGAAGTCAGGGTCGACTGCAATCACGTAGATCTCTCCAAGAGGCGGGCTGTGGTCCGCGTGAATTTTGGTCCAACAGAACCCAGCGAGGCGACCATCTCGTTCATGTAATAGGAAACCTTCTGGGTTAAACCACGGCTCGCGTGTTCGGCTTTCAAGGGCGTGACGATTCCAGTTGCCCTGTTCTGGGTGCCAATGGAAGGCGCGGTTGTTGAGTTCCAGCCACGCGTCCTCATCGTGATCAGCACGAAATGTTCGCAGTGCCAAGGCTTCAGGTTTATTTGCTGTGTCCAAAGGCAAAGAGCGGCGAAGTTGTAAGAGGTCGCGGGATGGTTGAAGGTTGACGGCCTTTGCTAAGGCCTCATGAGTACTAGTGGGTTTGTTGACCCACCAATGGACTTGACCTCCCTCATGTTCACCAACGAAATCAAGAGCAGAGCGTAATAATTGTGTACCGATCTCCAGGGCTCGGTCGTTGTGGATGGGATTGATGACGAGGTCAAGGCTCCATATTTGAGTGTCCTGGTTGTGGTTCAACTGGGCATAAGCAGCCAATCGTCCCGTTTGGGGTTCCCAGGACATGATGCTTATTGCATCAGTGGGCGTAAGTGCTTCTTGAATCACCAGCTCATACACCTACGAGACGTTAGTTCTTGCTTTGCATGTCATGGAATAAACATCATGTTGCTCTCCCTCCTAGGTTGTGGGAATGGGAAAACCTCGAACCCCGGCTGGACGAGCTCGTGAGGTTCTGAGCCGTCTCGGCGAGGAGTACCCCGGAACTGCAACCGAGTTGTGCGCTTTGGTGCATGACAGCCCTTTCCAGCTCTTGGCAGCTACGATCTTGTCGGCGCAGACCACTGATGAGCGGGTCAACCAGGTCACGCCAGCTTTGTTTGATAAATACCCGAGTGCTCATGAGCTAGCGGTTGGCGACCCTCAGGTCGTAGAAAAGATCATCTTTTCGACAGGCTTTTATCGCCAGAAAACCATCAGCTTGTTAGGTATGGCTTCGGCGCTGGTCAAAGATCACGGCGGTGAAGTCCCAACTGACATGGGGTCGCTAACTGCTTTGCCTGGTGTGGGTCGTAAGACCGCAAACGTGGTGCGTGGGGTGGCGTTTGGGCTCCCAGGTTTGCCTGTTGACACCCACGTTGGGCGCCTCGCCCGTCGTTTGGGCCTCACTACTGAAACTGACCCGGTCAAAGTTGAACATGAACTTGGTGCAATGATCCCCGCTCGTGATCGAGGGCGATTAAGCCTGGTCCTCATACTGCATGGGCGGGCAGTTTGTGCATCTCGTCGTCCCCGTTGTGACGTTTGCATATTGGCTGACATTTGCCCGTCCGCCTTCGGGGCGTCGGGACCCTAGTTGGGTCGATTTACGTAGGTATCTTGCCTTCAAGCAGAGAGAGAATTATTGATCCAAGCTCAGAGGTTGGGCGCTCATTCAGTCGTGCCGGTTGAATGTCTGGCCCGGATATCAACGCAAAGGCATCGTTGTTATGTTCACTCATGCGCAACATGGGGAATGGACCAATTGTGCCCAGCGTGGGATGCGCTACTGCGTCGACTGCCGTGTCCCAAGTGATGAGAAAGTCAGCGTCTGGGGCTAGCGGATCAAGCGGGTCATCTTTGCGTGTGCGGATAACGTGAGCAGCAATGCTGTTGCCAGTGCGCGGATTTATCGAATCTTTTAGAAGCTGTTCAATCTCGCAACATGTGCGTTCGTAGTCTTCCAAAGGAACAACACCATCACGGTCGCGACCAGCGAGATTGATGCGAATGCGTCCCTCGCCAAATGATGGAAGCGAGAAGGCTCGCATGGTTGGCCAGTGTTGTTGATACCAAAGGTTTGGATAGTCCGTGGCGGTCTCTTCGATGTGAGACGGCACAAGGTTGGTGATGTCTGTTTCGAACGCCAACTCGTCGGCCATCTTCCACGGAATGCGATGTCCGGGGGGTTGACCCCGGGCTTTTCTTAGTGCTCGTTCAAGGTCAAGCAAGCGTCCGGCCTTGGCACGCTGCAAGAGCTTTCCTTGAAGCGAGGTGTCCATTGAGTCATGGGCAAAGGCCAACGGGCGACGACGAGGGTCGGGCAGGATTGGTGGATAACCACGGGCCTTCCATGTTGTGTGATCGGGGCCATTTAACTTGGGTGTTCCTCCGTTGAAACGATGAAGCAGTTCTGGCAATAGCAACCCAGCAGCGACGTCACTGTCATTTGGACACATGCCGTGAACTGAGAACACGACCAGATGCGTATCGGGCATAAGTCGCTCGACGATGCTGCCAAGAGTTGCATCGACCGCTTCGTAAATCTCGGTTAGTCGCCGCCCAGCATGGGCTGCCGTGGGCGCTCCTGCAAGGATGTGTTTTGAGTCGACTCCATGCCAAAGGTGATGTCCAGCTGAATGAGTTTCGGACAGTACGGTAAGAATGAAACCGGCGTCAGGATGATCATCGATAAGCGATTGCGTAGCCTTAGTCCGCTGCGCTGCACCTTGAACGAGAGAATCGCTCAATTGGTCGATGTAGTCGGTTTGGTACCACCCATCGAAGTACTCGTTCTCTAGAGCTGGGTGTGGCCCATATCGCTCGTCTAGTGAGCGGATAAGACCAGGCGGTATTGAAGCCCGTGGAAATGAGGCGGCATGCGCCCCCCATGATGTGATCTGGGTGCCATTGACATCACCATGAGCTGTCGATTTAGGCACGTCGAAAATTAGCGACGGCCTTTTTGTACCTGCATAGAATGGAGCCCCACGATAGGCCCCTTGGCGATATGCCCGGTAGGTGGAAGGGTCAAATTTAAGGCTGCTCCAATAACCAGCGTTATAAGAGTCGTCACCATAAAGAAACGAGGTCCATGCTTCTTCGGGTTTGCCAATGATGTCGCTGTGAAGGGGAACTTGCATGCTCAAAGATGTGAGACGGGCCAGATGGGGCAGTCGGCCTTGGGCAATAAGACGCTCGATTAGAACCCGATCGGCTGAGTCCAGTCCAATAGCTACAACTCGTGTCATGCGTATCTAGCCTAGGGGTAACACTGGGGCTCTTAGGGTTTGATAGCGATCAAGAAGCTAGCTAGTTGCTGGGCGGTGCCATCGAGCGCCTTCAGATCTCGAAGATGGCTCGGTAGCTCGAGGTGCAGACACATTTGGGCGCATTGTGAGAGCAAGCCGGTGCGCTTGTCGGCCCCCGCTGCCATAACGAGGTCGTCGCCAGCAGCATCGATTGCGAGAGGCAGACCGAAACGATTGGCCCAAGCCTCTTTCATGGCGGCACCTTGTTTGATGCTGACGCCGACCGTGGCCATTTCCACGACGGAATTACTGGAACCGTGAATTTCCACACTCATCTGACTCGGATGCAGGGCTACGCAATTGCTGAAGGCTGTAAATATTGTTTGTGCCGTGTTGGTGCGACGTTCCATCCCCCAACGCATTTCGGTTGGGCGATTGACGTTGATGCGGCGTGCAAAAGTAGCCTTCGAGTCGGTGGCCCACACGACATTGGCGTTCATCTGTTTGCCGATGGCTAGGGTCAAATCCTTTGTGTTGCGATCAAAGTTCCCATGAGGTGCGATGAGAGTGACATCAGGGTTGGCTGGGCCAGCTTGGGAACCAATGCTTAGCGAGGGCCAACTGTTCGATTTTGCAGTGCAGGTTGGAGGAGAAGCCGATATGGCCTCAGAGGCAGACAAAGGTAGATATGTTGTCGTTGCGCACACGAGTGCAATGACGACACTTCTGGTTTTGTGCATGGAACCCCTCAGTAGTACGACGAAAAGTGTGATGAGGTATTTAGTTACCTGCACTTATTAGCATCGGAATCGACCAAGCGGCTCTTTAGAAATTTCTTTAGCACCTCAGTTGAGGCGGGTTGACAGGCGTGCCGTCTTTAGATCACGATTCGCTATTTATGGGAATCCTGGGGAGACATCGTGAAGAACTCAAAAGTGCGTTACCGAACTTTGGTAGCCGATAGTGAGCGGTTCGATGGATTCGGGTTCCGTGAGGGCGACATCATCATCTCGACCCCGCCGAAGTGCGGTACCACATGGCTTCAGACAATTTGTGCTCTCCTGATCTTTGGATCTCCAGACTTCCCCCAAGCTGTCGATCTAATCTCTCCGTGGCTCGAGTAGTCGCTGCGGCCGATTGCCGATGTTGTGGCGGATCTCGATACTCAGCAGCATCGGCGTTTCATTAAGTCGCATACACCACTAGATGGGTTGGCTTTCGACGAACGGGTTACGTACTTGTGCATCGGCCGTGACCCACGTGACGTCGCCTTGTCTTGGGATAATCACTTGGACAACCTTGACATTCAGGCGCTCATCGCGTTGCGCGACAATGCCGTAGGGTCAGACGGCCTAGCCGAACTGTTGCAGCGACAGGCGGAAGGGATGAAGAGGTTGGAGACCGAAAGCGAGCGGTTCTGGTACTGGGTGGAGAACGACTTGGCTATCACCGACAGCGTGGGCGGCCTTGCTTTCACACTGCACCATTTGGGGTCGTTCTATGCAGAGCGAGGCCGACCCAACGTCGAGATGCTCCACTACGGAGACTTCAAAGCTGATCTCGAGGGACAGATGCGGCGTCTGGCCGACAAGTTAGGAATTGGCGTGGAGGCGGATCAGTGGTCTGTTCTTGTGCAGGCGGCCACCTTCGAAAGCATGAAGGCCAGATCAGCAAAGGTGGCACCCAATGCTACGGAGTCTATCTGGCATGACCAGGACCGCTTCTTCCATCGGGGCTTTTCTGGCCAGTGGAACCATGTCATTACCGATGAGACCAGCGCACGTCGATACCGCGAGCGGGTCGCTCAGTTAGCCGATGACAACCTCTCGAAGTGGGTGCATCAAGGTTTGATTTAAGGTTCCATTTCTGCATGGCACCTGAGGAAAGCCCATGATGGTTGGCGGCTGATCTATGGATGAGACTAGAACCAAGAGCGACAAGACCAGTGGGGGACATATGAACCGGATTCAAGATGGCGACGCAACAACACTTGATTATGACGTTGTAATCGTGGGGGCTGGGTTTGCTGGCCTTTACCAGTTACACCGATTGAGAGAACTTGGTTTGTCGGTGACTTTGATAGAAGCCGGTTCTGGATTGGGTGGAATCTGGCACTGGAACTGCTACCCGGGCGCTCGGGTCGATTCGCATGTGCCGGTCTATGAATTTTCAGACGAGGAGTTGTGGCGTGACTGGTATTGGGATGAACGCTTTCCCGACTGGATGGCCCTGCGTCGCTATTTTAAATATGTCGATTCCAAGTGGGACCTGAGCCGTGACATTCGCTTCAACACCCGCGTCAACGGTGCCGCATGGGATGAAGAGTCCAGGACTTGGCAGGTAGAGACTGATACTGGCGACTCGCTTAAGACCAGGTTTTTCGTGCTCTGCACTGGCTTTGCTGCCAAGTCGTACACTCCAGATTTTCCAGGGCTAGAAGACTTCGCAGGAGCAGCGCACCACACGGCTCATTGGCCTCAGGAAGGCCTCGATATGACAGGTCTGCGAGTCGGAATCATTGGAACTGGGGCGAGCGGAGTTCAAGTTACCCAAGAGGCAGGCAAGGTTGCTGCCGAGGTAACCGTGTTTCAGCGGACGCCAATTCTTGCGCTCGCCATGCAACAGCGCCGTTTGACTAAAGAAGAACAAGATGAGGCCAAGGCTGACTACCCCGAAATATTCCACCGGCGAACAGTTTCGAACAGCGGCTTTGACTACATCGAGTCTGGCGAGACGGCGCTCTCGGTATCTGACGAGGAACGGAAGGCGAAGTACGAGAAGCTTTGGGAAGCGGGAGGGTTCAGTTTTTGGGCTGGCGGTTATTCCGACATATTGATTAGCGAAGAAGCCAACCGCACGGCCTATGACTTTTGGCGTGACAAGGTTCGCGCTCGAATCAATGACCCAGCCACCGCAGAAGTTCTTGCGCCCATGGAGCCGCCTCACCCTTTTGGGGTTAAGCGTCCATCGCTTGAGCAGAACTATTACGACCTGTTCAACCAGGACAACGTTTCGGTGGTTGATTTGAAGGCGACGCCTATCGAAGAGATCACACCAACGGGCGTGCGCACCAGCGAGGAGTTCTATGAGCTCGACCTGCTCGTGTTGGCTACTGGCTTTGACGCAGTGACTGGCGGCTTAACCAACATGGACATTAAGGGCTCAAGTGGCCAGAGCCTTAAGGAACACTGGGACCAAGGCCCCCTAACTCACCTCGGTATCGCAAGTGCTGGTTTCCCAAATCTCTTGTATCTCTACGGCCCACAGAGCCCGTCAGGTTTTTGCAACGGCCCGACTTGCGCTGAGATGCAAGGAGACTGGGTTGTTGAGCTGATCGCTCACCTACGAGATGAAGGTGTCACTCGCATAGAGGCAACCGAAGAGGCCGAACAAGCCTGGCGATCTCAAGTGCATGCCATAGCGTCAATGACACTCTTCCCACGTGCCGATTCTTGGTACATGGGTGCAAACATTCCAGGCAAACCTCGCGAAATGCTCAACTGGCCCGGTGGCCTCCAGATGTACCTGATGGCGTGCAAATCATCAGCTGGTGCCGGTTATTCGGGCTTCATTCTCGACTGATCCAGGGAAACCATGATCTTTACAGAACACATGATCTTTACAGAACAGGGTGAGGTTACGTCATATTTTTGAGGTCACCTCACTCTGTGAAACGTTTGCAGATTATGATCGAGGAAGAACTTGACGCAGCGCTTGAACGCCAAGCGCTGGAAGAGGGGACATCAAAGGCTGCTTTAATCCGCCGCTGCGTGCGTCAAAACGTCAAGTTACTTGGGCCGCTTCAATCGGATGTCTTGTGGCAGATGATTGGGGTTGACGACTTTGAAACTGGCGACATCGACGACATCGTTTATCGATGATCTTCGTTGACACCTCGTTTTGGGTAGCCATACGTAACCGAGGTGACCGTAATCATGAACAAGCACGGGCGCTGTTGGAGGTTTTTGGAAATGAGGGCCTCGTGACTTCGAGCCATGTATGTGGTGAAACATGGACGTTTCTGCGAAGGCGAGTAGGACATGGTTCGGCCGTAAATTTTCTCGACTCGTTGGACCAAATGGAATGAGTTCGCATAGTTGCAATAACAGAAGAAGACGAAGAGTCCGCCGTCTATTGGCTTCGGCAACATGATGAGCGTGAATACTCATTCGTCGATGCCACCAGCTTTGCTCTTATGCGTCGCCTACGAGCAAGCAGTGCGCTTGCTTTTGGTGGCGACTATTCAGCCGCTGGCTTTATTGAACTAAGACCTTGAAAACGGCTGCACCCGTCTGCTCCGTCTCGTCCGAGTCACGCAGCGCTGGAGTCGCGTTACCGGATTACTTCGAGAGTTCGCTTACGTCCATGATAAATATCTTGCTACTGAAATCTTCGATGGAAGAGGGATCTGATTGAACTCTGAAGGCTAATTCATCCCCGTTTGGCGACCATGCTAACTCTTGGGCTGGCATTTTAGAGATATATTTTGGCTTTCCACCTTTGGCAGAAACAAGCAGGATTCCCATACCTTCTTCAATATAGGCAATCCATTGGTTATTAGGGGACCAGGTTGGTGAATGCGCACTACTGACTCCCTTCACAATTTTTTCAAGTTCAAGAGTTTCTGGATCCATTAAATAAAGGTCCCAGGGTTTATTAAGTCGACTGAATCCTTCTTTACCAGAAGGTGACGAAGCAAAGAAAGCAATACGTTTCCCATTCGGCGACCATGCTGGAGAATCTGCACGTCCGCCAGTGCAGTCATCAGAATGGAGTTCTTCATCGAGACGCCATTTATTCTTTCCCTCTCCCATTTCAAGCTGAATATCTTCTGGCCCATCTCTAGTAATCCAACTGAGGCTGGCACAGATCCTGCTGCTTTGAGACGCAATAGCTCGAGTAATGCTTGGGTTCCAGGAAATTTCTCCAGGGAATAATTTATTTTTTAGTTCACTAATAACCTCAACTTCAGCAGTATCTGGGTTGACGGCAACTGCATTAATATTTAATGATTTACCTATATTTATCGGATCTGTACATTCTCTTGTGAAACCAATGCGCCCATCAGGAAGTTTTGCGATTGTTGACCCGTATGCATCTTGGGCAAATACAGTGGTCTTCGAGCTTTGTTGTGCGAGTGCTCGTCCCTAGCCGTAGAAGAGATTTGTGTTTATACCCTTTGCGCTCCAGGTAAGAATCTCAGCAACGCCTGTGGTGTCCCAGATGAAATCATTCTGGGTTGTTCGTGGTGAATTATCGTCATCGTTCGCATTTGGGGAAATGAGTTTC
>JBBSKG010000045.1:0-19999 GCA_038256565.1 Acidimicrobiales bacterium | reverse complement strand
CCAAAGGGGCGAGTGAGCGTGTACTGGGCCTTGATGTCGATCGAAATGCTCTTGGGGAAACATTTCAATCTGAGCCCGTAGCCCCTTCGACTCCCGGGGGAGCCTCCCCGCTCGTCACTACCGGTGGCACGGGGACTGTTCGACCGGGCGGATCATCGACGCCTACTCGGAATGCTCCACCCGAACCTACTAGTACTGGTTCGGGTGGCGAATCGGCTGCACCGGCATCTGGTGGAGGTGCGGTCGCCACGGCAGGAAACTGCGAAGGAGGCGCTCGTCAAACCCGTGAGCCATATTCGCCACCTTGTATCACCTTCTCTGGTGACAATGGTGGAGCGACAAGTCCAGGTGTGACGGGCGATACCATCACGGTTGCTTTTCGCGAGGGGAATCTGCCGAGCCTGTACGCGGTCGCTGGCCAGGTGGCCGAAAAGGCGAACATCAAGGACAACGAAGACGATGTCCGTCGCACGATGGTGGCTTACTTTGATTATTTCAACAAGAAGTTCCAACTTTATGGCCGCCAAGTAAAGCCCGTTTTTTATAAGGGCCAAGGCGACCAACTCGCCGAGTTCTTCGGTTCGGGCGTTGAGACAGCAAATGCTGACGCGGTGAAAGTTGGCCAAGAAATAAAGGGATTTGCTGATTTAAGTGTGCTCAGTACACCTTATGCCGAGGCACTGGTGCGCCAAAAGGTGATCGCCATTCCCCCGATTCACATGTCGCGGCAGTGGTATGAGAAACAGGCCCCTTATGCCTATGGCGTTTTTGTCGATTGCTCACGCCTCTTGGAGTCGGTCATCGATTATGGCCTTAAGCGTCTCATTGGTTTCAAGGCCCGCTATGCAGGCGACCCGTCTTATCGAAGCTTAGATCGAACGCTTGGACTGATCGTTCCCGAAGAGCCTTGGTATCAAGAGTGCGCAAATGAAGGCGATCGTCTCTTGCGGGCAGCAGGCAAGAAGCTGACGCATCGCATTAACTACAAGCTCGACTTCACCCGCTTGTCTTCTGATGCAGTTGGCATGGTGGCTCAAATGAAAGACAAGGGCGTCACCACTTTGATCTGTGGCTGTGACCCCATCTTGCCTTTGTTCCTCACTACCCAAGCGACTCAGCAGAATTATCGTCCCGAATGGGGTGTAATTGGAACAGCGCTTACTGACGTCGATTTGTTAGGGCAAATATATGATCAAGAACAGTGGCGTCACGCAGCAGGAATCAGCTTCCTGGACGATATCTATCAAGGAACAAAGACCGAGGCTTATCGGACTTATAGGGAAATTCGCAATGATGAGCCAGCTTTTATTGCATCGGTTCTCTATTACCCGATTCTCATGTTCTTCCTTGGTGTGCACATGGCTGGACCCAACCTGAGCCCTTCAACATTTGAGCAGGGCCTCTTCAACTACCCCGAAGCTGTTGGTGAAACAGGCACATGGAACTTTGGTCCCGGCGACCGAACAGCCACGGATGACGCCCGTGAGATGTATTACGACCCCAAGATAGTCAGTCCGTTTAACGGAGAGCCAGGCAAGTACGTCAAGACTCTTGACGGTAAACGATTCACAAATAATTGGCCTGCGGGCGAGGCGGTGTTCCCGGTCGAACCATAAACGGTGGCGAGGCCCGGCGAGCCTTTACACATAGCTTTAAGGAGTACCGAATGCGCGAGCAGCAGGGTCTTTACAGGAGTGGACAATCGCAGGGATTATTATTCGGGGGATATGGCCCTGCAGTAGTAATCGCCATAACGCTTGCCTTGTTGGTGTGGCTGGTGCCAAGCATTGCGCCAGAGGAATCGGAAGTATTGGGCACTAGCGAGCAGCGAAGCTCAGATCCTGACACTTCATCGTTTAGCCCCGGTCCAAGTGTTTCGGGTCCAACAGGGGGGGCAGTCCCAACAACAGGGGGGCCAGTCCCAACAACAAATAATGCAAAAAACCAGACGCGCAACACTACGACAAATAATAATGGTTCTGCTGGTTCCGGCGGGGCCAGAACCGGTACAGGTGGCGAATCGCCTGCACCGGCGTCTACTGGAGGAGCGGTCGCTACGGCAGGAAACTGTGAAGGAGGCGCTCGCCAAACCCGTGAGCCATATTCGCCGCCATGTATTACCTTTTCAGGGTCAAATGGAGGAGCAACTAGTCGCGGTGTGACGGGCGAGACCGTCACTGTTGCCTTCCGGGAAGGAAGCCTGCCGAGCCTCTATGCGGTGGCAGGCCAGGTCGCCGAGAAAGCGAACATCAAGGACACAAACGAAGATATCCGTCGTACGATCCAGACCTATTTCGATTATTTCAACAAGAAGTTTCAGCTCTATGGCCGCAAGGTAAACGTTCAGTTTTATACCGGTCAAGGAGATCAACTAGCTGAGTTCTTCGGAGCAGGAGTTGAAACAGCAAACGCTGATGCTCTTAGGGTAGGTCAAGAAATAAAGGCATTTGCTGATTTAAGTGTGCTGAGTACGCCCTATGCCGAAGCACTGGTGCGCCAAAAAGTTATAGCAATGCCTCCAGTGCATATGTCAAGGCAGTGGTATGCCAAGCAGGCTCCCTATGCTTGGGGAGTATTAATTGATTGTACCCGCCTTGCTGAATCAGTTGTTGATTACGCTCTAAAACGTCTTATTGGGTTTAAAGCTCGTTATGCTGGTGACCCGTCCTATCGGACACAAGACCGAAAAATTGGTTTTATCGTACCTGAAGAACCTTGGTATCAAGAGTGTGCCAATGATGGGGTAAGCCGGCTTAACGCTGCTGGTGCCACCTTCGCTCACCGTATAAACTACAAGCTTGATTTCACTCGATTATCATCAGATTCAGTGGGAATGGTGGCACAGATGAAAGACAAAGGGGTTAACTCCCTTATTGGTATGTGCGATCCTATTCTCCCCTTATTCCTTACTACTCAAGCCACTCAACAACAATATAGACCTGAATGGGTTGTTGTTGGTACAGCGTTGACGGATGTTGATTTATTAGGTCAAATATACGATCAAGAACAGTGGCGTCATTCTTTCGGCATTAGTTTTCTTGATGACATATTTTCTAACATGAATGTTGAGGCTTATCGTACCTATAAAGAGATCCGCAGCGACGAGCCAGCATTTATTGCCCCTGTCCTTTATTATCCGATATTGATGTTCTTTCTCGGCGTGCAGATGGCAGGACCAAACCTCAACCCCAATTCATTCCAGGAAGGGCTCTATAGATATCCAGCTACTGGTGGGGAGACGGGTGTGTGGAGCTTTGGGCCAGGTGATCATACGGGTACCAACGATGCTCGTGAAATGTTCTTCGATCCTAATTCAGTGAGTCCATTTAATGGCGAAAAGGGCCGTTATGTAAAGACTTTGGGTGGTCAGCGTTTCACCGATAACTGGCCTGCGGGCGAGGTTCAGTTCCCAATCGACCCCTGATTTGTGGAAAGACTTTCGCGTTCTACTTGACTGAACGGTCAAGAGGACGCGAAAGTACGAGTCGCAGAACATCTCTGCTCTTTCAAGGAGGACATCGTGGCTGAAACTTTTCTTTCTGACGCATGGTTCGCTGAAGTCGAGAAGCTCCGCGCCGAGGCGCCGGAGCCTCCAGCGGCTCTCAAGGACCTGCTTCTTAACATCGTGGTTCAAGGTGGACCTGATGGTGACCGTGAGGTACACATTGCGGCTGGCAACTTCGAACAGGGTCTTGCTGATGGCGCTGCCACCAAGCTGAGCGTTCCTTACGATATTGCCAAGTCAATGTTCATCGACGGCAATCAGCAGGCTGCCATGCAGGCATTCATGTCAGGCCAGATCAAGGTCGAGGGTGATATGAGCAAGCTCATGGCCATGCAGAGCGCTGGCGCACCAAGCCCAGAGCAAGCTGCATTCCAAGAGAAAATCAAGGCGCTGACTGCTTAGTCATTGTTTCTGATAAAGCGAAAGGGGCCGGGTGCATGCACCCGGCCCCTTTCGCGTTCACTAATACGTTCGGGCTCTTACATGAGGTGTGGCATGAGGAGGCCCATTTCCTCCATGGCATTGGCGGGAACGGCGTAACCCTCTTCATTGCGGATCTGGTCGAAGTTGTCACGGACATCTTCCAACGAGAGGTCGGCCTTGAAGTATCCAGGTGTAACACCGAGGAACACCCGAGCCACACGTCCGCCACCTACCGAGTAGATCTCACCCGAAACTGGGCAATCTTCATGGGCGAGGAAGGCAACGATTGGGGTAACGAGTTGTGGGTCGAGCTTGGCGGCCATTGGGCCCATGAGCTCTTCGGTCATGCGGGTACGAGCGCCAGGCGCAATAGCGTTTGCCTTGATGTTGTACTTTGCGCCTTCTGCGGCGAGCACACGGGTGAAGCCAACGAGGCCCATCTTGGCGGCACCATAGTTGGTCTGGCCAAAGTTGCCGAAAATACCGGCAGCCGATGAGGTGTTGATGACTCGGCCATAACCTTGCTCACGCATCTTGATCCATGCGGGCTTGGTCACATAGAACGCTCCACGCAGGTGAACGTCGAGCACGGGGTCGAGAAGTTCGGGGGTCATGTTGTTGAACGACTTGTCCCGCAAGATGCCAGCGTTGTTAATCACGATGTCGACGCGACCAAAGGCGTCGATGGCTGTCTGAACAATGCGCTCGCCACCTTCAACGCTGGCAACGCTGCTGTCGTCAGAAACGGCGACGCCACCAAGGGCTTCGATTTCCTTGGCCACGGTCTCAGCAGGGCCTGCACTTGCGCCCTGGCCATCTACCGAGCCACCGAGATCGTTCACAACGATCTGCGCGCCACGTGATGCCAGCAGCAGTGCGTGCTCACGTCCAAGGCCGTTTCCGGCACCTGTGATAATTGCTACCTTGCCGTCAAAACTCATGTCGGCCATGTCGTCTCCTTTTGTTTCTTGGATTTGCTTGTCCGGGCAGATCTGCCTGTGCATAGAGATACTGCCCGCTTTAGCCACCTCTGCGCCATTGCGAGCAGCATTTGTGAGATAGGCGGGGAGTGATTCGAAGCGTGCATTTGCCATTGGACCCTCTTGCGGGAGACGATGAGGGAGACATTTGCTTTCGGGGAGGAACCGCCATGCGTACACGTCTTACTGAGATTCTTGGTATTGAGCATCCAATAATGCTGGCTGGCATGGGTGGGGTTTCGTATTCGAAGCTCGTAGCTGCTGTTTCAGAAGCTGGTGGGTTTGGTTGCATGGGCGCATCAACCATGCCGCTTGACGAGATGGTTCAAGAAATGAAGGCAGTTCAGGCAGCTACCTCCAAGCCCTACGGCGTTGACCTTCTTACAGCAATGCCTGGCAGCATGATTGCTCAGGTTGAACAGATCATTGCTCATGGCTCCAAGGTTTTTGCCGCCGGGCTCGGTGTGCCTCGTGAGGTCGTTGAGCTGTGTCATGAGCATGACATGGTCGTTGTGAATATCTGCGGCAAGGTCCAACATGCCATCAAGGCAGTCGAAGCGGGCTGTGACGTTGTGGTAGCGCAAGGAACCGAGGCAGGCGGACACACTGGAACCGTTGCTGGTATGGCCCTCATTCCTCAAGTAGTTGATGCCGTGGGTGACAAGGTGCCCGTAGTGGCCGCTGGTTCGGTCTTCGACGGTCGTGGATTAGCCGCAGCTTTGGCATTCGGAGCCGATGGCGTTTGGGTGGGTACACGCTTTATCGCAACCCCCGAGGCCCGGGCAGTTCCTGGTTACAAAGAAGCTCTTATCAATACTGGCGAAGATGGCACCGTTATTACCAAGGCATATACCGGCAAGACTCTTCGTGCAGTACGCAACGAATACAACGTCTGGTGGGAGAGTCATGCTGATGAACTACAAGCGTTTCCCATGCAGGTGATGCGCTCAATGCAAGACGGTGCCATGCACCTTGGGGCCGATGAGAATACTCAAGACGTTGACCCCAACAAGGAGTGCTATCCAGCCGGACAGGGCACGGGGGGTATCCACGATCTTGTGCCTGCAGGCGAGCTCGTACTTCGCATGGTGGCAGAGGCCGAACAAGCACTAGCGGGTTTAGGCAAGTACGCATAAAGGCTTGGCTTTTCTGAACCAAAATAATTTTTCGGGTACAAATGATATTCCCGACTATCAGTTGCCCGTCGAGGCCATAGCCCAACAGCCAATCGAGCCCCGTGATCACGCACGTCTCTTGGTTGACACTGGGGCGGAGGCCTTGCTGCATCACCAAGTTCGTGATCTCCCTGATTTTGTCAGCGACGGTGATCTCATAGTTGTCAACGAGACCAAAGTGCTCTCAGCCCGGTTGCGTGGAAAAAAATCCACGGGGGGAGCGGTAGAGGTCTTCTTGCTTGAACTTGAACAACCGTCTGATGCTGATGATGGGGCGAGCGAACAGGATTGGATTGCCATGGTCCGCCCCGGTTCTCGCGTAGCCCCTGATACGTGGCTAAATATCGGACCTGAGTCTGGTGACATAACTCTTAGAGCAGAGGTGGGAGAGCACCTTGCAGACGGGCTTCGTCGAGTCCGTCTTGTAAGTAGTGGTTCTGATGTGACGGCGGCAATAGGTAAATATGGTGAGGTTCCTTTGCCCCCTTATCTCAAAACGGTTCTCGATGATCCAGATCGCTATCAAACGGTCTATGCCTCTGTCGCTGGTTCTGTAGCTGCCCCAACGGCGGGTTTGCACTTGACTAATGAAGTGCTCGATCGCTGCAGGGCCAACGGGGCACAGGTTTCTGCCATTGACCTAGCTGTAGGTCTTGGAACATTTCGCCCGGTGACAGTTGAGCGTCTTGCTGACCATCACATGCACTCGGAGCGTTATGCGGTATCGCCCGAGACAATGGAGGCCTGTAGGTCTGCTCGGCGAGTTATAGCAATAGGCACCACGACTGTTCGTGCACTGGAGTCCGTAGCAGTTACGGGCAAGCTTGCAGGGCGAACCGACTTGCTCATATCGGGTAGATATCCCTGGCAGGTTGTTGATTTACTCATGACTAATTTCCATCAGCCGCGCTCAACCTTGCTTGCCATGATCGAGGCATTCATTGGCCCCCGGTGGCGAGAGATCTATGCCCTGGCATTGGCTGAGGGCTATCGCTTCTTGTCTTTCGGCGACGCCATGCTCCTGACTCGAGCGCATCTCTCGTGACGCATGTCTTCATGACTCTTCACTCATGACTTTGCGTATTGACGTTCATGCCACCGATGGCGCAGCGCGCACGGGGGCCGTGACGACCAAGCGGGGGACCTTCGCCACCCCATGTTTCATGCCAGTAGGTACTCGTGGCACGGTGCGGTCGTTGAGTTCGGTAGATCTAGAAGACCTTGGTGCCGAGATCATGTTGGGTAATACCTATCACCTCATGTTGCGTCCAGGCGCTGATACGGTCCAGGCGCTTGGCGGCTTACACGGGTTTATGGCATGGCCCGGCCATGTTCTTACAGACTCTGGTGGTTATCAGGTTTTCTCTTTGAATCCTAAAGTTAGCGATGAGGGGGCGGTTTTCCGATCGACCTATGACGGCTCAGAGCATCTGCTCACCCCCGAAGGTGCGGTTGCAGTGCAAGAAGCACTCGGGGCCGATATCCAGATGGTTCTAGATGTTTGTCCACCATGGCCAGCAACTTCGCAGGTTTTACATGATGCGGTTGAGCGAACCGCAGCCTGGGCGGCTCGTGCAAAGGTGGTTCACCACAAAGAAGGCCAGTCCTTATTTGGCATTGTGCAAGGCGGTGTTGATTTAGCTCTACGGGCAGAGAGTGCACAGCGCACAGTTGAAATTGACTTTGATGGCTATGGCATTGGTGGGCTTTCTGTTGGTGAACCTCGTGAAAAAATGCTGCCTGCGCTCGCCGCTGCTATTGGGCATCTTCCAATTGACCACCCTCGCTACTTGATGGGAGTAGGGGACCCAATTGGTTTGGTCGAGGGCGTGGCGTTGGGAGTGGACATGTTTGATTGTGTGTTGCCAACTCGTTTAGCTCGTCATGGCACCTTGTTGAGTTCGACTGGCAAGGTGAAACTCCGGCGAGCGGAATACGGCACTAGCGATGAGCCGCCTGACCTCAACTGCGCATGTCCCGTATGTCAGCGATGGTCAAAGGGGTACCTTCGTCATCTCCTGATGGTGGGCGAGGTGACTGGGGGACGGCTATGCACTATCCATAACGTTTGGTGGACATTGCAGTTAATGAAAGACATGCGTGTAGCGATTGCTCAAGGCCGTTTTGAGGTTTTCCGAAACAAGGTATTCGATGTTTGGGGTTCTTAGGACCCGAGACAAATACGAAGAAAAATTTCATTGAAGGTACGACCCATACGGTCGTTCCGGGCCCGGCCAGCCAGGAAGAAAGAGGTGACCTGGGTCACAGTGAAGAATCTTTCCCAGTGATAGAAGTGCAACCGCTGGGGCTGCACTCATCGCTTATGGAAAGGAACGGCTATGAGAAAGCAATTTAAAAGCTTTGCGCCAGTTGTTTTGTTAGCTGGATTAGGCCTCGTTGCCTCAGGCTGTGGGCTGTTGAGCACTACCCCTAGTGGAGGAACTACTACTACTACAACAACCGTCCCAAGTGGCGGCGGTGGCTTCGGCGGCGGTGGCTTCGGCGGCGGTGGCTTCGGTGGCGGTGGCTTCGGTGGAATACTGGACGGCCTTTTCGGAGGTTTCGGGAATTAATCTGAAATAAAGGTGACAAGCGTCACGATGTAGAACACTAGTAGTACCGAATATCTCACGTACAGAGGGTTCGGTATGAAGAAGCTGGGAGTGCTGCCACAGGGCAGCCCAATACAATGAATGGAGAACAGAATGAAAATGAATATTCGTCGCCTGGGTCCTGTGGTTCTGCTTGCGGGCCTGGGTGTGGTTACATCTGGTTGCGCGGCTGGCCTCACAGCGCCTTCGGTGAGTGATGGGCATCTTAACTTTACGCCACCGGAATACAATGGCGTCAATGTTGTGTACGGTACTAATGGTGTTGCCATCAACGGTCCTACGTTTGATCCTGGGGCAGTGACTCTTGACCTTCCAGTCATCAGCACTGGCGGTCTGTGGTTTGGAAATAGGGCTTAATTAAGTATTTCGAATAGGCGTTACAACATGGGGCTTGCTCGGTTTCGAGTAAACCCCATGTTGCGCGTTTGGGGTCGTCACGACAAGAGGGGGAGTGGCGCGTGAATGACACGATGTCGCGCTAGGGTCTGCGCCGATGCGTAGACCGCTGATTATCTCCCTCGTTTTTATTCTTCTCGCGGCTTTCGGGTCGCTGGCTGCCACGATTGCGGCTGGAAATAGTCCTGAGCTAGGTCTTGATCTGCAAGGTGGGGCTTCGGTTGTGCTGCGTCCGACCAATAAGGCAAGTGATGACAACATTGATCAGGCCATAGAGATCATCCGGAGCCGAGTTGACGCCTTGGGGGTCGCAGAGCCCGAGATCTCTCGTCAAGGTGGGGCGATTGTAGTTGAGCTACCAGGGGTTAAAGATCAGCGTCGGGCACTTGAGATTGTGGGACAAACGGCCGAACTTCGGTTCCGTCCCGTTCTAGATATTCTCCCCCCCGAAAATGCTCCGCCACCTTCGACTACAACAACAGTTCCTCCAACAACAGTGGCTGGTGCACCCACAACGGTTGCAGCTCCTACAACCACTACAACGACGACAGTCTTTCCCACAACGAAACGTTCAGAAGATAAACCCGATGCCCAGGTGGTTTTGCCTGAGATGGACAAAGAGAACAAGATCGTTGAGCGGCGTTACATGTTGGGAGCAACAGCATTGCGGGGCAACGCTGTGTCGTCTGCTGAGGCCAAGTTGAGCGGCGTATCAGGTGGATGGGAGGTCATCCTGAACTTCACGAGGGAGGGATTAAAGGCTTTCAATACTCTGGCTGCCCAGTGTGTTACGCCTGTGCCAGGAATCTGTTCACCGGTGGGTTTGAATAGCACCACTCAACAACCTGCTGGGGCAGTTGCCATTGTGCTTGATGGACTCGTGCAGTCGGCTCCCACAATTCAAAGTGCAAATTTCGACGACAATGTGTCGATTTCCGGGAACTTCACTGAGCGAGAGGCTAAAGATCTTGCGTTGGTACTTCGTTACGGTTCATTGCCGGTCGAACTGAAACAAGAGACGGTCTCGACGGTGTCTGCTGCTCTTGGACGCGATTCGCTACGGGCAGGTCTTATTGCGGGCGCAATAGGTACGGTGCTGGTGTTGGCCTACATGGTGTTGTATTACCGAGGTCTTGGTCTCGTGGTTCTATGTGGTCTTTCGGTTTGGTTCTCGCTGCAATGGTCGATCATCAGCTACTTGGGGGTTAAGAGTGGCCTTGCACTCAGTTTGGCTGGAGCGACCGGAATCATCGTCTCGGTTGGCGTCACTGTTGACTCATACGTGGTTTATTTCGAGCGATTAAAAGATGAGATTCGCTCAGGTCGAACTATTCGTTCGTCGGTTGACCGAGGTTTCAAACATGCGTTTAGAACGATTCTCGCCGCCGATACTTCTGCGTTTATTGGTGCTGCCTTGCTCTATCTCTTGACTGTTGGCCCTGTTAGAGGTTTCGCATTCTTCCTCGGTCTGTCTACCTTGCTCGACATCGTGGTCGCCTGGTTCTTTACGCGTCCGATGGTTGCGTTGGTAGCTCGACGACAAACATTTGGTTCGGGTCGCTTTTTGGGAGTCGGGTCAGGTCTTGGCATGAATCGATCGACTGTTCCTATACGCCCTGGAGGAGAAGCTCTATGAGCGATATGAACGCAGAAACCGACATGTCATCTACGGCAGAAGTAAGCCCCAGGCTGTTCTCGCGTTTGTATAGGGGTGAGACCACTTTCGATTTCGTGAGTCGGATACGACGCTGGTTCTTGATATCAGGTCTGGTGATCGTGGCTGGTTTAATTTCCCTTGGGACTCAAGGGCTCAATCTAGGCATTGAGTTTGAAGGCGGAAACTCCTGGGAGGTGCTCAGTGACGTTCCTGTATCGGTTGCTCGTGACGCACTGAATGCTATTGGGCTTCCCGATGCACAGGTTCAGACTCTTCGAGGCAGCAGTGGTGATCGCTTGCGTGTGCAGGCCGAGGCTCGTACAAAGTTTGACGAAACTAAGGTGACCAAAGCCTTGGCCAAGCTGTCAGAAAAGCCTGAAAATCAGGTCAGCTTTACCGAAGTCGGCCCTTCCTGGGGAGATGAGGTAACTCGTAAAGCGGCCCGTGCGCTGGCAATTTTCCTAGTTGTGATCACATTTTACATTGCGTGGAGATTTGAATGGAAGATGGCACTTGCGACTCTTGCGGCATTGTTCCACGACATATTTGTCACCGTAGGGGTGTATTCTTTGGCGGGTTTCCCAGTGACACCAGCAACTGTTATCGCGGTGTTGACCATTTTGGGATATTCGATCTATGACGGCATCGTGGTGTTCGACAAGGTTGACGAGAACGCCAAAAACCTGATTGTGGGTGGCGGGGTGACCTATAGCGGAATGGTCAACAACTCGCTTAATCAAGTGTTGATGCGAACTCTTAACACCTCGATCACAGCTTTGTTACCGATTTTGTCATTGCTAGTGATTGGGTCACTTGTTCTGGGTGCAACCACGCTTCAGGAGTTTGCTCTTGCTCTTTTGATTGGATTGGGCGCCAGTGCCTATTCATCAATCTTTATAGCTTCGCCAATTCTTGCCTTGCTGAAAGAGCGCGAGCCTCGAAACATTTCGATTCGCGAGAAGGCAGAGGCCAAGTCGGCTTCTGCCTTGTCAACTGTTTTGCGACCTGGCAAAACAGTTGACGATGGGGCCGATTCAAGCAGGCGCATGGCAACGACTTCTAACACCATGAGGGTCGAAGCAAAGGGTCGGAAAAAGGGAAAGCGCAAATAATGGTTGCACCGTCACTATCGTTGTTGGTGTGACCGGTTTTTATTTGAGTTTGAGCAATAAGGTGGCGACGCTTGGCCACGGTTGATCGGGTCTTACCGTGGCGGCACTCATCTCTTCCAGCCGAGGAAGTAGCGCCACTGCTAGCGATCTATCGTTCGCGGCACCCCAAGGCCTCTACTGCGATGATCAGCCGTGCTTACGCAGAGGCTTCAAATGCGCATCAGGGTCAAGCCCGACATTCGGGTGATCCATACATAGAGCACCCATTGGCGGTAGCGGCTATTGTGGCCAAGCTCAGTCTTGATGACGTAACGATTGCAGCAGCCTTGTTGCATGACGCCGTTGAAGACACCACTCTTGGACTTGATGCGATCATTTCGTCGTTTGGACCAGACGTAGCAGCGATCGTGGATGGCGTTACCAAACTTGAACGAATCCGCTTTGATTCCAAAGAAGCTCAACAAGCAGCCACTATGCGCAAGATGTTGGTGGCAATGGCGAAAGACCTTCGTGTTCTGATTATCAAGTTGGCTGATCGTTTACACAACATGCGAACGCTTGCTGCAATGCCAGAGTGGAAACAACAGCGAACTGCCACTGAGACGATCGATATTTATGCTCCGCTTGCTCATCGACTTGGCATGGCAGATCTAAAACAAGAGCTCGAAGACTTGGCATTTGCTGCGCTTTACCCAAAGCGTTATGGCGAGATTGAACACATGGTGATTACTCGTACGCCCGAGCGCGAGATCTATCTAACTCAAGTCATTGAAACCGTTCGCAGTTGTCTCAATGCTCTAAACGTAAAGGCCGACATTACGGGGCGTCCGAAACATCTCTGGTCGATCTACGAGAAAATGGTGGTCAAGGGTCGTGAGTTCGATGACATTTTCGACCTGGTGGGCATTCGGGTGGTAGTTGACCGAGTAGAAGATTGTTATGCGGCCCTGGGTTCGGTGCACGCTACTTGGAAGCCACTGCAGGGGCGCATCAAGGACTACATAGCAATGCCCAAGTTCAACCTTTATCAGTCATTGCATACGACGGTGGTGGGTCCACAAGGCAAGCCCCTAGAGGTGCAAATTCGCACGCGCGAAATGCACCAACGCGCTGAGTTCGGGGTGGCTGCTCACTGGGCATATAAAGACGAAATGAGCCAGGCCGATATGGCCTGGCTCAGTCGCATGATTGACTGGCAGTCAGAGACAAGTGACCCAGCTGAGTTCATGGAGACTCTCAAGGTTGATCTTGAACAAGACGAGGTGTTTGTCTTTACCCCTAAGGGAAAAGTCATCACCTTGCCTGAAGGTTCAACTGCTATTGACTTTGCTTATGCCGTGCACACCGAGGTTGGCCACGCTTGTATTGGCGCACGCCTCGATGGGCGGCTGCAGTCGCTTGACACCAAGTTGCAATCGGGCGATACCGTCGAGATTTTCACAGCCAAGGTGCCAAGCGGCCCTTCGCGCGACTGGCTCGAAATTGCCGTGTCGCCTCGTGCGCGCAACAAGATTCGTCAATGGTTCTCGCGAGAACGCCGTGAAGACGCAATGGAGACCGGACGTGAAGATCTGATCAAGGCCCTGCGTCGCGAGTCACTTCCAGTGCAAAAGGTGCAGTCCACTTCGTTGTTAAGTGAAGTGGCAGCAGAACTGAATTATGTAGATCTTGATACGTTGCACATTGCTATTGGCGAGAATCACATCTCGGCTAAGTCAGTTGCACAACGCGTTGCCCGTCATCTTCATAGTGGTGAGGGTGAAGAACAGCTACCGACGACTGCACGCGCTCCACGTCGGCGTAAGCCTTCTGGGGGAGTCCATGTTGAGGGTCTTGATGATGTGATGATTCGCCTGTCTCGCTGCTGCACGCCTGTGCCTGGCGACGAGATTATGGGTTTCGTAACTCGTGGCCGTGGGGTATCGGTGCACCGTGCAGACTGCGCAAACGCCGCGTCTTTGTCGAGCCAGCAATACGATCGACTTATTGAGGTCGAGTGGGACCAGGACCACAGTTCAGATACCTTCGTCGTATCTGTCGAGGTAAAAGCGCTCGATCGCTCTCGTCTCTTGCGTGACGTTTCAGCCACCTTGGCAGATCATCACGTCAATATTTTGTCGTGTGCCACCCAGACCGGGACTGACCGCATCTCTCGCATGCGCTTTGATTTCGAGTTGGCAGATCCATCGCATCTTGACTCGCTTGTAACAACCTTGCGACGTATCGACTCGGTTTATGACGCTTATCGCGTCTTGCCTGGCAAGGGTGCCTAGAGGTTCAACGGATAGACACACCTTGCGCGTGCCCAAAGAGTTGTTATTCCAGTCACAGACTGGAATAACGGGTCCTGTATTAAATTGAGCACCGCCTATCGGCGGACGCTCTAAGTCTCAAGGCAGTTGCTGACCCTCATCGCCGAGTAACCTCGGCCATCGTGTCTAGCCAGTCGTTTAAGGCCCCAACAGGTACGCGAGATATTCTTGCTCCTGAATCAGATCGATGGAAGACCTTGATTGGTCGATTTTCGTCTCAGGTCGAACTTGCTGGTTATGGCTTGGTGCAAAGCCCTATGTTCGAAGAGGTGGGCGTCTTTCAGCGTGTAGGTGAATCGACTGATGTCGTTCGCAAAGAAATGTATGACTTTGAGGACAAAGGCGGACGCCACCTTGCTCTTCGACCAGAAGGCACGGCTTCGATTGTTCGAGCTTTTGTGCAGCATCACCCACAGATTCCTTGGAAGGTTTGGTACGCGGCGCCAAGTTTCCGTTATGAACGACCCCAGGCAGGTCGTTTTCGCCAACATCATCAGATTGGTGTCGAGGCCCTGGGGGTTGAAGATGCCGATCTTGATGTTGAGGTAATCAGCCTTGCCTGGGATTTTTTCGCATCACTTGGACTCCGCCGTATTGATCTTTGTCTGAACTCGTTGGGCGACCCTGCTTGTCGCCCCGCTTATATCGATAGCTTGGCGGCGTATCTGGTCGATCGACTGGACGACTTGTGTGATGAACACCGGCCTCGTGCCAGTGAGAACCCAATGCGAGTGCTCGACTGTAAGCGCAGCTCGTGTCGAGAGGTGACCAGCAATGCACCTCGGACGATCGATCATTTATGTCAGCAGTGCAATGAGCATTTCGAACGAGTCCAAGAAGGGCTTGGGGCTTTGGCCATACCCTTTATTCTCGACACGCGGCTGGCTCGTGGCTTTGACTATTACACCCGTACCACCTTTGAGTTTCAGGCCGCCGCTCTTGAGGGGGCACAAAATGCCGTTGGGGGAGGGGGCCGCTATGACGGCCTGGTTGAGACGATGGGAGGCTCACCAACACCTGGCATGGGTTTTGGTATCGGCATAGAGCGCACCCTGCTGGCTTGTGATGCAGAGGAAACTTTTCCCTTGCCGCCCTCGCCGGTGGTGGCCTTTATCATTGATGTAACCGGTGGAAATGTCGCTCGTGATCTAAGTGGTGAGCTACGCCGGGCTGGCCTTGGGGTCGTACGTTCGTTTGATAATCGATCGATGCGAGCGCAGATGAAACAAGCTGATCGCTCAGGTGCGGCATTTGGGTTGATAATCGGCCCTGACGAACTTGAAGCGAACACAGTTGTCGTACGTGATTTGCGGGGCGAGGATGGCCAACATGTTGTCGCTCTTGTTGAAGTCGTTAAACATTTACAGGAATTACTAGAGAGCGCCGCCTATATGTCTCGGGAGAATTGACAGTGGATAATCAGGCAACTTCCATGCGAACCACGCTTTGCGGGTCGTTGTGTGCCAAAGACATTGGGAGCGAGGTGGCTGTTTGCGGTTGGGTCGCCAGGCGTCGTGAACATGGTGAGCACCTTGCCTTCGTGGACGTGCGTGATTATTCCGGGGTCATTCAATGTGTTGTAGATGGGTCACATGATCTGGGCAATGAATACGTGGTTCGTGTAACTGGCGTAGTTAGAGCTCGCCCTGAGGGAACGGTTAACCCAGAGCTATCTACTGGCGAAGTTGAGCTAGGTGACTGCGCCATTGAGGTCCTTAACGCTGCGGAGCCTCCGCCATTTCCCGTGAGTGATCGCATTGAGGCCGATGAGACTGTGCGTTTACGGCATCGCTATGTAGATCTTCGTCGGGGTCGCATGCAGCACAACCTTCGAGTGCGAGCAAAGGTAAATCAAGCGCTTCGTTCTTCGATGGACCGGCAGGGTTTTACCGAGATAGAGACGCCCTTGTTATGGACGCCTACCCCCGAAGGTGCTCGCGAGTTCGTAATTCCATCACGATTGCAGCAGGGAAATTTCTATGTGTTGCCACAGAGCCCTCAAATTGCCAAACAGCTTTTGATGGTGGGTGGCTTTGACCGTTACTACCAGATTGCACGTTGTCTCCGCGACGAAGACCTTCGAGCCGATCGTCAGTTCGAGTTCACTCAACTTGATATTGAGGCCAGCTTTGTAGACCAAGACGATGTCTTAGGGTTTATTGATGAGGCCGTCCTTGATGCAGCCGAAATGGTGACAGGTGTTCGACCCGAGCCCATCCCCCGCATTGCATGGCGAGATGCCATGGAGACCTACGGTTCGGACAAGCCCGACCTCCGTTTTGGAATGGAGCTGGTCGAATTAACCGAAGTGTTTGCCTCGACAGGTTTCCGAGCTTTTCAGGCCCCATGTGTCAAGGCGATTCGAGTCGCTGGTGGCGCTGACACATACGGCCGCAGTCGTCTCGATGCCCTTACGGAACACGCTAAATCTTTGGGGGCAAAGGGTTTGGCATGGCTCAAGGTTCGTGAAGGTGGCGAGCTTGAGTCGCCAATAGCGAAGTTCTTAGAGGACCATGAACGCCTGGCTGTGCTCGATGCAATGGGTGGCGAAAATGGCGATCTCATTCTGATGGTCGCCGACGAGCGGCCAGTGGTGTGGGCAGTGCTTGGACGACTCCGAGCTGATCTTGGACGACCTCCGGTTAGCGAGGGTCCATATCGCTATGTATGGGTAGTTGACTTCCCTCTATTTGAGGGCCTTGACGATGATGGAAACCCCGTGTCGGCTCATCACCCATTCACCATGCCCCACCTTGATGATTTGCATCTTTTAGCAACTGACCCGCTTGCCGTTCGTTCGCAGTCTTATGACCTGGTTCTTAATGGTTGGGAACTGGGCTCGGGGTCAATCAGGGTCCATAGAGCAGATATTCAAGCTCAGATCTTTCGCGTGCTTGGTATTTCTGAAGATGAAGCAGCATCGCGATTTGGTTTCTTGTTGGGAGCGTTTCGTTATGGAGCGCCTCCCCACGGTGGTTTCGCTGTTGGCCTTGACCGCTTAGTTGCCATCTTGGCGGGTGAGGAGAACATCCGAGAGGTGATTGCTTTCCCTAAGACTCAATCAGGAACCGACCCACTCACTGATGCACCAAATTCGATTGCACCAAAGATCTTGGAAGAACTTGGCATTCGTTTGATGCCATCAAAGAAGTAGCTCAGCGGACGAGCGGACTCAGCGGACCTTGCTGTTTAGTGGTTCGCCGAAATCGTTCATCTCGAAGGTTTCTAGTGGTTTTGGTCCACATGAACGTAGTCCTGCTCGCCAAGCATGGATGCCAGCATTTAGGTCGCCCAGAAGGGCATGTGCATAGGAGGGTTCGAATGCCATCTCGATAGCCACCTCCCCGGTATTTCCGGTTGCCTTGACTGCCTCACTTAGTCCAGTTGCACTTCGTTCGATTTGGTCAAGCACCAAAACAAGCTCTCGAGTGTCACCTTCGGAAAGCTTAATTTGGCTGAGTTCATCGTGGAGTTGGCGAGCTTTGGTGCTCAGCTCGCCAAGATATTCCGCAAGACCTGTGAGACTGGCTGGCAATATCTTGAATGTGTTGGCAGAAAAAGCGGTACATGTGGCGTCTGCAAGTATGAGGTAGTCCTCTTTGGTCGACGGTGAACCTTCATCATCGGGAACGGCGGGGACATCTGGCGTCTGTGTATTGACGGTCTCGGCTGCTTCAGCAGAATGTGCTTGTGTGACACGTCCCCCGATGACGAGAGCGCCAAAAGTGAGACTCACCACTATTAATGCGGTGGTGATTCCCTGAAGTCGAATTAGTAACGCGTTGCTCATAAACATCCCTATCGGCGCTTTAGGGGAATTCTTGACTCTTCGTCATTTCGTGAAATGACGAACTCTGTAACCTCGACGAGGTTCTACGAGACCTTATGGGTCGAGACCTTATGGGTCGAGACCTTATGGGTCGAGACCTGCGATGGCCACGAAGTGTGCGTTACGCCGGACTCGAGTCTTGCCGAGGCGATGCAGGGCGACCACGCGCGGGCACGACAGACCTTCGTTGGGGTCGACGGCATCGTGTAGGAAGTGAGGGCAGAGTTCAGCAGGTGATGATTGCAGAAGTCCGAGGACTCCGTGGTCGAGGTGGGCAGCCCCACCCCGACCCGCTAGGGCTTCTCGCCGCGACGGACCTTCGATCGAACCATCCCGAAGGTGTCGGAGACGGCGCTTCCGAGGCGGTCCGCCATCCGATTCACATCGTCTCGGATGGCCGGATCCTGCACGGCGTCGCGCACGGGGTTGAAAGCCTGACCCACTGCTTCGCGGAGCCCGCCGACGGCACGCTCCAAGGCTTCGCGCTCAGGCGCTCCCTCGGCAAGCGACTCCTCGACGTGGAGCTTCAGCTTGAGACCGATTCCCTCCATCGACTTGGCGAGATCCTCCCAAACGTTGTTCTTCTCATCCTGCGTCATGGCATCACCTTCCGTACGGGTCCGAGACCGGTGGCTCGGTTGCCTGCTCACTATGCTCTGGAAGCTGCCTGGGCAGCAGGGTCATTCGGCCCTGCTGCTCCCGCCGTAGTGCTCCCGGTGTCCTTGCGGTGCGTGTCGAGGACAGTGTCGCCTGGGGAGCGGGCTATCACCGGTTTCACCATCGCCCCGCGACGTGCGGTTGATAGCCTGGCGAGGAGAGGAGGTTGCCGTGCTCGATGCGGGTTGTTCCGATTCCCATGTTGCGGACAGCCCTGGTTGGGTGTCCACTCCCGGCGTCGGGGTCCTCGGTTGACGGTCGAAGCCGAGGAGTCTTCCCCGGCCTGCGACCTGGCCTCCCGTCTGGTCTTCGAGGTCGAGGACGACGCAGTGCTCGCTGTTCAGGTAGCGGCTGCATCGACGAGTCGTCCGCTCCGACGCGAGCAGTTGGAAGTCAGCCTTGACGGCCGTCCGATCGAGAGCCCCGCCACGGAGGTGACGACGAGTCGGGGAGGGCGTGTCCACATCCTGCGTGCGCGAGAGGGAACGCTCGATGTTCGTTACTCGGCAACCGTGGCCGGGACGACGATGCAACTTGCCCCGATCGATGTCCCCGGCATCGAGTTGGCCCACGACGAGGAGTCGCTGGTGGCGTTGCGGCAGAGCCGATACTGCCCTTCGGACAGGCTGGCCGGCTTTGCCGATTTCGAGTTCGCCGATGTGCCACGTGGTCCCGATCTGGCGTTTGCCGTGGCAGGGTGGGTGTTCGAGCGAATCGCCTACCGCTCCGGGGTGAGCGATCACCTTGACACGGCTGTCGAGACACTGGTCGCTGGCGAGGGGGTCTGTCGGGACTTCGCTCACCTGACCATCTCGCTCTGTCGGGCCCTCCGCCTGCCAGCTCGTTTCGTGGCGGTCTACGCTCCCGGCCTGTCGCCGATGGATTTTCATGCGGTGGTGGAGGCCCGAATCGGAGCGGTATGGGAGGTCATCGACCCGACTCGATGCGCCCCTCGATCCTCCCTGGTACGCGTGGCGACCGGGCGCGACGCTGCGGACACGGCCTTTGCGACAACCCTGCGAGGACGAGCGGCGCTGATTCAATGTGAGGTCACCGCAGTGGTGGAGTGCGACCTTCCCGCTGACGACCACCGATCCCGGGTCGTCCTGGACTGAACGGCAAGGGGGTTTGCGGTGAGGAGATCGGGCTCACATGCCGAGCCGTCCGCCGCTCAGCGCGGTGTAGCGGGCAAAGGGACCTCCGAGCACGATTCCCGGGGCGGCCCTGTTCCATCAGGCGGCCCTGTTCCATCAGGCGGCCCTGTTCCATCAGGCGGCCCTGTTCCATCAGGCGGCCCTGTTCCATCAGGCGGCCCTGTTCCATCAGGCGGCCCTGTTCCAT
>JBBSKG010000044.1:0-20309 GCA_038256565.1 Acidimicrobiales bacterium | reverse complement strand
GATGGACAGAACTAGAGCGACAAGTGCTTGTGGTTCGTTTTCTTGCGGATGATAGCCACTCGGGTAGCCAAATACTTGGGGTTGACCCCAACCAGGATTTTGGGGAGGTGTCGCACCTGAAGGCGGGCCCCACTGGGGGTTTGGTGGCTGAGGGGCCCCTTCCCAAGATGGCGGAGGGGGTACTTGTGGCTGACTTGGTGGGGCAGCGGTGTCGTCGGGAGTGCCCCAAGGATTTGGCGGTGATTCAGATGATTCGGGGCGATCGTCTTCGTCCATAAAGGGTGACGTTAGTGGCCCTTTGGTAGGCGTGTCGCAAACTGGGGTTGGGATTGGGTAGATATTTGGCCTAGATGTTAGGCCAGGTGCGGCGGCGGGCTTCTCGTCTGTTTGCTTCGAGAGCCCATGAGCGACGCCATGAAACAGTTTCGGGTCCAACTAGCGAAGGAGACTTGCTCTGCGCTGAGCGCTTGCGGGCGCTCCACCAATCGCTAGTGGATTCATCGCCGAGGGTGGCAACCGATTGCTCAATTCGCAGAGCAAACCGTCTGGCGTCATCATCGCCTTCAGTCGGCCACAGTGGTTCGCCAAAGGTGACAGTGGTCGTTCCAGGTTTTGGCGTGCGGTCGCCTTTGGCGAAGATGCGATTCGTGCCTTCAACATGTACAGGCACAACAGCCACCCCGGCCCTAAGGGCAAGAAATGCCGCCCCACCTTTGTGGCCTTGACCCCATCCGTCTGGGCTTCGTCCACCTTCAGGGAAGATGAGAAGGCTCCAGTCTTCGTTTAGAAGTTTGGTCACTCGGTCTGCGGAACGGCGTGAAACTTTCATCCGCTCAACGGGAATAGCACCCAGTACTAGCGCAGAGGCGGCAGAGGTCAAGCGGTTTGTGAAGAAATAGTCAGCAGCGGCGGCCACGACTATGCGATGACGCCAAGGTTCGGGAATGGCCGTGAGAAGTAATGGCGTGTCGAGGTGGCTGTGATGATTGGCTGCAAAGATGACCGGGCCATCAATTGCGTCGAGTCGATCGGTACCCGAGATGGTGGGCGAAGCAAGTGCTTGAACACCCATGCGCAGCGGACCTTCGAGCATAAATAGTCGGGCATAGCGAGCGGGAAGACGACGTGCCCAGGCAGTCTCATAATCTGATCCACGTTTGCGGGTAGACGCAAGACGCTCCACCGAGCGGGGCACGGTGCCAGCCGACCAGGGAAACCCTGGGCGAGGCAGAAATGAGCGAGCTTTTGCAAGCGGATCCATTCTCAGGTGACCTGGGCCATCAGCAGTGGGGGAGCATGCATATGAGTTATCGATGGATCACGGCCAACGACATCTTCTGCCATCTCAAAAGCATCACGCAGTGTCGAAGCGGGCTTAAAGCCAAGTCGACGAACCGCTTTGGGGTCTCCGCCTACGACGATGACTCCACCGAGATGTTCAAGGGCATGCGAACCCCAATACCACATGTAAAACGGATGCACCCCGTGGTATGCATGGCCTGTGCGGTAGAGGTGTCGATACCACTCGTCTTCGGCAAAGCTGCGCTCGAAACGCTTCTCGATTTCGATCGGGTCGGTAGTCTCCGAAAGGACCTGCTCGAAGAAATCGATGTAACTGGGGTGATGCACGGGGTGGAATTCCCAAGGGGTGGGGTGGCTCATGATGAGCACTCCACCTTCACGAACGAGTGGCCGTTCTTTGTACATGTTGAAGAAATAACCAAGGCCCATGCACATGACCAAGATTGGGTTCATCACCGAGTTCACGTTGTATGGGCCAATGTAAGGAAGGCCCATAGTGAGAATGTCTGTTTGGCCCTCGACGACCACAAGTTGTTGCTCCATCACCTTGGCGGTCGTGATGCGATGCACGGCTTCAACTTCGCCAGCGGTAACGCCGGTCAGATCGTGTGGTGCCTGAATCGATTGAAAGATCGACCGCTTTATGCGATCGGGAGTGCGATTCAAGGCTTTGCTCGATGCCAGAAACGTCATACGGTCGCGAGCACTCCACTCCCATTCGCGCTTTTGCAAGAAGTCAAAGGGCTTAGGAAAGGTGTCGTTATTGAGCGTGGTTTCGATTTGGAAAATCTTGACGCCAGCTTGGCGAATTACCTCACCCATTCTCCAGTTTGAAGAATGCAACTCAGAGCGGTGCTGGTCCATGAACGAACGGCTCTTGCGCATGGTTGCGACGTTGTGGTGATGGCGAAGGCTCCTATAAGAAGAAAGCCCCGTAGCTGTTGACTTATGCCCACCATCCATAGCGACGAGATTGATGTTCACATAGACCAACAGGTCTGACTCGACGGCTCGTTTAGATATCTCTACTTCTTCGCCCTTTTCGGTTTCACCCAGGAAAGCCATTGCTTCGGGGTCTTCTGCGTCGTGGTTGTACAACGCTCCCCGAGGAGCAAAGGCGTCATAGATGCGATCGCCTAAGGCATGGCGCAATTCAGCTTCGGTCATGCGTCTGTGAAGTGCCAGGGCCGCAATGAGATGCACATCGTCAACTCCAGCAGCGGCGGCAAGATCGAGAACGGCTTCAATGACACGCTGGCGAGCGTCTGGTCGCTGCATCGGGGGAAGGGGCAACGAAATATCGTCAAAGGCGATCGTCAATTTCATGCCAGGGAACAACAGCGATGGCAGCGGGTCGCTATCAACTGGATGCAATAGGGCTTGGCGAATCGCTTCGTTGGGGTCGCGCAAAAGAGGAAGGGCTTCTGGGGCATAGATCACCCGTGCGCCAACAGGAAGCTGTTCTAGGCGAAAGCCCTCCCCATGCATAAACAAGGTAGGTGGAGTAGAACGGTCAACCTCAAGCACGAAGCCGGGACGGGGACTCATAGCCAGTCTCTTTCTTTTTCGTTACGTAGATCGAATGCGATTTTGATTGCGCCACGCTTTCCTGCCTCGGCGGCATGGGCAAGAGCGTCGCGGTAGCGATCGAGGGGATAGGTAGCGCTTACAAGGCGCTCGAGGCGTGCATCGGCAACTAATTCAAAGGCTAAATCAAATGTTCGCTTTTGGCCGAGATCGCTAATGGCCTCAGTTCCGTAGGCATAGGCACCAACGAGTTCGATGCCGCGTTGCCATAGGGGAGTGAGGTCAACCGTTACAACACCTGGCATGCCAATCAACACTATGCGCCCACCTGGGCGGGTGATGGCGAGCGCCTCGGCGAGGCTCTCTTCGCTTCCAACACAGTCAACCGTTACGTCTGCTCCACCGGCCAGTCGAGTGTTTGAGCCCTCGCCAACCATGAGCGAGCCAGTGCTGCGGCGCACGGCTCGGCGCAATTCATCTGGATTTACCACGAGGGTGGCTCCAAGATCACGGGCAAACTCACGTTGTTGTGGGTGTTTGGCCCCCACGATCAGTTCACGTGGATCACACCAGCGATTTAACGCTGCAATGGTGCAAAGGCCGAGAGTCCCAGCCCCAATGACTGCAACCACACCATTGTTGGCGTTTGGAAGAGCGGTTAATGCCCCCCTAATGGCACAAGCAGATGGCTCAACCATGACAGCTGCTTCATCGCTAAACGTCTCGGGAACCCTATACAGCTGGCTTTCATGTGCCATTAGTGCGGTTGCCCACCCGCCACCAGTGTCACAGCAATAGCCCGTTTGCAGACCCGGTTGTAGGTGGCCATTGGTCAAGTTGGTGCAACGACCCACGTCATGTTCTGCGCATGCTTTGCATAGCGGATTAATACCTCGTGGTTCACAACCAAGCACGGGTTCGAGTACGACCCTGGTTCCGTCATCGAGGTCGCCCACAATTTCGTGGCCGGGCACGAAAGGAAAGCTGACTATTGGTTCAAACCAGCGACTTGACCCCCCGTCGATAGTGGCAAGATCAGAGCCGCAAATTCCAGCGAGTCGAGGACGAACGCGTTGCCACGAACCGTTCGGAGCCAGAGGCGAATCGATGTCGGACAATCGCAATGGGCCGACCGTAGCGCCTCGCCCTGGTGCCCAAGTTCCAGCTACTCGTGCTGCGACGAAACGAGGGATCGATCGTTCGAAACGCAAGGCCTTCATGCCCGTGCTCCATCGCGTCGCATAAACGAAGTGCTGCGAGTCTGGGGGCCAATAGGCAGGAGCGGGCGAGGGCCGCCTGGAGCTTTACTCCATTGCTCGACGAGCCAACCACGTTTGCGTGCAATTGAAGCAAGACGAGTCTCAGGGTTGACGGCCACAGGGTAACCGACTGCTTCGAGCATGGGCAGGTCGCTTGCCGAGTCGGCATAGGCCACTGATTCCTCAAGATCGAGACCCTCGGCTTGTGCGTAGTCAGCCATGATCAAGGCCCTGGCTTCACCAGTCGGTGGAGCCTCGGTCAACTCGCCGGTGTAATGGGTTCCGTCAGCAGTGGTGCTCATGCGAGCGCAAATGATGTCGTCAAAGAGTGGAGCAAGATTGCGCTCAACGATGATGTCAAGAGCGCCAGTAATGAGGAGCGTGCGATGTCCCAATCGACGATGTTCGCGAACGCGGCGGAAACCAGCCGGGAAGCTTTTGGTGAGGATCAGGTTGCTCAAGAGTTGGACGGCGTCTTCGTCGAGCTGGCTCACGGGAGCATCTTCGTAGCGTCGGTAGAAAGCTCGCAGAAAGTCACCCCTGTCGCGACGGTCGAGCGCCATCAGCGAAGGTGCTTCCATAAACGCCTTGAAGGCGAAACGTAGGCGATCGCTAGGCGCTAAGCGCCGAGTAGCAAGCCAAGAGTGAGACTCGACCACGTTTGAGGCAATGAGGGTGTTTTCTAGATCGAACACGGCGAGGTGACGCTCGGATGCAAGCACCTGCTTGCGAAGACGAGTCGGACGATCTTCGCTCGAACGGCCACTTGGGGCCATCTTCACACGAGCGTGTTGCACCACCGATGGAAGGTGAATGGCGTGGACGAATTTGTTCCAGTCATAGACCCGTGGATCAAAGCAGAACTTCTGTTGGTCAGATTCGTCGAGGCTGTTCCAGCGCTCCATGAGATTGTCAACCTGGAACACTGCTTCAGTCTCGGTGTAGGCACCGTAGAGGCGTACGTAGCCAAGCGCCCGGTCGAGTTCTTCGCGTTTTTCTTCTAATTTTGCCGACCATTGGGCTTGAGCGCCGCGCATTGGCAGCTTCGCCATAGTCCGTTCTGCCCGAGCAAGGGTTTTAACTGCTCGTTCAAGTTGGCCCTGCACGCGGCCACGTCCAGGAAACGACCAGTCTGGTACGACGATGGGTTGATCTTGGGCGTCATAAATGGGGCGTTCGGTAAACCAACTTTGCACGAGATCGACGAGTTGACGGTAACGAAGCGGGTTAAGTGCCCCCGAAGAAATCTGCACGACAGTTGGTGGCGGAGTTGGTTCGCCAGCGGTTGCTACAGCACATGCGCGGGCGGTGGCATCAATGACAGTTGCCACCACGAGGTCGACAGGTATGACGTCGATGACCCCTTCAGGGATGCCTGGGAACTCTTTAAGCAGGCCGCGCGCATAGCTAATGATTACGGGTTCAGCCATGCGAAAGCCACGGATCCAGCCGGGGTGGGGCTCAGCGAGCGCTGATTCGATAATCGAGGGACGAACAATTGTGACCGGCGTGTCCCCTCGGTTGTCGAGCAGCGCCTGTTCGCCGAGTGCCTTGGTATAGGCATAGGCGTCAGGCCAGCCGAGCGAACCTGCACGTGAACGACCCGCCTCAACCATTTGGTCGCCGACCCAGTCTTCACGCAGCTTCTCTGCTTTTGAGGCAAGAAGCGGAGTACCCGCAGCGCCGAGTTCTGCCCGAGCTTCTTTCGCAAAATGAGCCAGCTTGTTTGGCATGCGACTCGCTGCTTCAGCATCGGCACGCAATCGCCTTGCAGCGGTTACTTCGGTACGCCAATTGACACTTGGCGTAAAGGGTTGATCGAAGACGGGTAGCTCAGGAGCGCTCCCTCGTCGGTTTCCTGCGACATAGCAAGTGGAAACCGCAATTAAAGAGGCTTTGGAATTAACGGAATGCAGGGTTTGCACGATGCGTGAAGGACCCAACAGGTTGACCTCGACAGCCGAGTCGAGCGGAGAGTCAAACGAGACTGTTGCGGCCGAGTGCACCACTGCATGACACGTGGCGAGAATGGCTCGGCCTTCATCGTCAAGAGCAAGTCCATCGTTACCAACATCGCCAGCCACTACTCGAATGCGCCGAGCACATTCGGCGTCGAAGTTGTCGCCCCATTCGCTGCGCAGACGGTCGAAAGCGTCGTTGCGTAATACTTCGCGTTCAATGCGACGTTGTGCGGTCGTGCGACGGCCTGGACGCACCAGTAGCACCAGCTCACAGTCTGGAACGGAACGTAGGAATCGCTCGACCAAGGCCGTGCCAAGAAAGCCAGTTGACCCAGTTATAAAAATGCGTTGCCCACGAAGCGCTTCAGCGATCACCCTCACTGTCTAGCATCGACGAGCCCAACGCTGTTGGGTCGTAGCACCGTCAATAGTTACTTTCTTAGACGGGCCAAGTTGGAACCCGTAGTGTCTTGCTTTATGGAACTTCGACTAGATGGCAAGGTGGCATTGGTCACTGGTGGGTCGCGTGGCATTGGCAAGGCCATCGCCGCTGCATATGCAAGCGCAGGGGCACGGGTGATGATTTCGTCACGCAAAGCGGATGCTCTCGAGGTAGCTGCAAAGGAGATAGTGGGCGACGTTGAGTGGTTTGCGGCCAACGTCGGCGAGGCCGATCAGGCTGAAGCTTGTATTACTGCGTGCATAGAACGCCTTGGTGGCCTAGATATTTTGGTGAATAACGCTGCGACTAATCCTTATATGGGTCCTTTAATGAACATTGATCGCTCACGAGCTGAAAAGACCGTGCAGGTAAACCAGACTGCCGTGTTGTCGTGGTCACAACTTGCTTGGGAAGCAGCGATGAAAGACAAGGGTGGGTCGATCATCAATATGGCCTCTATTGGTGGAATGGCGACCGAGCCAATGATTGGTTATTACAACGTGACCAAAGCAGCCGTTATTCATCTAACCAAACAGATGGCAGCCGAGTTGGCGCCAAGCGTGCGAGTAAATGCCATTGCGCCAGGTTTAGTCAAGACCGATTTTGCCCGTGCCCTTTGGCAGCCAGCCGAAGATGCAATCGCTGCCCACACCCCACTCCGTCGTCTCGGCGAACCAGAAGACATCGCAAACGCAGCCCTCTTCCTAGCAAGTGATGCTGCATCATGGATCACCGGCCACACCCTCGTAGTAGACGGCGGCGCACTCATCCACACCGGCCTGTAGGCAGCATCGCCCGAAGGAGTGAAAAATCCAAACAGCGACCTGCATATCTCGCAGGTCGCTGTTTGATGTGTGCTGGTAGACCAGAGCCGGGCAGCGTCTAGTAGGCCGTTATTTTTTAGAGATTTACCGGCAACAGCACGCGGCTGATTGTGTGGACTATTCCGTTTGCAGCCTTGATGTTGGAAGCTAACGGGAGCACCACTGGGTTGGTAAAGTTCGGATCAGCGTCAACTAAGACTACGAATTTCACCCCAAAGCTGGCACCCAGCAACGTGTCTACCTTGTTTGATAGGGCGACATCCAAGATGCCTAGTCGAGCAGGGGCTACGTGATACAGCAATACGTTGGTCAGTACGGGGATTGGGTCTCCGTTGCCGAGTTGGGTAAGTGCTCCCACAAGGAACTCCCAAGCTCCAGCTTCATTCCAGCCCTTGAATCCAAGATCACGAGCCAACATGATGAACGCTCGGTCATTTGGTGCAAAGACCGTGAGGTTTGCGGCAGGGTCATTGAGCGCATCGACAAGGCCTGCTGTTTGAACTGCGTTGAGCAAAATGTCATAGTCGCTGCGTGTGTTGTCGAACTCGCCACCGCTGGCGGCAACGATCCCGGCGATAGTTGGTTTTGACGGTTCGTTTTCTTTTGCTTGGGCTGGCAAAGCGGCAGCTCCAACTATCAAAAGTGAAGCCAGTGAACCAGCAATGATTCGTCGCATGATTTTCCCCTTAGTTGTTTGTGGTGTGTTTACCGGGCGTCCTTGGCTCGGCTTTGTGTTTTACGAATGAGGAGTCAAAACGGATGCAATAAAAAAATATGCATCCGTTTTGGCATGAAGCGACGTAAACACCTCAACAAAGTCACGCATGTCGTGCCCAAACCAATGAGGTGAATATGTTCAAGAATAAATTGCTTTTGTCCGGTCTGTCCTTAACGTTGCTTGCAGGTGTAGTAGCCGGATGTAGTGATGACGATGAAGCAGCGTCGGATTCGACCGAAATGAGTGATACCACGAGTGAGGCAAAGATGGATGAGGTCCCCACCGAGAAGGACATTGTTGACACAGCTGTTGCGGCAGGAGACTTTACGATTCTCGTTGAGGCCGTTCAGGCCGCTGGTTTAGTTGAAACCTTGAAGGGCGCTGGTCCATTCACCGTATTCGCTCCTACGGATCAGGCTTTTGCTGATGCGCTTGAAGCGTTGAATATTACAAAGGAAGCGCTTCTAGCTGATACGGCGATGCTGGCAACCATCTTGAAGTACCACGTGGTTAGTGGGAAAACCCTAGCTGTCGATGTGCTTGGGATGGATGGTCAGGAAGTCGCCACTGTCGCAGGACCATCAATCAAGATTGCCGTTGATGGCGACATGGTCATGGTGAACGACGCCACCGTTACGAAGACCGATATCGAGACTTCGAATGGTGTAATACATGTGATTGATAAGGTCCTTCTTCCTCCCTCTTGATCTATTCCCATACCTTTAAGGGGAAGGTTTGCTTTGCTCTGCTGAACCTGATTCGATCTCATTTGTGCAACACGAAGTCCTGGTGGATGAGATCGAATCAAGGTTCCAGCAGGGCAAAGAAGACAGTCTGAGGGATACTTACGACCAATATGGGTCTTTGATATACACCTTATGTCGAAAGAGCCTTGGTTTAGATCAAGCTTCGGATGTAACCCAAGACGTCTTTTTGGCTGCATGGGTTCGTCGTGAACAGTTTGACCCCCAGCGCGGAAGTCTTGGCGCTTGGTTGGTCGGCATAGCGAAGAACAAGATCATTGATGCTGCAAGGAGGCAAGGCCGCCAAGACCGAATCGTGTTGGCCTTGGAACCTGAACAGGCATTATCTTCCGGACAATCGTCGTCGCCTAAGTTCGTAGACAGACTTGCTGATCGCCTTTTATTGGTAGATGCCATGAAGCGCCTGTCGCCTCGTGCGAAAAATGTGCTTGAGTTGGCTTTTTACGAAGAACTTTCTCAAACTGAAATTGCCGAGCGTTGTGATATGCCGCTCGGTACGGTGAAGAGCGACATGAGACGTGGATTGTCGCAACTTCGCCGCCACCTTGTGAATTACGAGGACAAGGCGGGATTGTTGAAATGAAACAGGTATTCGATGAGAGATGTGGGCTAACGCATGAGCGATAACGATCTCTCTCAAGACTCATTTGAAGATGACCTTGCTCGCTTCAGGGAGCTTGCCAAATCGGCTGCAACCAAAAACCATACCTTAGACGAACCTCCCGCTGATTTGTGGACACGCATTGAACAAGCAGTTGCTGAAAACAACATTAATGATGAGCAGTGGGATGAATCTTTGAGCGGTGTTAATGACGCCAAAGATGTTTTCGCATTTTCTCGAGCGCGTAAAGCACTTCCGGCTTTGATTGCGATTGCGGCAGCTTTAATCCTGGTTGTTGCAGGAGTATTGACGCTTCAATGGGAAGTGGAAGACGAGATATTGAGTGAGGTGGCTTTGTCCAACGAGGGTCTTGATCCCGCTGGGGGAGAGAGTTTGGGGGCAGCGAAGTTGGTGAAGCTTGATAATGGTGCTTATGGAATCAAGCTAGATTTAACCGGGATGCCCAAGCCTGATAAAGGTTATTTGGAATTGTGGGCCATTGATACTCAGGTAAAGGGAATGGTTTCGCTGGGTCCCTTTGAGGGCAATGGTGTCTACCGTTTACCAAGCGGAATTGACCCTAAAACTTTTCCGATCGTCGACATCTCTATTGAGCCACCCGACGGAGTACCTACTCATAGCGGAGTCAGCATTCTTCGCGGTCAACTCACCTAGCCTCAGAATGGTGTCAATGCAGCTGCTAGAGTTTTGTTTAGAGGGGGGCGTGGCTCATCGCTGAACGTGTCGATGCCGTGGTTATTGGTTCTGGTCCCAATGGTTTAGTTGCCGCAGCGTTTCTTGCTCGTGCGGGGTGGCGGGTTGTTGTGCTGGAGCGTTCTGCGGTTGCGGGTGGTTCTATTCGCACCGAGGAGCTGACTGCGCCTGGTTACTTTCACGACACATTCTCGGCCTTTTATGGCGTTTTGCATTCCACTCCAGTTTTCAAAGAGCTTGAGCTCGACAAGAGGGTGACATGGGCGCACCCCGAGGTTGCGGTGTCGGCAATGATATCGCCTGAAAAAGGCGCTCTTGGTTACATGAGCCCTAAGGAAACAGCAGCGGGTCTCGAGCGTTTTGCTCTCTCTGACGGGCCAGCTTGGACTGAACTATGCGAGTGGTGGGATTCGGCTGGCAAGCGTCTGTTTGACACCCTTACCAACCCTTTGCCTCCGGTTGTTTCTGGGTTGCGCTTTCTTCGAGCTGCTCGAATGAGGGGTGCTCTAGATACAACCAAGATGATGCTTGAACCGATTGAGGTTGTGGCCCGTAAGCGCTTTCAATCGGAAGAAGCCCGTGCGTTGTTTACTGCTGCTGCATCACATGCTGACCTTGGTGTCGATGTTGGTGGAAGCACACCTACTGCATTGATTCTTGCGATGGTGGCACAACAGCGTGGTATGCCATTTCCGATAGGTGGCGCTGGTCGTTTAGCCGAGGTGTTAGTTGGTGTTGTTGAAGAAGCAGGTGGGTTGGTGCTTACGAATAAAGAAGTCACCAATGTACGCGTCGAACGTGGTCGAGCGGTTGGAGTCGAGACTCGCGATGGTGAGTCATTCGAGGTGCGACGCGCCGTCATTGGAGACACTGGACCCCTTGCGCTGTTTCGCGACATGGTAGGCGAAGATTACATACCGGCTTCATATTTAGATGGACTTCGTCAATATCGTTATGGCAGTGGTTTTTTCAGGATTGACCTTGCGCTTCGAGGAGCTGCGCCTTGGCTTGCAGGAGGGCTCGATCGGTGTGGAGTGGTTCATCTTGTAGGCGATCTTGACTCGATGGCGCGTTCAGCTTTTGAGACAAGTCGCGGACGCATTCCCGCCGAACCCATGGTGATTGTCGGCCAACAAAGCATTGCCGACCCGAGTCGCGCTCCAGAAGGTGGACACACTCTTTGGATAGAGACCCATGTGCCTTCTCTGCCCCGAGGCGACGAGGCTGGCGTTTTGGCTGCTGGCCCATGGGCTGGGTCTAGTGATGGATTTGTTGAGCGGGTGCTCGATCGCTTGGAGTCATATGCACCGGGTCTGAGAAGTCAGATCATTGGAGTCGCCAAGCGTACGCCGACCGAACTTGAGGCCGATAACCCCAACCTCGTTGGCGGAGACCCAGGTGGAGGCTCGACTGCACTTGACCAACAGTTGATATTTCGCCCCGTCCCTGGTTGGTTCCGTTACGCAACGCCAGTAAAGAGCCTCTACCTATGCTCGGCCGCAACACACCCAGGTGGGGGAGTGCACGGAATGGGCGGGAGAAACTGCGCTCGACGAGTCTTGCGTGACAGTCGAATGCGCCGCCCGTTCTAATCATTTCGTAGACAGAATTATCTACGTTTATGTATACTTACCAGGGTGAGCACAACAATCCGAGTCAATGAACAGACGAGAGATCGGCTGG
Organism: Acidimicrobiales bacterium; assembly: GCA_038256565.1. Lineage (GTDB taxonomy): Bacteria > Actinomycetota > Acidimicrobiia > Acidimicrobiales > CADCSY01 > JACOTK01. Next base: position 8,514 of record JBBSKG010000044.1, on the reverse strand, counting down.
CTGCTCTGGCCAAATCAGAGGGCAAGCCGATGACTGCTGTTGTCGACGAAGCGCTTGACGCACTCGAAAGACGGGTTTTTTTTGACGAGTTCAACGCCCGCTATAAAGAGCTTCGAAATGACCCGTCTGCTTGGGATGCGATCGAAGCCGAGCGGGCCACGGAGGCGGGAGCCCTCGGGGATGCCTCAGTGTGAAACCACGTCGAGGTGAGATTTGGCTGATCGACCTTGGCGAACCAGTGGGACGAGAGCAAGCAGGTAGACGGCCAGCACTTGTCGTTTCCACAGACCCGCTCAACGATGGGCCGGCAGGCGTTGTAATCGTGGTCCCGCTTACGACGACGCCCCGCGGGCTTCCCTCTCATATTGAGATAGACCCTCATGACTCGGGTATCGATAGCGTCAGCTATGCAAAGTGCGAAGACGTAAAATCGATCTCAGAACTTAGACTTGTGGCTCGCCTCGGCACAACGCCGCCAGATGTTCTGTTCGCAGTTGACCGTGCGCTGCGGTACTTGCTGAACCTCTGAATCAATGAAGTTTTAACGGTCTGGTTCGTCATCAAGCTGCTGCACGTCTTCTGTGGTGATTGTTTTTCCTAAACGCACAGAAGGAAGCCCAGTTTTGGGATCCAGGAGGTTGCGTTGGAGTTTTCCGGAGGAGGTGCGGGGGAGTTGGTTTCGGAGTTCTAGTTCTTGTGGGGCTGCGCAGGCGGGGAGTTCGGCCTTTACCCAGTCGCGAAGTTCTTCGAGATTTGGGGGTTGGGCGGGGTCGAGGGCCACGACGAAGGCAACGACCCTTGCGCCCCATGTGGGGTCGGGGCGTCCAGAGATCGCAACATCGCTGATTTTGGGGTGACTGCGCAAAACATTTTCAACGGGTTCGGGCCATACCTTTTCGCCGCCTGTTACAACGACATCGCCCATCCTTCCGATCACATTGACTTGACCTGTCGCCTCGTCCACCGAGCCTGCATCGCAGGTGTGGAGCCATCCAGACTCATCGACAAGAGGAATTTCTTCGCCGTTCATGCGATAGCAACGACCCGTCATGGGGCCCCTGATTAACAGTTCGCCATTGTCTTCTCGCACTTCGACACCATCGAGTGGCATGCGGTTATAGACAACACCGCTACCCGTTTCGGTCATGCCATAGGTGGTGATGGTGTTGGCTGCGGTGTTGTCAGGTGGAGCTGAGCCGCCTAGTAAGACCACTCGAAATCTATGGGCATCAATGCGGCCTAAGGCAGTGTTAACGAGAGATACGAGGGTTGCCCCTTTGCGAGATGCTTCCTCTGCGGCAATGGGGTCGAACCTATTGTGAACGGTTAGTGGAGTGTTTGTGATTACGGCTCTTGTCACAACCGATAGGCCGCCAACATGCGCAAGGGGCAGACACGCCAGCCAGTGGTCACGGGTTGCGTCGACGTTTAGCCGAGAACTTGTAGCAAGAGCGGATGCTCTTACTGAATCGTGAGTGAGGGTCACTCCCTTTGGCGTTCCGGTGGTTCCACTTGTTACGACCACTAACGCGTCACCTGGCTCGGTCGACACGCCTTTCTCACGTTTGGTCTTGACTCCATTGGAGTCAATCAAAATGGCTGGACGAAGGGTTTTTAGCAGTGCTTCAAGTGCGGGTTTTGGAAGCCGTGCGTCAAGGGGGACAAGCGTGTCGCCCGCTTCCCAGACTTGGCGCAAAACGTCAACGAACGCGGGGCCAGCAACCAGCGTGGCAATGAGTTGTGGCAAGTCTGGGCCTCAGTGTCCGGAGGTTTCAGCACTTACATAGGGCTCAATCTCAACGTCTAAGCCAAGTCTTGTGACGGTGTCTCGGTACTCATTTATTTCTATCGATTGGTTACGTTTCATTGCAGCGCCAAGAGCTCGAACTCCAGCGTCTTTAGCATGCTCGGCCGCATAACTGGCCATGTGGACCCCGCCTCGATGGTGCTCAGCCATTAGATCTAGAAAGAGGCCATCAGCAGCGGCACCCTTTGATTCTCGGAGTTGAGTCAGCTGCTTTTGGGTTGCCATTCCTGGCATTGCGTTTGCTGGGACGGCCATGCCCATCCACTTCATGGCAGTCGTTCCTCGATCTTGGCGAACCATGCCCCAGTCCGCTAGCTGTTCATCCATGCGCCCAATCTCATACTGCTGAAAAATCACTACTTCTTGAGCGAAACCTTTAACGACAGGGCTTTCACCGTTGGCGAGTTCCATAAGGGCCATTTCAACTGCTTGTTCATGGTGAGCAATCATGTCTAGACAAAAGCCAGCGTCTACTGAACCTGGGGTGGCGGGCCGATCGGCGATGAACCAGCCAAATGCTCCAGCTAGCCAAGCAAAGGCAACAACAAGAACAATCACCCGTGGCCATGAGGGACCCGAGCGTTGCTCGTTCGCATCTTGATCAGACTTCATTCTTTCAGGAGAGACATTGGTTTCTTCGGTGCCGCCGTTTGTCATGGGAATATTCTCGCGCGCTTGTGCAGAGATAAGCGTTCGCTTACAGGAAAGAATGGACCATTTTTCTTGCCGCAAAGCGGGCGAGACTCTAGGGTCGCATGTAGTTGGTAGACGCAACCTTGCGTTTACCGGGCAAAAGGGGGGGTCCATGAGCCGCAGCTATCCGGTTATTTCGGCCGATTCGCATATCACCGAGCCACCGAACACCTATATCGATTTCATCGATTCAGCCTGGAAAGACAAGGCACCACACATGATCGATGGTGGCGAAGGTGTTGGTGATTTGTTCATCATTGATGGTTTGGCTATTCCAGTTCCTATGGGCCTTGTCGCCGCCGCCGGTAAGCCGCCAGAAGAAATCAAGATTTCTGGTGTTCGTTTTGATCAACTCCATCGAGGTGGTTGGGACCCCGATGCACGAATGGCTGATCAAGATCGTGATGGCGTGAGTGCCGAGGTGATCTACCCCACGGTTGGCATGTTGCTTTGCAACCACGAAGATTTTGATTACAAGAAGGCGTGCTTTGACGCCTACAACCGCTGGATGGCCTCTTATTGCGACGCTCATCCAGATCGCCTGCTTGGTTGTGGCCAAACTGCCATGCGTACCCCCGAGGAAGGGATTGCTGACATAAAGGCAATCAAGGCCCTTGGTTTGCGCGGAGTCATGATGCCGGGCACCCCTGCTATGGCTGATTATGACTCGCCCATATATGACCCATTCTGGGAGGCCGCAATTGAGCTGGATCTTCCGCTTTCATTCCACATCCTTACGACCAAGAGCGAAGTAACACGCGGGCCGGCGTTAAGTGGCTTCCTCTCGATTGTTAGAGGGTGCCAGGACATTCTCGCGATGCTCATTTTTGGTGGGGTGTTCGAGCGCCACCCAGATCTCAAAGTGGTTTGTGTTGAAGCTGATGCAGGCTGGGTTCCTCATTACATGTATCGCATGGACCACGCCTTCAATCGCCATCGTTATTGGTTAAAGCCCGGCGCTGATCTGTCTCGTCTTCCTAGTGAATATTTTGCAGAGAACATCTATGTCACGTTCCAAGACGACTGGACGGCTTTCCGTTTCGCTGATGCGATGAACTGGAAGCATCTGATGTGGGCAAATGACTTCCCTCACAGCGATTCGACTTGGCCGTGGTCACAAGAGCTGATTGACAAACACTCCACTAATCTCACCGATGAGCAGCAGAAGGCGATTCTTTGCGACAACGTGGCGGAGCTTTACAACATTGATGTAAAGAACTTGGTCCCTGCATGAGCGCCAAGTTTGACCTTGTCGTTCGTGGCGGGACGGTTATTGATGGCACGGGTGCGCCCAAGCGAACTGCTGATGTTGCGATAACGAATAGACAGGTCGTCGAAGTCGGCAAAGTGTCGGGTAAAGGCAAGAGAGAAGTCGATGCTTCTGGAGCGTTGGTGGCTCCAGGGTTTGTAGACATTCATGCTCATTACGACGGCCAGGCCACATGGGACAACTACCTTGCGCCGTCTTCATGGCAAGGGGTTACAACCACCGTCATGGGCAACTGTGGTGTGGGTTTCGCCCCGGTTCGTCCCGCTGACCACGATCGCCTAATCGAGCTGATGGAAGGCGTCGAAGATATTCCAGGCGCTGCATTGCACGAGGGTTTGTCATGGGAGTGGCAATCGTTTGGTGAATACCTTGATGCGGTAGACAGCATTCCTCACGACATTGATCTTGGTGCGCAAGTTCCTCATGGTGCGGTGCGGCTTAACGTCATGGGCGATCGTGGCGGCAATCGTGAAATGGCGACGCCTGATGATATTGAGAAAATGGCCGCACTGGTGCGAGATGGCATTGAAGCCGGCGGTCTTGGGTTCACCACATCTCGCACGATCAATCATCGCACCAGTCGTGGCGAGCCAACGCCAACACTGACCGCAAGTTCTGATGAGCTTGTTGGCATTGCGAAAGCTCTTGGTGCCGCAGGCAAGGGCGTATTGCAGGTTGTGTCTGACCACATGAACTCTGATGATGAGTTCGAGATGTTCCGCCGCATGGTTTCTGAATCGGGTCGTCCGCTTTCGTTCTCATTGGTTCAAAGCCCGGTTGCTCCCGACGCTCATCGTGAAGTGCTTGATCGCATTGCTAAGGCAAATGCCGATGGGTTGGCAATCACCGGACAAGTGGCGACCCGTGCGGTGGGGCTATTGTTTGGCTTGCAGTGCACGTTGCACCCGTTCATGGCTAACCCTGTATTCCAAGAGATAGAAGCTCTTTCGGTACCCGAACAGGCGAAGATCATGGCTGACACGGGCTTCAAAGAGCGGCTGCTTGCCGCGTCTACAAACGAGATCGTGCGAGACAAGTTGGGCGGCGTACTCATTCGTATGTTCGGGTTCATGTTTGAACTCGGTGACCCACCTAACTATGAGCCCGATGTTGCAGACAGCATTGCCAACCGGGCCGAGCGCATGGGTTGTACTGCTGAAGAGTTGGTCTATGACCTCTTGATTGCCGATCAGGGCAAGACCTTGTTGTATCTGCCAACACTTAATTTCAGTGGTGGCACTCTCGATTCGGTAGGCGAGATGTTGGCGCATCCGAATACGGTGCCTGGTCTTGGCGATGGCGGTGCACACGTGGGCACGATCTGCGACGGGAGTTTCCCAACGACGCTGTTGACCATGTGGGGTCGTGACCGTGATCATGGACAACTTGATCTTGAGTTTCTTGTTCAACGTCAGTGCCGTGACACGGCTCGCACTGTTGGTCTTTACGATCGTGGTGTTTTGGCTCCTGGTTATAAGGGTGATCTGAACGTTATTGATTTCGCAAACCTTGGTGTTCGTCGCCCCGAGGTTCGTTACGACTTGCCTGCAGGCGGTCGTCGCCTAGTGCAGCGTGCGGTGGGTTATAGCCATACATTTGTCAACGGCATAGAGACATATGTGGATGGTGAAGCGACTGGAGAACTGCCTGGACGTTTGATTCGAGGGGGACAAGCCGCTCCCGCATAGGCGTTTCATGGCTCACTTTTAAGCAATGGAACTCGCCTTGAGGCACTAGCGCGGGTACGGTCAATTTCATGACGATGACTTCAGTGGTTTGGGAACCTTCAGGTGAATGGCAAGACATTCACTATGAGACAGCCGTTGCGTTTGCCGATAACCCGGCGAGTCCGCGTATGGCCAAGATCACGATCAATCGCCCAGAAGTACGTAATGCTTTTCGGCCGCAGACGCTTTTCGAGCTTTCACGTGCTTTCCATTTGGCACAAGATGACCCTTCGGTTGGGGTGATCATCTTCACGGGCGAGGGTCCGCTTGCCTTTTGCTCAGGTGGTGATCAGCGCATTCGTGGCGATGATGGCTATATCGGCGATGACGATATAGCCAAGGCGGGCATTGGGCGGCTCAATGTTTTAGATCTACAGATTCAGATTCGTCGATGCCCAAAACCTGTGGTGGCGATGGTTGCTGGTTATGCAATCGGTGGTGGTCACGTGCTTCACGTTGTGTGTGATTTAACGATTGCGGCTGATAACGCACGCTTTGGCCAAACTGGTCCCAAGGTTGGTTCCTTTGATGGTGGGTATGGTTCGGGTTTGCTTGCACAGCACGTTGGCCAAAAAAAGGCACGCGAAATTTGGTTCTTGTGCCGCCAGTACGATGCTCAAGAGGCCTTGGATATGGGCTTGGTCAACACGGTGGTTCCGCTCGATCAACTTGAGAACGAGACCGTTCAGTGGTGTCGGGAAATGTTGGCACTTTCTCCGATAGCACTACGCATGATTAAGGCATCGATGAATGCAGCTGACGATGGACTCGCTGGTATTCAACAACTAGCCGGTGATGCGACGTTGCTGTTTTACATGAGTGAAGAAGCCCAGGAGGGCAGAGATGCCTATGTAGCTAAACGAGAGCCTGACTTCACGCGCTTTCCTCGTCGCCCGTGACGATGAACCGCTGGCTGGTTGGTGCTCGACTGCGCACCCTCCCTGCTTCAGTTGTGCCGGTTGCAGTCGGCACTGCTGTGGCAGTGGGACGCGTCGACATCATTTGGTGGCGGGTATTGGCAGCTGGTCTTGTGGCAGTGGCGTTGCAAGTGGCTACGAATTTTCAAAATGATTATGCCGATGGGGTGCGAGGGACTGATGACAACAGGGTTGGTCCGATTCGACTTGTGGCTTCTGGGTTAGCAACTGTTTCTGCAGTGAGGCGAGCGAGCCTGATCGTGGCGCTTATTGGTGGCCTTGGTGGGTTCGCTCTCGCCATTGCGGTTGGTCCTGAACTATTGGTGGTGGGCGTTGCCTCACTCGCCGCTGGCTACTTCTATACAGGCGGCCCCCGGCCTTATGGGTATGCGGGCTTAGGCGAAGTTTTTGTCTTTATTTTTTTTGGTCTGGTTGCCACTGTCGGAGCAACTTATGTACAGACTGAACAGGTCAGCGCTCTCGCCGTGGGAGCTTCAGTGCCAGTGGGTTTTTTGGCAACCTCATTGCTGGTAGTTAATAACTTGCGTGATATGCCTACTGACACAGCATCTGGAAAAAATACATTGGCGGTGCGCTGGGGCGATGGCCCCACGAGAGTGCTTTACACAGGCCTTGTTGTTGCGTCATTTGTAGCAATACTTGCACTTGCACTTGCACGGCCATTGGCGCTGCTGACTTTTGGCGCGCTGCCTCTCGCTATTTCTCCTCTTCGACAGGTGGGCAAAGAGGCGGCTCGCGAGGAGTTGATCGTGACATTGGCCAACACCGGTCGTTTGCAGATCGTTTATGGAATATTGCTAACTCTGGGCCTGACGCTTTCGGGATGATGGCATCATGTGCTCGGTCAGGTGAGAGAATTGAGCCAGGGTCTGATTACGGCGAGAAATGCCTCTGGTTGTTCAAGGTGGACTGCGTGTCCAGCGTTGGCAATGAGTTCCACGGTAGCGTTGGCCCCGATCGCCGTGCTCAGTTGCTCGGCCTGGCTCACGTAGGCAGGGTCATTTTTTCCTGCGATGATCAACACGGGCATGGTGAGGGTATGCAGACGGTTCCATGTTGGTTCTTGGCTGCCAGTGCCAGCAAGACGAAGGCTCGATGCGAGACCGGCAGCCGTGTTCGTCGATCGTGCTTCAAAGAAACGCACATGTTCGGGAAGCGATTCGAACATGGGCTGTTTAAGCCATGCATCGAGAAAGGCATCGAGGCCTTTGGTCTCGAGTTGGTTGGCACGGATTTCATCTATCAAAGAGCGGTCTTGTCGCAAGATCTCGTCTTCGATGCCTCCGTTTGCGCTGATCAAGATGAGGGCATTGACCAAGTGGTGTTGTGCAAGAGCAAGATGCAGACACAGCCTTGCTCCCATCGAGTAGCCAAGGTATGTCGCTTGTCCTCCCGTCTCACCAAGCAGCGCTGCACCGTCGAACAGGTCGACTGCGATATTCGACGAGTGTCCATGACCGGGAGCGTCTACGGTTATGACTTCGTGGTCAACGGACATCTCGACAACGAGGTCTCCCCAGCATTGATGGTTCTGCGTAAAGCCGTGCACCAAGACAAGTTTTGGGCCAATTCCGTCATGTTTCGACCAGAGCATGAGAGCATCCTGTCATGACTGTGCAGGCAACCTTTGCCACAACCTTGGTGGACGAATGGCTGCGCTGTGGTGTTCGCCATGCGGTAATAGCTCCAGGTTCACGTTCAACCCCATTGGCATTGGCGCTCGCTGAAGCCAAGGACATGCACGTTCATGTGCATCTCGATGAGCGCTCCGCTGCATTTATGGCACTTGGCATTGGTATTGCGACTGGCATTCCTGCTGTTGTGTTGACCACGAGTGGTACTGCTGCGGTTGAATTGCATGCCGCTGTGGTCGAGGCGAGCCAATCTCGTGTGCCGTTGTTGGTTTGCACGGCTGATCGTCCGCCGCTCTTGCGTGACGTCGGTGCGCCTCAAGCTATTGATCAGTCTTATCTTTATGGGAGTTCTGTCCGCTGGTTTTTTGAGCCTGGTGTAGTAGAGGGATTTCCAGCGAAGGGTTGGCGTTCGTTAGCGGCGCGAGCAGTGGCTGAAACCCTGGCT
>JBBSKG010000043.1:0-20393 GCA_038256565.1 Acidimicrobiales bacterium | reverse complement strand
TGCACAAATTGCCCGGGGAATGTGGGAAAATCTGTCAATGACGTACTCACAGTGAGCGTCAGTTGAGGCAGGGTCCGGTGTCCACCACTGACGAGCGAGGAGCTTCTAGAACGGCTTGGAGTTCGTCTAGGTCTAGTGCGTAGGCGGTGCCTGGACGATCAGGGGCGATGGCAAAAGCAACGCCCACGAGCCTTCCTGTGGCGTCTACAAGTGCTGACCCGGAGTCACCTGGTGCGAGGCTGCTTGCCAAGATCAGCACTTTGCGGCGGGTTTGCGAAGAGTCATAAAGATCTCGACCTACTGCAGTGACTTGCTCGCGGACTTCAAATGGTGACAACTCAAGCGGACCGCCACCGGGGTATCCGAACACTGCGCCGATTGTCCCTACGTTGGTATCTCCCATTGGGAGAGGGTTTCGATCAATACTTGGTGCGTCTAAGAGAGCGAGATCGCGGTTTGGATCGAAATAAATAACCTTTGCTTTAATGCGCTTTCCGTCAGTACGAATCAATTCAGTTTTATCTTCGCCCGCCACTACATGGGCATTTGTAACCACAAGTCCTGGAGCTACTACAAAACCACTACCTTCTTGTGTCCGATCACAAGCTGGACCCTCAACTCGGACAGTCGAAGCGCTTACCTGGGTTGCCACTTCGTCGCTAAGACCTGACGCAATCGGTGGAGGGCCAAGTTTGGGAGCAGGGCGGAGGGCCTCAAATACCTGGGGAAACTGGCCTTCGCCAACCAGACCTCGAAGGGTTCTGAGAGTATTTGGAGGCCTTGGTGCAGCTGAGTCGATTGCTTGGGCAATACGTGAATTGTGAACCATTTGAGCAACAACACCAGGCACATCAACAGCTGCTGGCAAGAGCAGCCATAACGATATTGCCGTTCCCACAACGCCAGCGAAACTACCCCCGACGCGATCAACCGATCGCGTCGATTGCGGCAGTTTCAGATGAACTTTTTTGCCAATCAACATGCCGATGGCTTGACCCAAAAATGAAATAGATAGAAAAAATCCACCAGCAACGATCAAACGCCCAACCGGGTCAGCATTCCTAAAAAGAGCTACCACCTCTGGCAAGAGTCGAGCACCAAGGAGTAGCCCAGACAACATGCCCACCCAGGATAATGAACGCGTGATTAGCCCAAGTCGATAGCCGCCAACGGCTGCCGATATTGCGATAATGACGATGAGACCATCAAGAGCGTTCAGCGGGGCGCTCCGGAATGTTTCAGTCCTCCTGGAACAGGGCCAAGAAGACGAGCGGAAGTCAAGAACGCAGTGTGAGCCACCATGCGGTGGTCTGGACGTACTGCCATTCCTTCGATGTGCCATGAACGGTTGAGAACCTCAATGGTCTGGGCCAATTCAAAGTTGCTTTCTTCGAGCATCTCTCGAACCCGAACCGCTTGGGTGATTGATGGCGTGTAGGTCACAAGCGTGCCACCTGCACGGAGTGCTTGTTCGGCGTGCTTAATGGCACGCCAGGGTTCCGCCAAATCGAGCACAACAACGTCGAGGGCTTCCTCATCTATTCCTTCATAAACATCTCGCACCTCAACACGGTACCGACTAAGCGCTTGCGAACCTAGAAAATCTTCCACATTTTCTAGCGCTCTTTGCGCGAAATCTTCACGAATCTCGTAGCCCACGACATCTGCTCCCGCACGCAACAAGGTCATCGAAAGCGCACCCGAACCAACTCCTGCCTCAAGCACTCTTACTCCTGGGGCGATGTCAGCCAACATCAAAATCGGGCCTAGATCCTTGGGGTAAATGACCTGGGCACCTCGGGGCATGCGCATTACGAAATCAGAAAGCGAAGGGCGCATGGCTGTGTAGCGTGCACCGTTAGTAGAGCGAACGGTGATGCCTTCCTCTTGGCCCAACAGATCAGAGTGAGGAACAAAACCGGTATGGGTATGAAACTCACCGTCAATGGCAAGTTTGACCATGTACTGGCGGCCCTTGCTGTCGACCACGATGATGCGTTCGTCAACCACAAATGGACGACTCATGAGCGGGTTTGGCCCATTTCAATTGCTACAGAACCTGATGTCCCCTTATTGCTTGCACGTTCTATTAGCCGACAAAAGGCGCATACCTCTCCGGTGGTAGGCGAGCCGCAAGTGGCGCATTCCAATAATTCATCTCGAATAGCGTCAGATTCAGGCGTAAATAGATGCGAGGCCTTATCTAGAAACTCATGGAAAAACGCAGCTTTTGTGCCCGGGGAACCAGCTTCTATGGCATCAAGGGCTTCCTTGTAACCAATGTGGCGGTTACCGGCCGACATCGGGCATTCCTCGACTTGGTAGTCAATGCCCCTCAAGACGCAATATGCCGCCATCTCTCGTTCTGCTAGTCGCACTAAGGGTTTTACCTTTCGAGCAAAGCCGGGGCGAGCCTCGAGTACGGGGTGTTGGCGTCCGAGATAGTCAACATTCCATCGCAATACATTGCCTAATAACACCGCAGCTTCATCGTCGAGGTTGTGGCCTGTACACACCACGTCGTAGCCCCCTTCGAGTGCTGCTTGGTTAAAGAGATGTCGCTTAGATAAGCCACATGCTGAACATGGCGCACGTCGAGCGAGTCGCGCTCCTGTTGGTATGTCAAAACCCACGTCGGTGGGAAGATCAATCTCAACTAGATGGCCCTCTACCCTCTCGGCAAAGTCTCTTGAGTAATGAGTCGACTCGTTGCTGTATTCACCAATTCCGAGGCCTAAGTAAAGTCCGTCAGCCTGATAGCCCAGCTCACTCAAAATATCCCAGAGAGCAAGCGAGTCCTTCCCGCCTGATACAGCGACTAGGACCTTGTCGTCGGGTTTCATCATCGAGAAATGATCGATCGTGCGCCTCACCTGCTCTTGGCAATGCGCAATGAAGTGTTCGGCGCAGAAATTGGCATTATGGCGGCGTACGTCGATAACGGCAGGGCCTGTACAAACTCGACACTTCATAAACAGCCTCCCGAAATGACTGGTCGCACTTCGACTACATCAGTGTCAAGCAACAATGCATCGCTTGGCACCAGCGTGTCGCCGCAAATGACTATGACTGACTCACGGTTAATCTCAAGACGATCAAGAAGCGCATGAACTCTGATAGGCCCAGTCACCTCAACGACACGACGGGGGTTGCGAAGCGTTACCTGCATCCCCCCATAATGGCCGTTAGAGGTGAACTTGACGCACTCTTGTCCAAGAGAGCATTGGCCGATAGGCGAATAGTGCTACTTCCGGCGACGGCTCTTGGTTGCCTCGGGCTTTAAACCTTTGATTACGAACCCTTCGCCGGGCTGTAATTTTTGGCTCAACAGAATCTCTGGACGGGGTGAACGTAAACAGCGCAACAGCTTGATTCCCACTGTTAGCACCCAAACAGTCGTCCATAAGCCAGAACCGCCTAATATGCCTCGGCGTAGAGCCTGGCGCTGGAGCCCACGAAACATCAGACTCGTCGAATCTCGACAAATGTGGCACGTTTGCGACCACGACGCCGACCTGAAAGATAAGCGCCTACAATAAAGACGGTTGCTGCAACCGCTCCTGCAACAATTGCGTACCCACGAGCTTGTTCTACCCCGGTGTCAATGTCTCCACGAAGCTCACGAAGTTTGGCCTCAATGTCATCACGGGTGATGTTCTCTTTTGTCTTTGTCATCGAGACATCCTCTTCTTCTTTTTGCGGGTGAAAGACAACAGCAACCCTACGATTGCACCAGCGCCTACCAGAACAATTGCATATGGAGCCCAAGACCAGTTTCCGTGGAAAGTCGTCCCAGTTTCATCTTGAATAGCTCGCAACCCAGCCAGAACTAAAAGCACCATGCCTAGCCCCAGCGACAGGGAGCCAGCCACTCCCCAAGCAACGTAACGAGCCAATTTTTTGGCTGGATCGACGGTTTCCTGCTTGGCATAAGCCAACAGCAGTTCCCATAACTCAGTTAGTACGGTGGAAAACGAAGACGAACGCAATGAACGATAAGGCACGGGCGAACCTTAGGGGCCAATAGCAACAGGAGCAATAGGGGCAAGTGGAGCAAGGGATTCAAGCGCTGGAACCTCAGGATAACGAGCGAGCGCTGCTCCGAGGTCATCTTGTATATTCCTGGCAGCAGCAAGAGTCGTTATGTCATTGAGTACCTGAGTAAAGGTGAGCACGCTCCCCTGGCCACCTTCGACAGTGCCCACAAGAGCAGCTACGTGATTGAGTGAACCGGTCTTGGCTCGCAGTTTTCCCTTTGCGGGGTTGTCAAGGAAACGCTTGGTTAGGGTGCCTGTAAAGCCAGCCACAGCAAGACCACGATCGATTGGTCCTCCCCCTTCGATGCCTGCTGCAACCGCTTGGAGCACAGTGCAACTGACCTTGTTTGTTGGGTCGAGACCTGAACCGTCGAGCAAGCGGATTCCTTCAAGATGAAGGCCCATTTCGCCGAGCGTACCGGTAACTACCTTAAGCCCCGCCGTTGTAGACCCCTCACCTAATAAACGCACCCCTAGTTCTTTAACTAACAGCTCAGCGGTGCCGTTGTCGCTCTCTCGAATGAGATCTGATACCAACTCTGCCATTGTTGGCGAGGCGATCTGAGCAATTTCCATGCTCTTTTCTGGTGCCTTGCTCATGCTTGGCTCACCAGCAATCGCAACCCCTCGGGCTCGTAACAGCTCGGTAAATACCGTTGCGGCACCGACAGCGGGGTCTTCGAAAGCGACGAGTTCAGGATCCCATAAAGCGAAACCGTCATTGACGCTCAATGCACTTAATGGCCCAACTTCGTTGTCATCGAGATAGCGCTGTGGCCAAGAACTGACGAAACGAGTCTTGTCATAGCGGCTGTCATCTCCTTGAACTTGTCCGCGAACCTCGCGCACGCCAGCGGCCACAACTCGATCAGCCAAAGCTTCTAGCGAGCTTGCAAGTGGTGGTTGATGCGTACGCTCATCGGCCCAAGGTTGCGTACCAAGCACAGGGTCTCCCCCGCCCACCAGCCACAAGTCACCGCTTAGGACCCCACCATTAGGCTTGTCCATTGCTCGAACTGTTGTGACAAGACGCTCATCTGGACCAAGTCTACGAAGGACCGCCGAGGCCGTTAGCAACTTAAGTGCCGAAGCAGGCGTGACTGACTGTTCACTTTGACGTGAGTAAAGCACGTGACTTCCTTCGGAAACCACCAAACACGATGACGATGAGTGACTAGTCCAGACGCTTTCAAGCGCCGTTGATAAACGTCGCTCACCCAGGGGTTGTGCAATGAGAGCCGGAACTCGCCGTGGTGAAAGAACGGGAGTAGCCAACGATTGAGCTGTGCGGGTGAGTTCAGCATCTAAGGGTGCAGCCGTGTCTGCGGGGTCACCCTTAAAGGCCAAAGTTGTTGCGCTTACGGCAATTGCCCCAAGGAAACCCATTGCTGCCTTGGTCCAAAACATGCTCTTCACCTACTTGCTCGTCACATCGGGTCGCCGTTGACGCCAGCGGGCGTGGGTCCACATGTGATCTAGAGCCATGACTGCTCGATGCGACGAGGTGTAACAGAGACGTCCGGTCTCTCGGACTGCTTGGACCCCAGGATTGTCTGGCACGGCCACTGCCAGTTCAGTTGCCAGCAAAACAGGCTTTCCCGTGGCCTCACTGACCGCTGCTGCCGCTTGAGCATAACGAATGTCTTGGCGCTCGTGATAGGCAACGATGCGCTCAATTCCATGCTCTGGATAGTACCGACCACGCCTCATAAGCCGCGCTTGGTTGGACTGAATGCCAAGTCCTAAAAAGATCACAGCATCTACAGCAGGATGACGAGCTACTAGTTCGAGAATCTCAGGGACAGTGTCGCGGGTCTCCCCCCCAGCGAGATCGATTGGGTTTGACTTACTCCATCTCGGTGGAAGTTTCTCGTCTATAGCTGCACAAAGGTCGCCAGGAAGATCAACCAACTCAAGAGAGCTTCGAGAAAGCGCATCGGCAGTCACCACGCCCCACCCACCAGCAGTGGTTACAACGGCAACTCGTGGTCCCCTAGGCAAGGGTTGGCTCGCAAAGGTTGCCGCTGCTTCATAGGCCTCTTCAACTGTTATCGCATGCACAATGCCCATTTGGTGACACATGCCATCAAAGACCTTGTTATTTGATGCCAACGAACCCGTATGGCTCGCCGCCGCTCGTTGTCCCGCAGGTGATGTTCCACCAGTTAGCACCACAAGCGGCATCTTTCGTGCAGCAGCACCAAGACGCTGCACGCCACTTGGGCCCGCGTTAAAACCCTCTAAATATGCAAGACCAACCTTGGTCTCGGCGTCTTCTACGAAATATTCGATGTAGTCAAGAACGCCTAGTGCTGCGGCGTTCCCAGCTGATACAGCTCGACTAATACCAACCCCAGTTTGTACTGAAAGGTTCATAAAGGTCGACACCAAGTTGCCCGATTGACTTGCCACGCCAATGTGTCCGCTTGGCGGATAGGGGGCAACTATCTGGGCGCATAGTCCAGCAGGAGTTGAAACAAGACCTTGCCCATTTGGCCCAGCAAGTGCAATGCCCAACTCATCAGCAAGCGCCACAAGTTCAGCTTCAGCAAGGCGACCGTTATCGTCAGCTTCCCCATAGCCAGCAGAAGTGACGAAGGCGGCCCTTATCCCTTTGGCCGCACATGCTCGTAACAGGTCAGGGTTAGCAGAAGTGGGCGTACACAACACAACAAGGTCAGCTTGTCCTTGGGGAATGTCCTCAGCTGAAGTAACGCACTTGATGCCGAGCACCTCGGCACCATTTCGGTTAGTGGCAAACACTTTGCCTTCATAGCCACTAGCTAAAATGTTATGCAAAGCCACGAACCCGAACTTGCCAGGATGCGTAGATGCGCCTGCGACTATTACTCCAGCAGGGTTAAACAGTGGGTCCATGCGCATGGGGTCCAAGGGCATGCGATCTGCATCGGGCGACTCGATTGAAGCCGCCATCTCTTCAGCGGTGCTCATTTCGACCAAGGCATCAACGGCAACAAGATCACCAGTTGGGGTCACTATCAACGGGTTGAGTTCTGCTGAAACAAGCCCAGGTACAGATTGGGCGCAATCAGATAGCCCACATAACACTTTTATCAGGGCCGATCTATCAACCTCAGCCTGACCTCGAAACGGGCCAAAGATTGCTTTAGCTGCTAGCTCATCGAGCATTTCTTCTGCATCAATTGGCTGAATAGGGGTCACCCGAAATGACACATCGGCAACCATCTCGGACAACACTCCACCGATTCCAACCATGACCGTCATGCCAAGCTGGTCATCACGATGGATCCCAACAATTAGCTCTCTGTCGCCACGAATCTGAGGGGCGACCAACACCGTAACGTCGCCATCTTCGGGCCTAGCCGCTGCTAGCAATTCAGATGTTGCTTCTCGTAGAGATGCCTCGTCGTTCAAACCCAGGCGCACCAAGCCCCGTTCGGTCTTGTGCGCAATGCCGTCTCCGCACAACTTTGCAACCACTGGGTAGCTCAATGCCGCTCCAGCCTCTGCTGCTTGGTCTGGAGAGCTGACCTGGTGTTCATCGGCGAATGGAGCGCCGTAAGCACTCAACAAAAGCTTAGATTCAACCTCGGAAAGGGTATTTGCCATATCAGGGTTCAAGCGCAGCGCGGAAAAAAGCGCGGATGTGTTCAAGACGACGAGTCAGGGCGTCTTCGCCCATTGGGTCTTGGCCCAACAATCCCTCAAGAAATGGGGCGTCACTGAAATAGCTGAGCAATGCGCCATAGCCGGTCAACAAGAGCTGTTCGGGGTCATGGCGACGAAAGTTGCCAGCCTCCATCTCTCGCGTCAGATAACCAACGGCACGCAGAAAGTGCACCCGAAGCGCACCTCCAAGATCGAAACCAAGGTGATCGCCGTTCTCGATTGCCTCACGGCGCACCAAACGAACGAAGTCTGGGTTTTCCCTAAAGAATTCAAAACCGGCACTCAAAACATGGTCGACCTGGTCCCAGCCTTCTCTCGGCCCACGAACCGCTTCTTCCACCCGTACGCCCCAGTCAAACAGTGCACGGGTGAACACCTCTTGATAGAGAGCCTCTTTGGAAACAAAGTGATGCAACAAACTGGGGCGGCGAATCCCAACGGCTGCCGCAATGTCTGCAAGCGAAGTTCCGTAATAACCATTTTCAGCAAATGCACTCATTGCTGCTGCAAGAATTGCCTCACGAGTCGAGGGGACATCTGCTGCAGTAACCATATGACCGGAAGGATAGCCCGGCCCAGGCCATCGCCGGTTTGAGTAGCTCCACTGGCCCAGGCCCCGCCCGAGCCACTTCTACGGATTAAGCCTGGGTGACATAGGTAGGAAAGCGTACCCTCGGCCCAATCCCTCTTGATTTGCGGCGTTAAAGGCAAGTAGTTCTCTATATAAGAATAATTATCAGCAAATTTCATTAGTTTTAATTAGTTTTCATTATTCAAAGAATCCATGGATAAAGGGATCAGGTATATACATGCAAAGTGCGTGTTCTACATGCTGACAACGTGTAGCATCATTGTATGGCATCGACAATTCAGATACGTAACGTTCCTGAACATTTACATAAGACGCTCCGATCTCGAGCAGCGTCTGCGGGGCTCTCACTTTCCGACTACTTACTCGGTGAAGTAAGCAGGGTCGCCAACCGTCCGGAGATCGCCGATGTCCTTGCTCGCGCCGGTACTCGTCATGGGGGACCCAACGTTGAGGAGATTGTTGATGCCGTGCGGTCGGGTCGCGATCGCACATGATCATTCTTGATACGTCAGCCGCAATCGCCGCGCTCACCGCTCACCCACGGAGCGAAGAACTCGTCAAGCGGTTGGTGGACGATGGAGATCTGCACGCTCCACACCTCATAGACGTCGAGGTATCGCAAGCCCTACGTGGCCTGGTTAGCAGAGGTGAACTGAGCACCGACCGAGCGGAAGATGTGCGGTTAGATTTCGACGAACTGTTGATCACGCGGTACCCACATCAGCCGCTTGCTGATCGGATGTGGACCTTGAGGCACAACCTCACGGCCTACGATGCAGCGTTCGTATCGCTCGCCGAAGTACTCGGTGCGCCACTGATTACATGTGACGGGCACATTGCTCGCTCCCCTGGCCACGGAGCGAAGATTGAACTCTTCGGGGAGAAGCAGGCCTTCAAGCGGTAGCGTCTGCGTATGGAAATTATTGCTGCACTGTTTGTTGACAATTTTGCTATGCGCCAAGTGGCGGGGCCATCAACTCGCATTGACCTGACCGGGGTCTACTTTTCGATGGCTGCTCCATCGCCCGTGCCAGTCATGCTTGAGCCACATCTGGTTGTCATGATCCGCTGTCCAGCCGATGCAAGCGCCAATGCTGTACTTGAGACCGTCTTTATGCGAGGCGACGAAGAGATTGCTCGCAATGTGCAGCCCGTCGACATCGAACCCGGAAAGTTCGGCTATCGCCTGGTTCGCTCAGAACTCACATTTGAGGAATATGGCAGCATCGAAGCACGCTGTCGGATCGACCAAGGACACACCATCACTGTGCCGCTAACCCTGCTTCCCCCAGCCGCTTAAGAGATCGAGTCAAAGGCTAAGGTGGGCGCAGTGACCGACGATCTTGAACAACTTGGAATTAACGTCATCCGTGGCCTCGCCATGGATGCTCCTCAGCAGGCTAATTGTGGCCACCCCGGCACGGCCATGGCGCTTGCTCCACTTGCTCATGTGCTCTTTACCCGGGTAATGCGCCATGACCCCACTGCTCCTGACTGGCCTGACCGTGACCGGTTCGTCCTCTCTGCGGGACACGCTTCGATATTGCTCTACTCCATGCTCCATCTCACTGGCTATGGCCTCACCATGGACGACCTGCGCGACTTCCGCCAGCTCGGTTCTGCGACCCCAGGACACCCTGAATATCGCCATACTGCGGGCGTAGAAATGACAACTGGTCCACTCGGACAAGGCTTTGCTGGCGCTGTTGGAATGGGCATTACAGAACGCTGGCTGCGTGCTCGATTCGGGTCAGAGATCTGCGATCACCACACCTTTGTGATCTGTGGAGATGGCGACCTACAAGAAGGAGTCAGCCACGAGGCGGCTTCACTTGCTGGCCACCTTGGGCTTGGTCGGCTGATCTACATCTATGACGACAATCACATAAGCATTGATGGCCCCACTGAGCTGTCCATGTCTGACGATGCCTCTGGGCGTTTTCGTTCGTATGGTTGGGATGTCAACGACATTGGTGATGTCGCTAATGACTGCGATGCGCTCGAGGCAGCTTTGCGCCAAGCAATGACTGTTGAAGATGCCCCCTCGATGATCGTATTGCGCAGTCACATTGGCTGGCCTTCGCCGAATCGTACGGACACCAGCAAGGCCCACGGTGACCCTTTTGGTGCTGAAGAAATTGTCGCCACAAAAGAACTGCTTGGCCTTCCCGCCAACGAAAGTTTCTGGGTTCCAGACGAGGTTCTCGACTATTACCGAAAGTCGACAGAGAAGGGCCAAACCTCACGCAAAACTTGGGACGAGCAACTCAACTCTTGGGAAGGCGACCGCTCCGAGCTAGAGGCTTGTTGGGGGGGCGTGGGTTTGTCGGGTTGGGAAACCAAACTGCCCACCTGGGAGCCTGGCCAAAAAATAGCCACCCGCAAAGCCAGCGGCGCAATACTTAAGACCATTGCCGATGTTGTGCCTGGCCTCATTGGAGGAGGTGCAGATCTAACTGGAAACACCGGCACCGAATTGGCTGGCCACGGCGTGCAATCAGCAGCCGAACCGGGTGGGCGTCAGATTTATTTCGGAGTTCGAGAACATGCCATGGGCGCTGTCATGAACGGCATGGCCCTACATGGGGGTTCTCTCCCCTTTGGCGGCACGTTCTTTGTGTTCAGCGATTACATGCGCCCGGCTGTCCGCCTTGCTGCCCTTATGAGCACCAAGGTTCTCTACTCATGGACGCACGATTCTGTGGGCCTGGGCGAAGACGGTCCCACCCATCAGCCAGTCGAACACCTGGCCTCTTTAAGAGCAATGCCCGGGCTATGTATTTTGCGACCCGCCGACGCAAATGAGTGTTCCGAAGCGTGGCGAGTGGCGGTGAATGCAACTGGCCCAGTCGCTCTCATCCTAAGCCGTCAAGACCTTCCCGTTCTCGTTGGAACCGCAGGCAATGAAGGAGTTGCTAAAGGGGCTTACGTGCTCGTTCCTTCCGACACACCAACACCCGACTTGGTGCTTGTAGGGACCGGAAGCGAGGTGCAGCTGTGCGTTGATGCAGCCGTTGTACTGAAGGCCGAAGGACTCGACGTTCAGGTCGTGTCAATGCCGTCATGGGATCTTTTCGATGCTCAATCTGAGCACTATCGAGATCATGTGTTGCCAGTTGACGCAGCGATTCTCGCTGTCGAAGCAGGAGCCTCACTTGGCTGGGACCGTTATGTCGATGATGTCATCGCAATTGATCGATTCGGGCTTTCCGCCCCTGGGCCAACAGCGCTCGCCGAATTCGGCTTCACGGTAGAAGGTGTTGTTCAGCGTGCGAATGAACTATTGGCCGCTCTTCAAGAGGACGACTCGTGACCAAGCTCAATGACCTCTATGACGCATGCGGCCAAAGCCCTTGGCTAGACAATCTTCGTCGTGATTGGTTGAACAATGGCGAAATGGCTGAGTGGATAAAGCGTGGCGTAAGAGGCGTGACGTCTAACCCATCAATCTTTCATAAAGCCATGACCACCGGCGATGCCTACGACGCACAGTTTGGTGAACTCATGCGAGCGGGCACCTCAGTCTCTGAGGCTTTTTGGGCCATGGCCATTACTGACATCAACGATGCACTCGCTCTCTTTGCGCCACTCCATCGAGAGAGTGGCGGCACCGATGGTTTCGTGTCGCTTGAACTTGCACCCGATCTTGCACGTGATACCGACGCAAGCATCGCCGCAGCTCGTCGCCTTGCGTCCCAGATAAACGCTCCCAACTTGTTCATAAAAATCCCTGCAAGCGCACAAGGCGTTACAGCCATTCGTGCTCTCGTCGCTGAAGGATTCAACCTAAACGTCACTTTGATCTTTGGTCTAGACCGTTATAGCGAAGTGATGGAGGCATACATCTCTGGTCTAGAGGACCGCTTAGCTAGCGGCCATAAAGACCTAGCTGGCATTCGAGGGGTAGCGTCGTTCTTTGTGTCTAGAGTCGATACCGAGATCGATCGACGTCTTGATGCGCTCGGCACCTCTGTTGCTAACGACCTGCAAGGCAAAGCTGCGGTTGCTCAATCAAAATTGGCTTACGCATTATTTCGCAAGGCTTTCTCTGGCCCTCGTTGGGATGCCCTCGCTGTCCACGGGGCTCAAGTGCAGCGGCCACTTTGGGCATCAACCTCAACCAAGAACCATGCTTATTCGCCAACACTTTATGTAGACACCTTGATTGGCCCCGACACCGTTAACACCATCCCCGACGCCACCCTCGAAGCCTTCGAACTCAGCGGCACTGTGGCATCAACTATTGAGGAAGGTCTAGATGCGGCCCAACGGGTCATGTCAGATCTGAGTCAAGTAGGTATTGACCTAGCTGACGTAAACGCCGTACTCGAAGACGAAGGAGTGGCTGCCTTTGCTAAGGCTTTTGATGAACTAATGGCCGCTCTTGGGGCTAAGGCCAGCGAAACCGCTACACGGTCTTGAACGGGCCAGACTTGAACGCGCCAGACTTGAACGCGCTTGATGCAAGTGACGCATCTTTGATTGATATGCCTCTTGATGTTTTGGCCGCCCAGGCCAGGGCTATTCGAGATCTTGCATTTGGAACACGGGTGACCTATTCACCCAAAGTGTTCATACCGTTAACTCAGCTCTGTAGAGACAAGTGTGGTTATTGCACCTTTGCGCAACCCCCTGCTCGTCTCGATACTCCTTATATGAGCATCGATGAGGTACTTGAAATAGCTCGTGCTGGTGCTGCAATGGGATGTCACGAAGCTCTCTTTACCTTGGGTGAACGCCCTGAACTGCGCTACCCCCAAGCATCTGACTGGCTAAACGATCACGGATACGAAACCACTGTCGACTATCTCGTTGCAGCGTGTGCTGCCGTGCTTGATGCAACTGGGCTTTTGCCCCATGCAAATGCTGGAGCACTCAACGCTGTTGAGTTGTCGGCTTTACGTCGTGTCTCGCCCTCACAGGGGATGATGATTGAATCGCTTGATGAAAACCTCGACGCCCACAGGGGTTCGCCCGACAAGGCTCCTGCTCGGCGCCTAGCCACCCTTGAAGAGGCAGGACGACTCGGCATTCCTTTCACCACAGGCCTGCTAATTGGCCTTGGCGACTCACGAGCAATGCGCCTTGCTGGCTTGCGGGCAATCGCCGAATCTCATAACCGTCATGGACACATACAAGAAGTAATCATCCAAAACTTCTTGCCCAAAGCCGGTACCAGCATGCGGCTCTCTCCTGCCTGCCCCGATGACGAATTCGCTTGGACTATTGCCGCAGCGCGCGTTGTTTTACCGGTCGATATCCACCTTCAAGCTCCTCCAAATCTTTCAGAAGACTTCGGCACTTTGCTCAATTACGGCATTGACGATTGGGGTGGCGTTTCACCACTCACTCCCGACCACGTCAACCCCGAACGACCGTGGCCAAATCTCGACCGGTTGCGCATGGTCACCGAAGCACATGGACACACACTTGCGCCGCGTATGACCATTTACCCTTCCTGGGCGCAACGGCCTAATCGTTGGCTCGATGAAGCACTTCGGTTCCCGGTGTTACGCCACAGTGATGCAGAAGGATTAGCCCGAGATGACCTCTGGCACGCAGGCAGCGAGGCAGAGCCTCCACTGTTGCTACCAATCATTTCTTCGATGCCGAAGTCTCACAATCAGGGAGCAGTTGCAGAGGTTCTATCAGGAGTTATGAGCGGTGAAGAAGTAGGGATCGAAGAGATCGTCACGCTGTTTTCTGCTCGGGGCCTAGAGGTTCGAGCAGTGGCGGAGGTCGCCGACCAATTACGTCGCCTAGCGGTTGGCGACACCGTTACTTGGGTCTCGAATCGCAATATCAATTACACCAATGTCTGCACGTTCAAATGTCGTTTTTGCGCCTTCTCAAAGGGCCCGCTATCTCTTAACTTGCGAGGGTCTCCATATCTTTTGACCCTTGACGATATACGTGAACGTGTCATCGAAGCCTCTGAGTTAGGGGCTACCGAAGTGTGCCTGCAAGGTGGAATCCATCCTGACTTCGATGGCGACTATTACCTACATGTAACTGAGGCCGTTCATGAGGTTGCCCCAGAGATGCACATTCACGGGTTCACTGCACTTGAAGTAACTGAGGGTGCCAAACGTTCAAGTGAACCACTCGACGTCTATCTCAAGCGCCTTATGGCAGCGGGGTTACGCACGCTTCCTGGCACGGCTGCTGAGATTCTTGATGACGAGATAAGGGCAATCCTGTGCGCAGACAAGGTGAATACAGAAGAGTGGCTATACGCTCATCGCACCGCTCATCAAGTGGGGCTTCGCTCGAACGTGACCATCATGTTCGGTTCAATCGAACACCCCCTGAATTGGGCACGTCACTTAGTTCGTACTCGTGATCTGCAAAAAGAAACTGGCGGCTTTACCGAGTTTGTCCCACTGCCATTTGTGCATATGGCTACTCCTATGTTTCTACAGGGCAAGGCTCGTACCGGGCCCACCTTTCGAGAAGCATTGCTCATGCATGCAGTTGGCCGCATTGCTTATAGAGGCTGGATCGACAACATCCAGGTGTCGTGGGTGAAAATGGGCGTAAGTGGTTCACGCCAAGCATTGCAAGCTGGCGTAAATGACCTAGGCGGCACTCTCATCAATGAAAATATTTCTCGCGCTGCTGGAGCATCGCACGGCCAATCAATGACCGAATTCGGTTTTTCCGAAATCGTCGAACCGCTCGGTAGACCTCTTCAACAACGCACCACCTTGTATAAACCTGTAACGAATCAAATATTTACAGGTTCACAACTAATATGAACCGCTCGCTCCCCTCCTACCGCACAGGTGTAGAAGCCTTAGATAACCAACTAGTAGCACTGCTTGATGTAGCTGGTGCCACGGTTGATCGTGATCAACTCTTTGAGATTCTCGTCTCGGGTGTTTTGTTAGCTGGCGATCAGGCAGATCGGCTTGATCTCAAGATCAGCAATGCGGCACTCAAGGAGATGCGTGGGGCCTTCAATCTCTTTGCGCCCTATCGAGATGTTCCCAAAGCAACCATCTTCGGTTCTGCTCGTACTCAACGTGATGACCCCCTGTATGGTCAAGCGTCTGAACTTGCGACTGCTTTGTCATCTCGTCAATGGATGGTCGTGACAGGAGCAGGCCCAGGCATCATGGCCGCCGCCATGGAGGGGGCCGGGCGCGAACATTCCATTGGCGTGTTGATTCGTTTGCCCTTCGAGGGTGGGGCCAACCCAGTTATCGCAGGTGACCCCAAGCTCATCGAGATGAAATATTTCTTCACTCGAAAGCTGATGCTCATAAAGGAGTCGGCCGCATTTATTGCCTTGCCTGGTGGCTTTGGAACCCTCGATGAAACCTTCGAGCTGTTGACCCTTGTGCAAACTGGCAAGGCAAACCCAGTTCCAATCGTTTTGCTCGATATGCCCAATGGTCACTATTGGCAAGGCTGGCAACGATTTGTTACCGATGAAGTCGAAGGCCATGGTATGGTGGACCTTTACGATCGATCGCTCTATTGTATTACTGACAGTGTCGAAGAAGCGGTTAGTGAAGTTGAGCGCTTCTATCGCAATTATCACTCCATTCGCTGGGTGGGCGATCGCATGGTTATGAGGCTTCATGCTGCGCCTACCGCTAGCGAACTAGCCGGTCTAAATGATGAGTTCTCAGATATCGTCGTCGGCGGCCGTATCGAGGCAACTGAACCACTCACCCCTGAGGTGTCGGGCGGTGATCACCTAAACCTCCCCCGCATAATTATGCGTTTCGACCGGCGGAGCTTTGGTCGTTTGCGCTCACTAATTGATGCCCTCAACGCCCTGCCCAGTGCACCAAGATCACCATCGCTTCCCCCAACCGTCGCCGAAGAAGACGAAGTTGTCGAACACGAAGACCGATCTCTCCCCAAACCCTGATAGCCCCTTAGGGCGATGGGTTTAAAATCAGATATCAATGCCAGCATCGTCACCCAGTAGGTGGGCTGCCTTTTCAACGGCTCGGCGGGCTCGGGTTAGGCGGCGTTCTATCTCGGGAGATTTTGTTGCGCCAGCTTCAGCTGCATCTCGCAAACGGACAAAGGCCAGCTCACCTAGCTCTTCTGCCAATGCTTCCAAGCGCTCTCGTACGGCATCGATCTGTGTATCCACTCCCCCTGCCTAACAGATACAGGAGACCCATGGGTAGAGCATTCATGGGCGGACTCTCTAAAGCTCTTACACCATGACCACGGCTTACGCTCATACACTTAAGACCCGTCACTGGTCCTTACTTCGACTAGCCCATACCTTGAAGTTCCTTGAAGGGATGCAATGAGCACATCACTACCAGAAGATCTCCACGAATGGCTTTCGTTTGATGACACTGAAGAGGCACGCACATGGGTCTTTGATGTCACCTTTTTGCTCAGCCGCTGGACATGCATCTTTGGCAATGGTTGCCAGGGAGTTTTAACCGAAGCAGCTCCAGAGAAAGTAGAAGGGTGCTGTTCATACGGCGCTCATTACGTTGACGACGAAGACCGTGAGCGCGTGGAACGAGTGGTCGAATCGCTGGGGCCAGATGAATGGCAATACGCATCAACTGGGCATCGCAAAGGCATTTCAGTACGAGAAAAAGATGGGGCATGGCGAACAAGGGTGCATAACGGAGCGTGCATTCTCTTGAACCGTCCTGATTTCCATGCCGGTCCCGGATGTGCGCTGCACCAAGTCGCTGCGACTAGAGAAGTGAGTTACATCGACCTCAAACCAAACGTCTGCTGGCAACTTCCGCTTCGCCTAGTCGATAGCGCCGATGAGAACGGCCACGTCACTTCAACGCTTCGTGAATGGAAACGCCGAGATTGGGGTGGAGGAGGCGAGGATTTCCATTGGTGGTGCACCGAGAGCGCCGACGCCTTTGTCGGGTCATCAACAGTTTTGGTTTCGATGCGAGACGAGATCATTGCCTTAATAGGAAAACAACCCTACGAATACCTCGTCGAAGCCCTGGCCGAACGCCTCTCGACATCCACGCCACTGCCTCACCCCACGGTTCGTCAGGACTAGCCGCCGGACTCAGGCAATCTGAGCTATCCACCCCAATCGCGAATGGGTTGTTGACTTGGCCACAGTTCTGGGCCGGTAGTGCGCCAGTCGTAAAGCGACGCTCCTTGGCAGCCACGTTCAATGCACGCTCGCACAATGCCATCGACATCAGCGGGGCTTGTTGCATTAGCAATGCCGCCAATGGCATGAATCGGAACCGCCCCGCCCACGTTGGCTCGCAATCTATCGATGTTCTCTGCCATATAGCGATAAGCGTCGCGATAGCCAGAACTTTCTTTGCGATTGCTCTGATACGACATTGGCAACCAAACGTCGTAATACGGAGCTAAGCCCAACCATGGAAAGTTTGGCCAGAAATTTGGATTGACTACTTCAGTCACAACCGGCGGAAAGGCAATGGCTCCAATGGCCATATCGGGAACAGCTGCTCTCAAGGCAGCGCTCAACTCAATCAACAAAGCATTTCGAGTGGGGACGTCGCCAACGGCTCGCGATTCGATATCTACCGCAACGGCGTCAACGCCGAGATTCGCAATAGCAACAAGACGTCGTAAATCAGCAGCTGGGTCTTCGAGGGTAGGCAAGTACCAAGTCACCACACGCAAGCCAATCGAACGAGCATGGCTGATGAGAGGAACGAGACGTTCTGGTTCAAGAACATCTACAGGTGCATCCCACTTTGCGGCTTGTATATAAAGGGTCTCCACCCCGTTGGCCACCATACGCTCAAGGTCGGCGCTACCAACAAGCGGGCCGTTTTTGCCGTACGTGACGCTCCAGTCATACACATCTACCCAAGTACCAAGTCCCGAATAGGCCGCTGTCCCAGCTTTAGCCGCCACCGGAGCGGGGAGCGGAGGGGGCTGTGGTGGCGGTGGTGCGACCGTCGTAGTGGTAGGTGGCATCGTGGCGGCAACCACCGTAGGTGGCGGAGCAACAACCGTTGTGGTGGCTACCGTTGTTGGCGCAATTGTGGTGGTAGTCGTCGTAGTAGCCGTCACCTCAACGCGGGTAAGAACCTTCTCGGAGCTTTCCTTGTTGGTGAAAGAAACCGTAACAACAGCGAGCAACAAACCCGCTGCCACCGCTGGAGCAACAAAACGTTTGGATTTAATCATGAGCCTAAAAGTGTACTTTGCTTACTTGTCTCGACAAGGTCATAGGCTCACTTGCCTCGGCGGCGGTCTTGCTCTTTTAGCTTACGCTTGCGAATACGCAATGCCGTTGGTGTAACTTCAACCAACTCATCGTCAGAAATAAGTTCGATAGATGTCTCGATCGTCAATGGCTTCGGGGGTGTCAACTTGATGGCGTCATCGGCGGCGTGCGTACGGATATTGGTTTTTTGCTTCTCACGAACAACATTGACAACCATATCGCCCGGTCGGCTCGACTCACCCACGACCATGCCTTCGTAAGTGACTTCACCTGGACTCACCATCAATTCGCCGCGAAGCTGCAGGTTATCGAGGGCATAAGCGGTTGTGACTCCTGAACGATCGGCAATCATGGCACCGCCTCGTCGAGTTGGTAGGTCACCAACCCATGGCACCCAGCCCCTATGGCGGGTATGTAGCAAGATCGTTCCACGAGTTGATGTAAGCAACTCCGTGCGCAGACCAATTAGTCCACGAGCAGGGGCCTCAAAGGTCAAAATCGTGCGACCCGGATACCCGGGACGAAGGTCGACCACTTGTCCCTTACGAGGTGCAAGAGCTTGAGTCACCGTGCCCACATGCTCATCGGGGATATCCGCCGTTCCTTCTTCCAAAGGCTCGTGACGTTTACCGTCAATCTCGCGAGTCACAACCTCAGGACGACTGACCTCAAGCTCATAACCTTCACGACGCATCGACTCAATCAACACAGCAAGTTGAAGTTCGCCTCGACCCGCCACCTGCAACACATCAGGCGATTCAGTTTCTTCAACCTTGATCGCAACGTTTCCTAGAATCTCGCGCTCAAGGCGCTCACGCAGGTGACGAGATGTGACATAACTTCCTTCACGACCAGACAGTGGAGAGGTATTGACACCAAAGGTCATTCGAAGGACTGGTTCGTCTACTGACAAGCGAGGCAGCGGGTCAAGGTTGGCAGGGTCGGCAACTGTGTCACCAATCTCGATCTCTGGAAAACCAGCCAATACGAACAAATCGCCAGCTTCAATTTCATTCACCTGCACGCGACCCAAACCTTCAACTCCCAATAGCTGCGAAGGCTTACGAGCGACTGCAGAGTTCTCGGCCTCTTTCACCAACATGACTGGACCACCAGCGCGCAAGGTGCCACGAACGACTCGTCCAATGGCAAGGCGGCCCAGGTATTCAGAAGCATCAAGGTTGGTAACCAAAGCCTGCAAGGGGCCCTTTGGGTCGCCCAAAGGCGCAGGCACTGTCTCTACAAGAGCGTCCAAGAGAGCAGATAGGTCGGCATCGGGCGCTGGCATGCCGACCCCCACCATTGACCTGCCTTCGCGAGCAACCGCAGAGATCACGGGAAACTCAATGTGGTGATCGGGCACTTCAAGGTCAACGAACAGCTCGTAGATCTCGTTCAATACTTCTTCAGCCCGGGCGTCTGCACGGTCGACCTTGTTGAGCACAACAATCGCTGGCAGATCAAGAGCGACCGCCTTTGACAATACATATCGGGTTTGAGGCAACGGCCCCTCTGCCGCATCGACCAACAACATGACACCGTCAACCAGCGTCAATGCGCGCTCAACCTCGCCACCAAAATCGGCGTGACCAGGCGTGTCTACAAGATTGATCTTGACGCCTTTCCAATGCACCGAAGCAGCTTTAGCCAAAATAGTGATGCCCCGTTCACGTTCTTGATCACTCGAATCAAGAATGCGTTCGATAACTGCCTCATGGGCAGCAAAAACCCCGGTGGCGCGCAAAATGGTGTCGATCAGGGTGGTCTTGCCGTGATCGACGTGGGCAACAACGGCAACATTGCGCAATGGGCGCGGGGTGCCGCTGTCTGAACTCAAAGGGGTGGAGGACACAGGTTGGTTTCCAGGTTTGAAGGGTGGTTGGGGCTGACTTTCAGTCAGGAAGGCGCAGGGTCTTCCTCTTCGTCGTGCAAGCACCATGAG
>JBBSKG010000042.1:0-20571 GCA_038256565.1 Acidimicrobiales bacterium | reverse complement strand
GTAGTCGTCAAGATCGGGTCATCGTCGGTTACTGGCGCAGACGGACGAGTCAACGAGGCAGCCATTGCCAAGTGTGGTGCCGAAGTGTCGGCGCTGCGAGGGGCTGGTTATCAGGTAGTAGTCGTAACCAGTGGGGCTATTGCGGCAGGACTTCCGGCATTGGCAATGAAGCGCTCAGATGCCCATGACATGGTGACCCTGCAAGCGGTTGCCGCCGTTGGCCAAAGCCGTTTAATGCGCGTGTGGGATGACATTTTGGCCGCAAATGATCTGGTCGGCGGCCAAGTGCTTATTGCGCCGTTTGACTTCACTATCCGCCAGCAATATCTGCATGCTCGCGCCACCCTTGCTCGGCTGTTGGCACTCGGCGTGGTGCCAGTCGTCAATGAGAACGACGCTTTGGCAGACGATGAGATTCGCTTTGGCGACAACGATCGTCTTGCAGCTCTGGTGAGCCATCTCGTGGAGGCAGAGGTGTTGGTGTTGTTGACTGACACGGCTGGAGTGCTTACCGCAGACCCTCGTTTAGATGATTCCGCCAGTTTGATTGAAGAGATCATTGAGGTTGACGTGGAGCTTGAGGCTGTAGCTGGGGGAGCGGGAAGCGATCGTGGAAGTGGTGGCATGGCCTCGAAATTGGCAGCGGCCAAGATCGCTGCTTGGTCAGGTGTGCGAGTGGTCATCGCAGCAGCCGATCGTCCTGACGTTTTGATTGACGCAGTGTCGGGTGTTGGGGGAGTAGGAACAGTCGTACGACCTCGACCCAAACGCCTTGCTGCTCGCAAGCTCTGGATTGCTTTCGCTGTTGGGTCGTCGGGCACGATCGTCGTAGATGAAGGCGCACGCCAAGCACTTTGCGAGCGCAACGTGTCATTACTCCCAGCAGGCGTGGTCGAGGTGCGAGGCCAATTTGGGGTCGACGACGCGGTCGAGCTTGCGGGTCCAGAAGGCAACGTCTTTGCAAAAGGCCTAGTCCGCATCGATGCCGTAACCCTCACATTTCTCGCAGGTCACCGTACCGAATCGCTCCCAGATGGCACCCCCCACGAAGTCATTCACCGCGATGACCTGGTCGTCCTGCCCTAGCGTCCTGCTTGCCCAAGGCTCAGCGGTCTCATTGGTACTTTTGCCACCTCGGAAAAGTTATTTGGTGAAGCGGGACCGCAGGGTGGCGACTTCTTCTACTTTGAGAACCATTAGGGCGAAGATGTAGGTGAGGCCTCCGGCAGCTACGCCTGCTGCTGTGCGGATGATTGCTCCTGAGCCTGAATCGGCCCCTACCTGGCTGGCTACGAGAATCACGACAGCGGCCATTAACGCACAGGCGAGGGTGATGCGTCTGATCGAGATCATTAAGCGTCTTCCGTCGATGGCGCCTATGCGGCGGCGCAACACAACCAGCGCGGCAATTGCGGCGAAGTTGTAGGCAAGTGCATAGGACAAAGCCAGTCCACGGACCCCAAGCCACGGTGTGAGGGCAAGCGCAAACACAATGTTGAGTGCATTCTCTCCCAGGTTCAAAAAGAACGGCGTGCGGGTATCTCGCAATGCGTAGAACCCACGCAAAGTAAAGAGGTACACCGAGAAGCCAAAGAGTCCAATTGCAAAGCCGCCAAGGGCTTCTGCTGTCAGTTCTGCTGACGCCCCTGAAAGTGCTCCGCGCTCAAGTAATGACGAGACGATCGGTCGAGCCAATACATAATATCCAGTGGCAGCGGGAAGCACCGCAAGTGCCATAAGCCGAATGCCATTAGACAAACGGTCTCGATAGTTTGCCCAGTTCTCCTGTGCTGCTGCTGTTGCGAGTTCGGGCATCAAGGTAGTCATGAGCGATACCGCTATTAGGCCATGTGGTAGTTGAAAGAAAACGAAAGCAGCGTTGTAAGCCGAGAGGTGGGCCTCGTCACCGAATGCGAGCAACATGATGACGGCCAATGAAATTTGGTTGGAGATTACATAGCCAAGTGTCCAACCAGATTGGCGGCCCACTTGGCGCACCGCTGGGTGTCGCCAGTCGAAATGGAACCTCAACTTGATGCCTGCCCGACGGATGGCTGGCCATAAGGCCAGTGTCATAGCAACCACGCCAGCAGTGGTTCCGAGTCCCACGATTGCTAGCAGAAGCGGTTCTTCATGCAAACGGGTTAGCGTGAGCGTGCCATCTGTGACACGAGCAACGGTCACGAGCATGCCAATGACCATGAGGTTGTTGAGTACGGGCGCAATGGCAGGTGCGCTAAAGCGCCGATGTGCGTTTAGCAATGCCGTGCCCAGCGTGCTTAGGCCGTAGAAGAACATTTGCGGCACGAATAAGACGAGTAGCCCGGTGGCTACTTCACGCTCGACTTTTATGGAAGCGCTAGAACCTGGAGCGTTGAGCGTGTAGAGAAACATGATCACGGGTGCTGCGAGAATGCCTACAACAGTGATGGCGATTAGAGCGACAACGGCCACGCTGATGATGGCTGAAGTTCCTTCTTCATCATTGCGTTCTTGTTGGTCGACAAATGTCGGAACGAGAGTAGCGGATAGCACGCCACCGAGCAGAAGTTCGTAGACAATATTCGGAGTGTTGTTCGCTAATAGATAAGTGTCACTGAGTCGAGTGAAACCAAACGCATAGGCAAGGGCGGCAAGTCGGCCAAAGCCCGTAATACGTGAAAGCGCAGTGCCTACCGCCACCGTGATGCTTGAACGCACTACGCCTGTAGGCGCTGCACTGGACTGCGCCGCATCTGACCGTGGCGTCGCACTGCTACTCGTGCCATCAACCATTGCTCATGCTTACCACCCAGTGAGCTGAGGGTTGGAAGTTACCCGGTTCGCAGAACCCGTTTCTTTCTGGGCGGTACGCTGAGGGCAATGACAACGAGTGGCTCTTCTTCTGAATCTTCCGATGCCGTAAAGGCTGCACTTGCTGGGCTTGGACGTCGGGCAAAAGCGGCGTCGGTGGTGTTGGCAAGTTCATCTACCGAGGCGAAAGATCAAGCCCTACATGCTGCGGCTGACCTTTTGGTTGAGCGCTCGGCCGAGATTTTTGTGGCCAACCAGGTTGATATTGACCGAGCTGAGAGTGAAGGCGTTTCGCCGACGGTGATAGATCGTCTGAGGCTCGATCACAGCCGGGTCGTGTCTATGGCAAACGGTTTACGCCAAGTGGCGGCACTGGCTGACCCGGTGGGTGAGATCGTCGATGGGTGGGTTCGGCCCAACGGACTCAGCATCCGCAAGGTCCGGGTACCTCTAGGCGTTGTCGCCATCATCTATGAGAACCGTCCAAATGTGACGAGCGATGCATTCGGGCTCTGTTTGAAATCTGGCAACGCCGCCTTCTTGCGTGGTTCTTCTGGCGCAATTGCATCGAACGTGGCCATTGCGGCGGTCTTACGTGAAGGAGTTGCCAGGGCCGGGTTACCTGAAGATGCATTGATCTTGGTGGAAGAGACCAGTCGCGAGTCAGCCGTGGCGTTTATGCAATTGCGAGAATCGATAGACGTGCTTATTCCCAGAGGCGGGCCATCGTTGATTGCGAGCATTCTAGAAAATGCCACCGTTCCTTACGTGATTGATGGTGACGGAAATTGCCACGTATATGTCGATGTCGCTGCCGACCTAGACATGGCTACCTCGATCGTGGTCAATGCAAAGACGCAGCGTCCATCAGTGTGTAACGCCGCTGAATCGCTGGTCATTCACGAGGCTGTCGCTGAGTCGTATCTTCCAGTACTTGCGGCTGCGCTTAGCGAAGCTGGGGTCGTTTTGGTGGGCGATGAACGTTCACGTGAGATCGTCTCGTCTATCGAGCCCGCAAGTGATGAAGATTTTGCGACCGAGTTTCTTGATCTCAAGATGAGCGTCGCTGTCGTTGACTCACTCGAGGGGGCGATTGCACATATCAATCACTACAGCTCCGGCCATAGCGAAGCCATTGTTACAGCGTCACTTGCCGCCGCAACCCTCTTTACCCGCGAGGTAGATGCAGCAGCGGTACTCATCAACGCCTCAACGCGCTGGGTAGACGGCGAACGTTTCGGCTTTGGTGCCGAAATCGGCATAAGCACCCAAAAACTCCACGCCCGCGGACCCATGGGACTTTCCGAACTAACCACCGGCAAATACATAGTCCAAGGCAACGGCCACATCGTGACTTGATAACGATCAGCTCGTTAGGACCATCTCCTATCGAGCGGTAGCCGATGGTGTATCACGGGTGATACGATAGGCGTATGGCTGATGTATCGATTCGCGACCTTCGGAACCACGGGGGCGACGTTGTTAATCGTGTCGAGCGTGGGGAGCGCTTTGTCGTGACTCGCAGTGGCAAGCCCGTGGCGGAGTTGCGCCCACTTGGGGGTAAAGCGTTGCCGATCGCGGAGTTGATCCGTCGCCGTGTGCATCTGCCGGTCGTAGATCCGGAAGCGTTACGTCGCGATATCGACTCGGCGATCGACGCGTCGCTGTGACTGGGCGCGGGGTCCTCGATACGAGCACGTTGATTCTCCTCGGTCGAATCGATGATGTGTCGGTGTTGCCGAGTGAGCCGCTGATCACGGCGATCACTTTGGCGGAGTTGTCAGTGGGGCCGTTGATTGCGGCATCGGATTCTGAGCGGGCCGCTCGTCAGGCGCACCTTCAAGCGGCTGAGTCCGATTTCGATCCGCTCCCCTTCGATGCGGTAGCGGCTCGGGCGTTTGGTGCGGTAGCTGCCTCGTTGCGCCGCCATGGTAGAAAGCCTGCAGCGCGCGCTTATGACGCAATGATCGCGGCGATCGCGGTGGCTCACGACCTCCCCGTGCACACCTGCAACTCGCGAGACTTCGTAGGCATCGAGGGGCTTGAGGTGATCGCTGTGCGCCACCCCGATAGCGACTGAACCAGCTGAAATGGCCATCTGCTGACCTCTGGCAAGGCATCTGACGATTTACTTGTGAGGGACATGCAAGTCATCGTGCTCTTTTGCTGATCGAACGCACGAAGCAGTAGTTTCGGTTAACGAGCGAGGGGGTTGACGAAGCGGAGACCCCCGAACCGGGAGAAGTCCGAGTCGTTGGACGCAAGTACCAAGCCGTGCTCGATGGCTATGGCGGCGAGATGCGCGTCGCTGATCAGGTTTCCAGATAGTTGTTCGTCCTGGACGAGGTCAAGAACGATCTCGGCGTGTCGCGGTCCAGGGGCCGGAGTCCACACGACTTCGGTGGACAGCCAACCGCGCACGAACTCAGTCGCTTCGAACGGAGACATGGGACGGTCGGTGGCGCGCAGGTTGGTGCTGATGCGCATGAACGCGACAAGGCTCATCCACGGGATACCTACGCGACGAGCGCCGTTTAGAGCGGAGGTCAGCCACTCAAGCGACCGCTCGTGAAACGGGCTGCGCTCATCGACAGCGTAGAGCAACAAGTTCGCGTCGACGATCATCAGCGGTGAGCGGGGCCTTCGAGGGTATCGAGCGCCTCAGCCACGTTCGACACATCGACCCGAACGCCATTCGTGATTGAACCTACCGCTGGCATGGCCCCGCGTTCACGGGAGATCACCGCCTGATCCTTGAACTCGATCGCGTACTGCTGCATTCTTGGCATTTTATGATTCTCTCAGGATCGTTGAGGACCTGACGCAAAACCCCGGCCGATTTAAGCTGTCTGATTGGGGATTGAGGCAGTTCCGTTGGTTGGTCACATCGTCATATAAGTCCCTGGCCCTTCTCAACGTGACTCGGCCGAAGGGTGCCAGGTATCCTATGTTGACCCCACGAGAGGATTGCCACAGCCATGGGCATGCGCTTTGATTCAGTAGCTGACGTACGTTCCGACCTGAAGAAGGTTGATTATCTGGCCGACGACGGCATTGCCAGCGTTGTCTTCCTTGCTGATCGGTTAGGCAAGCCCGTGTTGGTTGAAGGTCCAGCAGGAACGGGCAAGACCCAGCTTGCCAAGTCGGTCGCAGAGATAACAGGCAGCCGCCTCATTCGCCTTCAGTGTTATGAGGGCCTCGACGAGTCAAAGGCGTTGTACGAGTGGAACTACAAGAAGCAGCTTCTACGCATTCAGGCTGAGCGCAACGCCGAAGACTGGAAGGAGTTGTCTGACGACATCTTCTCCGAAGAGTTCCTGCTGACCAGGCCATTGCTTGAAGCGATCCGTTCGGAAGACCCCGTAGTGTTGCTCATCGACGAAGTCGATCGTGTCGAGCTTGAAACAGAAGCGCTTTTGCTTGAAGTGCTTTCTGAATATCAAGTGTCGATTCCTGAGTTGGGAACCATCCAAGCAGTGCAAACCCCCTTGGTATTCCTCACTTCTAACAACACGCGTGAACTTTCCGAGGCACTTAAGCGTCGTTGCTTGTTCCTCCATATCGACTACCCGGACCTTGAACGCGAGAAAGAGATCGTGCTCACCAAGGTCGATGGGGTTAGTGAGAACCTCGCCGATCAGATCACTCGTATTGTGCGTTCGATCCGTTCGCTTGAGTTGAAGAAGTCGCCTTCAGTTTCTGAAACGCTCGACTGGGCACGCACATTGGTACTGCTTGGTGTTGAGAGCATTGATGCTGAACAGGCGACCGAGACCTTGCACATCTTGTTGAAGTACCAAACCGACATAGCAAAGGCAGCCAAAGAGCTGTCGACCAACGGCTCATAGGGCCAGGTCGACTGCCATGCTTGAGCTTCTAGCCGGTTTCATTCAAGAGCTTCGTCGCGCCGGGTTGCCGGTTTCGTTGACGGAGAACCTTGACGCCATGGAGGCGGTCAAGCACATCCCCATTGAAGACCGTGAGGCATTTAAGTACACGTTGGCGGCCACTCTCGTGAAGAACTCTTCGCATTGGCGGGCCTTTGAGACCGTCTTTGAGGTGTACTTTGCTCTTCGAGGCGAGGAATACGAAATCGCCAAAGAAGAGGCCGAGATGGGCACCATGAGCGATCTGCAAGAAGGCCAAAAGCCTCAGTCAGGCGCTGGTGGGGCAATGGAGGCACTTACTCCAGAAGAGCTGGCGGAGATGCTTTACAACGCGTTGTTGAATGCAGACGAAGCACAGATGCGTGCTGTTGCTCGACAATCGGTACGACGTTTTTCAGGCATGGAGCCTGGCCGTCCCGTTGGTGGTACCTATTACCTGTATCGCACCTTGCGCAATCTCGATCTGGACAATGTCGTTGAACGCATGATGGAAGCAGTTCGAGAACAAGCTGGCGCTCCACTTACAGCGCTTGAAGAACGTCTCGAACGTGACGAGCTTGAATCTCGGGTCGACAAGCTCAAACAAGAAATTGAAGCCGAGATCCGCCGTCACCTCGTTGCCGATCGTGGCATTGATGCAATGGCTCGTACCTTGCGCAAGCCTTTGCCAGAAGACATTGATTTCATGCATGCCAATCGCGAAGAGATGGCTCAACTCAAGAAGTCATTGCACCCTCTTACCCGTAAGCTGGCAGTGCGTTTGGCCCGCAAGCGTCGTCATGGACGTAAGGGTCCGCTCGACTTTCGAGCCACCGTTCGCAGCTCGCTCAGCTATGGGGGAGTCCCTGCTGAGCCGAAGTTCCGCTACCCCCGCCCGCACAAGCCTGAGATCTTCGTTGTCGCTGACATCTCCGGTTCAGTTGCGGCCTTTGCACGTTTCACTCTGCAGCTTGTTTATGCGATCAGCGGTCAATTCTCTAAGGTGCGCTCGTTCGTGTTTATCGACGGCCTCGATGAGGTGACTCGTTTCTTTGAAGGCGTCGAAGACATCAACCAAGCGGTGCATCGAGTGAATACTGAGGCCGATGTTGTTTGGGTTGATGGACACTCTGATTATGGACATGCTTTCGAGGTCTTTTGGGAGCGTTACGGCCATGAGGTTGGCCCTCGCACAACGGTGTTGTTCCTCGGTGACGCTCGCAACAATTACCACGCCTCTCAGAATTGGGTCATCAAAGAGATGCGTCAAAAGGCTCGTCACGTCTATTGGCTCAATCCTGAACCCCGTTCTTATTGGGACACGGGCGATTCCATCATCGGCGAATACGCCACCCACTGCGACGGCGTCTACGAGTGTCGTAATCTGCGCCAACTCGAACGCTTTGTCGAAGTTCTTGCCTAAGGGCTCCGCTTCTAGCCTAAATTCCTTCAGTTATGACTACACCTGATTGTCCATCTGATCCGCAGGCAACACGGTTGATCTTGGTGCGTCATGGCGAGTCGGCGGTGCAGGTAAGCCGAGTTGTTGGCGGCCCACTTGGCTGCAAGGGCCTGTCTGAGCTTGGACGACACCAAGTTGAAGCGTTAAGAGACCGTTGGATAGCGGCAAACATGACAGCCGATGTGTTGATTACGTCGACACTTCCTCGCGCACAAGAGACCGCCGAGTTGCTGCGTCCAGCTCTTGGTGATTTAGCGGTAGTGATTGATGCCGAAGTACACGAACTAAACCCCGGCGAGTGTGACGGCATCACGTGGGATGATTACGTGGCTCTTTATGATGTTGACCCTCGGGCAGATCCTTATACCCCGTTGTCACCAGGGGGAGAGAGCCTGGCTGACTTCTTGTTACGGGTAGGAAGGGCGCTTCATCGTCTGGCCATTACCCACGCAGGCAAGACTGTGATCGTTGCCTGTCATGGTGGCGTTATTGATTCTTCGATGGCGACCTTTCTCGGCCTTCCGACGCAGAGGGGTAGCACCTATAGTTTGCACACGGCCAATGCTTCGATCACCGAATGGAAAGCAACTATCTCTCCAGGTCAGGCTGTCCACTGGTCGCTTGTCCGCTATAACGACTCCGCTCATCTTGAGTGATTACAGACGTTCTAGGTAGGTAATGAGCTGTCAATGGTGGAATTGAGGTAAGTATCCCGTAGATATCTCATCTTGTACGATGAGTCGCTAGATCGTGTCTGGAATCTGGGGTTAGGCAATGAGGAGAGTAAGTCGTGTACGAGCGCTTGGGTGAGTTCATCGTCGGGAAATACCGAGCGGTGTTGGTTGGTTCAGTGGTCGCCATAGTTGTCGCTGGGTTTTTTGGTGCTGGTGTTGTGAGCAAACTCAGTTCAGGTGGTTTTGGTGACCCTAATGCAGAAGCATCACGCGCATCTCGGATCCTTGAGGATGATTTCGATCAAGGTGAACCCAACTTTGTATTACTTGTGACTGTGCCTACTGGGGTCGATGATGCTGCAGTTGTTGAAGCAGGCAAAGCCTTAACCGAGGAGTTGGCTGGCGAAGAAGGCATTACACAAGCACTTTCTTATTGGTCATTAGGCCAGGTTGAGCCGCTTCGCAGCCCAGACAAGACCCAGGCTTTGGTTCTTGCTCGCATTGGTGGCAAGGGAGATGACGTCGCAAGGGTCACAAAAGAACTTTCCCCTCGTTATGCCCAGTCACGTCAGGCTGGTTCAACAACACTCAATATCGGCGTCACGGGATATGGCGAGGTATTTCGTCAGGCTGAAATTACTGTCGAGAAAGATCTTAAGCGTGCAGAGATGATTGCTCTGCCGCTGACTTTGGTGTTGTTGGTGTTGATCTTTGGAAGTGTTATTGCCGCATCATTGCCTCTCATCATCGGGGTATTTGCGGTGGTGGGAACCCTTTTGTTGCTGAGGATTATCGCGGGGTTCACCGAGGTGTCGATTTTTGCGCTGAACCAGACAACGGCTATGGGCTTGGGCCTTGCTATTGACTACAGCCTTTTCGTTGTTTCTCGGTTCCGCGAGGAGATGCAAGGCGGACATTCGACTGATGTTGCGGTTCGTCGAACGATCAGCACAGCGGGGCGAACCGTCGTGTTTAGCGCAGTTACTGTCGCTGCATCGCTGTTGGCATTGCTGGTCTTTCCCTTGGCCTTCCTGCGCTCATTTGCCTACGGGGGTATCTCGGTTGTCTTGATGGCTGCAGCGGTTTCGGTCATTGTGTTGCCGGCCATTCTCATGCTCCTTGGCCCAAGGGTCGATCGGTTCTCGATCCGTCGCAATAAGCCAAAGCCTTTAGGTGAAGGTTTTTGGCACCGTGTAGCTACGTTTGTTATGGCGCGACCGTTTCCTATCATCACGGTTGTAGTGGCATTTCTACTCTTTCTCGGAGCACCGTTTTTGGGTGTTGAGTTTGGTCTTCCTGACGATCGCATGTTGCCAAAGGACAACCCTGCTCGTGTCGCCGCAGGTGAGATTCGCGAGAATTTCCTCTCGAATGAGGCATCACCAATTTCGGTTGTCGCTGGCGATGTCGGTACTGACCCCAAGGCCCTTATTCCAGAAGTCGATTCATATGCACGAGCACTCTCAAGCATCGCTGGCGTGACTCGCGTCGATGCAATGACTGGTTATTACGCAAACGGTGAGGCACTAATTCAGCCGGGCGATATTGAGCGCTTTACTAATGACAATGGATTGTGGTTGTCGGTCGTAGCTGATGTTGAGCCACTGTCGCCTGAGGGCGAGGCGTTAGTGCGTGAGGTCCGAGCACTTGAGGCTCCATTTGATGTTGATATTGGTGGCGCAGCCGCTGACCTATTGGACTCTAAAGAGACATTGTTCAAGCGTGCGCCGTTGGCTGGTCTCATCATTGCGGTCGTTACCTTCATCGTGTTGTTCTTGATGTTTGGCAGCTTGTTGGTACCTGCGAAGGCGGTTCTGTTGAACCTTCTCAGTTTGAGCGCAACATTTGGTGCGTTGGTGTGGATCTTCCAAGATGGCAACTTGGCTGGAATTTTGGGCTTCACGCCAACCGGCACGACTGACACCATGATGCCGGTACTCTTGTTCTGCGTGGCCTTTGGTCTATCGATGGACTACGAGGTTTTCTTGTTGTCGCGTATCAAAGAAGAACATGACAATGGCGCTGACACGAATACCTCTGTTGCAATGGGCTTGGAGCGAACGGGGCGAATTGTTACGGCGGCAGCAGTATTGATTGCGGTCGTCTTCTTGGCTTTCTCTACCTCGGGTATTACACACGTAAAGGTTTTTGGCATAGGCCTAGCCATTGCGGTGATTTTAGATGCCACCCTCATTCGAGCGACCTTGGTGCCAGCGTTCATGCGGTTGGCGGGCAATGCGAACTGGTGGGCCCCTGCGCCGCTGAAGCGCATTCATGAGCGCTTTGGCATAAGCGAACATGCTGCGCTCGACCCTGTCGTGACTGGCGTAGCGCCCGATGCAGTTATAGACCTACGAACTGATCACATTGATCTGGTTGTCGCAGCACTCAAATCAAATGCTCTACCAGGGGCAGCGACTTACACCCCCAAGTACTCAGAGCGCTACAAGCGTTCGGTCTTGATTCAACTCGACATGTGTTCAAACGACGATCAGCGCCGCAAGCTTCTTGAACACGAAGGCCTTACCGAAGAACATGCACTTCGCTGGCGACGAGCTATAAGCACCACCTCGGCCTGATGCACCAGGAATTACTCCTTGGAGGTTCAGCGGATAGGTTCACCTTGTGGGCGTAGAACGATTCGTTTTGCCAGTCTTCGCCTGGCAAAACAGGGCCTGCATCTAATGGAGTCCCACCTATCCGCTGGGGCTCTTAGGGGGCAGGGACTGCGGGGATGTGGTAGTCCGGGTCGGCGATGCGGGCGGGGGACTTGCGCTTGAGTGCACGTTCAATAGCGGGGGCTAGGCGTTCCATTTTGGCCTTTTCACGTGCAGGGCCACGGTCGACGAACTCTGGCAGAACCTTCTCAGCCATTAGTTCCATTGACTCACAGATGTGTTCGTGTTTGTTCTGGCCCGCTTGTGACACGAAGATGACCTGGTCGACGCCCGCTTCTTCATAGCCGATTAGCAACTCACGAATTTGTTCGGGAGTACCGACTGCGCCGCGCAGTGACCCGAGGCCTCGTTGGAAGATCTGGGCACCAAGAGGCTGGCCAGTTTGTGAGGCGATCTCTTTGTCAAAGCCCCAACTCGAACGGTTCTCTTGGAAGTCTTCCCATACGTTGGTTTTACCCGGTTTGTGGTCACCGAAGATGTAGTAGTGAGCGAGGGAATATCCGAAGAAGTGGCCACCGTCGAGACCTCTATCAATCGCGACGGTCTCGTCGTCATGGCACATCAGCGGAATGACAACCGCAAGGTTGGGGTTGACAGCAAACCCAGCAGGCATGCACTCGTCGCTCTCGATGAGATCGTAATAATCGTCCGCCCACTTCTTGGCTTCGGCGGGTTCAACGAAGCTAAAGCTCAGTGCCCCAATGCCATTACGCGCTGCCAACAAGATGGTGTCACGACGGCTGCACGCCACCCACAGCGGTGGGTGGGGCTTTTGAAAAGGCTTAGGTACGACATTACGAATAGGCATCTTGAGGAAGTCGCCGTCATAACCAGCGAAGGGTTCTTCAACAAACATGCGGGTTACGGCGTCAATCGACTCATGCCATTGGGAACGTTTGGTCGCTCGATCAATGCCAAAGCCGCCAAGCTCTGCCTCTGAGGAGGTTTCGCCAGTGCCGAACTCGACTCGCCCATCTGAGACGAGGTCTAGGGTGGCGATGCGCTCGGCAACGCGAGCTGGGTGG
This sequence comes from Acidimicrobiales bacterium, assembly GCA_038256565.1. Taxonomy (GTDB): domain Bacteria; phylum Actinomycetota; class Acidimicrobiia; order Acidimicrobiales; family CADCSY01; genus JACOTK01. The sequence continues at coordinate 8,073 of JBBSKG010000042.1, read as the reverse complement.
TTGTATTCCATGGGTAGGGGCACGATGCCATGGCCAATACGAATACGGCTGGTTCGCTGGCTAGCTGCCGCGAGAAAAACTTCGGGAGCACTGGAGTGGCTGTACTCCTCGAGGAAGTGATGCTCCACCTCCCACAGGTAATCGATGCCCAGCTTGTCGGCTAGCTCGACTTGGTCGAGAGCGTCTTTGAAGAGCTGGTGTTCGCCGCCGTCACGATCCCACGGGCGGGCGAATTGGTGTTCGAAGAAAATACCAAACTTCATGATTTACCTCCGTAGAGGATCTTGCCTGAGTCGCTTCCTCGGGGTCAAGCCCGATCAAGCAAACATTTGCAAGAGTTCCCAGCGGAAAGACCTGCCGGGCACATTATGGAAACGCCTCAGTCGTGAATGCCGCATTCCGTTTTGGCGAAGCCGGTCCAACGTCCGGCCCGGGCATCTTCGCCGTCACGCACTTTACGTGTGCAGGGCCAGCAACCAATGGAGGGAAAACCAGCGGCGAGCAGGGGGTTGGAGATCAGGTCGTGATCGGCGGCGTAGCCCGCCACGTCGTCATGGGTCCAGCCGGCCAAGGGGTTGATCTTGATGAGCCCACGTCGATCGCGCGAGATGATGGGGGCCGAGGCGCGAGTGCTTGCCTCGTCGCGACGCAGGCCGCTGAGCCAAGCGGTCTTGTCGGCGAGGGCGCGATTCATCGGTTCAACTTTGCGTACCTGACAACAGCCGTCGGGGTCGTCCATCCATCTGTCATCGAGGTCGACGAGAGGAGAGACGATGTTGAGGTTCAGGCCATAACGAGTACGTACCGCTTCGGCGGTTTCGAGCGTTTCGGGGAAGTGGTAGCCCGTGTCGAGGAAGATGACCTCAACGGCGGGGTCGACCTTGACGGCGAGGTCGATGAGGACCGTGTCCTGCATCGATGCAGTCAGGCAAAGCCCTTCACCGAAGGTCTCATGTGCCCAGCGGATGATCGTGCCTGCGGGTGCATGCTCGAAGCGCTCATTGAGCTCGACGAACTCAATGTTGCTGAAGCGTTGTGCTGCCGGGACAAGGCGAACTGTTGTGACGGATTCGATCCGCGTCTCGACGAGGTCAAGAGCGGCCGACTCGATGTCGGCCGTTGAACTCATGTCGCGCATTCACTTTCGCCGATCTCCTTGACATACGGGCCGGTTTCACCAAAGTCGGTGTAGAACTCGGGGTGCTCGTCGGGCGACGGAAACTCATCAAGCTCGGCCAGCTCCTCGCCAAGAGCAGAGGCACCACCAACACGGTCAAGCCAACAACTGAATTCCTCGCCCGCCTCACGTTCGGCGGCAAAGCGACCGACGACTCGCACGGTGGCAATTCCGGCGTTTCGGGCGGGAAGACGCAGTGCTTTTTGTCCGAACTCGATTTCCGCGTCGCCCACTCGCCCACCGAGCAACATCTGGTAGCCGGGAGCAGCTTGGCCATGGGCTCGGCGTTCGACGCCCATGAATCCAATGTCGGCCACGTGATGTTGACCACACGAGTTGGTGCATCCGGAGATGTTGACCCTGATTCCGCCAACTTCCGCCAGACCGGCTTCTTCCAGTGCTCTACCTATCTCATCGGCAAGTCCTCGACTTTGTGTGACGGCCAGATTGCAGGTGTCTGCTCCGGGGCACGCCACCACGTCACGGGCCAGTTCTGCACCGGGTTGGGCCATGTCGATGGCGGCCAGGCGCTCATGGAACACGACGAGCTGGTCTTCGGTCAGTCCGCGGAACACAAAGTTCTGGCGGTTGGTGACTCGCACCTCGGCACCCAGCTCGCGTTGAATGCTCGCAAGTGACCGGAACTGAGCGGTGGTGATGTCGCCAAGTCGTGCGTAGGCATAAGCGGAAACGGTTCCTTTAGCTTCGCCTCGCACGACGTTTGCATCGTCCCATCGACCATAAGCATCTTTACGAGTCAACGTGACAGGGGTGCCGTGGCCCATTGCCGTTGGGGAGATGGCGGTCGAGATTCCGGCAGGGGCATCACCTTCCTCGAGAACAACCTGGGGTATGCCGCCAGGCCAGGTTGCTGAGGCAACTAGGAACTTGCGCTCTTTCAAAATGCGCTCACGCAGCTCGTCGATGCCGACGGTGTCGACCAACCACTTGAGCCGAGCCCGCAGTTTGTTGTCGCGATTTCCCATTCGATCAAAGATGCGCAAGATGGCCTCGATGGTCGCCAACAGATCTTCGCGAGAGGTGAATTCTTCAAGCGCTTGGGCGGGGTGAGGGTTTGCACCAAGGCCACCAGCGATGAATACCCGAAAGCCTGGCTCAACTGACCCATCAGGCAGCGGGCGATTGACACCGATCACGCCCACATCGTTGAACATGGCTTGGCCGCAGTCGGTAGCGCAGCCTGAGAAGTTGATTTTGAACTTGCGGGGGAGGCGCTGCGCTATAGGAGAGCGCAGGAAGTGTTGGTGCGCAGCTTCGGCCCAGGGGCTGATATCGAGTACCTCAAATGGGCAGGCACCGGCGAGGTGGCAACCCTGCACGTTGCGGACGGTGTCGCCGCAGGCCTCACGTGACGTGAGGCCAACCGAGGCCATGTCACGCATGAGGGCGGGAATGCGCTCGAGCTGCACGAAGTGGAACTGAATGTTCTGGCGGGTCGTGATGTGGCCCCAACCACGGGAGTACTCCTCGGCCAGGTGGGCGCACATCTCGAGTTGCTCGGGCTCAATGCGGCCATAGGGAATCTTCACACGAACCATCTGGTTGTGGCCGCCTTGGCGCTGGCCATAGATGCCATTGTTTAGACGAAAGACACGAAAGGCATCTTCGTCAAGATCGCCTGCTAAATAGCGAGCGAGTTGAACATCAAACTTGTCAATATCGGCCTGTGCGGCGGGATCAATATCGGCGTGAATCATGGCAACGCCTCCCTCTTCTAACGTGAGAAGTCACCATTGTAGCCTAAACCCGACTAATCCGATCAAGTTTTACGGGTTTCGGTTTAAACTCATGCGCCGAGGACGGTAAAACCGAGTGATCGAGCTGCCTAAGCCTGGCGAACGTGTGTCAACAAGACGCCGTCAAACCAGTAAGGCGGCCCTTATCGACGGAGGAGTTCGGCTACTTGGAAGGCTAGGTCGAGGCTTTGGCGGGCGTTTAGGCGGGGGTCGCACATGGTTTCGTAGCGTTGGTCGAGATCGGCATCGAAAATTTCTTCGGCACCGCCGAGACACTCGGTGACGTTCTCACCTGTTAGCTCGATGTGGACACCACCTGGCCAAGTTCCCTCGGCCTCATGAACCCCAAAGAACGCACTTATCTCGGCAAGCACGGCATCGAGGTGGCGAGTCTTGAGCCCACTCTCAGAAGTGAATGTATTGCCATGCATAGGGTCGCACGCCCAAACCACTGGGTGTTTAGCATCACGGACGGCTCGGACGAGTGCAGGCAGACGGCTGCCAACATGATCGGCACCCATACGTGAGATAAGTGTCAGCCGTCCTGGTATGCGTGTTGGGTTCAGCCGTTCACACAGCTCGATGACCTCGTCGCCGGTTACGGTCGGTCCAATCTTGCAGCCAATCGGGTTGCCGACGCCCGCAAGGAAGTGCACATGAGCCCCTTGGGGGTCACGAGTGCGCTCACCGATCCACAACATGTGTGCAGAGCAGTCATACCAGTCACCTGTCAGCGAATCGCGTCGCGTCAGGGCTTCTTCGTAGCCGAGAATGAGCGCTTCGTGGCTGGTGTAGAAGTCGACCTGATGAAGGCGTTGTTCGGCTTTCAAATTGATGCCACATGCCTCCATGAAGCGCATCGCACGGTCGATCTCTTCGGCAATGATCTCGTAGCGACGTCCCTCGTTGCTGCTGGCGACAAACTCCTGTGTCCAGGTGTGGACCTGCGAAAGGTCAGCAAAGCCACCTTTGGTAAAGGCTCGCAGCAGGTTCAATGTTGACGAAGACTGGTGATATGCAGCAATTAAACGATGCGGGTCCGGGACACGCGCTTCAGGAGTCGGGGCGATGTCATTGACGATATGACCCCGAAATGAAGGTAGTTCGATATCGCCGACATGTTCGGTTGGAGACGAGCGGGGCTTGGCAAACTGACCCGCAATGCGTCCTACCTTTACGACCGGTACGCCTGAGCTATAGGTCAGCACCACCGCCATTTGCAAGATGACCCGCAGCTTGTCACGAATGGCATCAGCCGAGAATGAATCGAATGATTCGGCGCAATCACCAGCTTGTAAAAGAAAAGCTTTTCCGTCAGCTACTTTGCCAAGACTAGTTGTCAGAGCGCGAGCTTCACCAGCAAATACCAATGGTGGAAAGGTCGATAGCTGCTTTAGTACGTTGTTCAGCTCAGATGAATCGGGCCAATCGGGCTGTTGAACAGCAGGGAATTGCTGCCATGAAGTTGGGGACCAATCCTGGGGAGGCATGGCTCCATCGTGGCGGATCACCGAGACCCAGGCAAAGTGATTTCGGCGTTGTGGCTGGTAGGGCGTCTCACGGGGAGGACACTTTTAGGCAGCGACGATGCTTTCCGCGTCGAGCTTGAGATCCTCGACGGCCCGCTTGACGATGCGTCGAGCGGCCTCTGCGGTGACTCCCAACACATCTCCCACTTCACGGAAGCTGCGCTTTTGGCCATCAAGCAGCCCGAAGCGATGTTCTACAGCAATGCGGGCACGAGGCTCAAGGTTGTCGAGCAGGCTGTTGATCATCTCATCTTGAAGCTGCTCAATAACTAGATGCTCGGGGCCGGGATTGGAATCAGGAATGAGGTCGACCAACTCTTGATCGCCGTCTTCGCCAATAGTGCGATCGAGGCTGGTAGGAGTGGACAAACGGTGAAGATTGGCCAACTCGTCGTCTAGGTCGTCGCCTTCGCCCGATACGGCACGAAGCGCCGCTCGAAGTTGTGCAGAACGCTCGCTTGGCAAGCGGACAAGGCTGGCCTTTTGATCGAGTGCACGACCGATGGCTTGGCGAATCCAGAAAGTCGCGTAGGTAGAGAACTTGAAACCCTTACGCCAGTCGAACTTTTCGACAGCGTGCTCCAGGCCAAGGTTGCCCTCTTGGATCAAATCAAGCAGGTCCATGCCAGAAGGCAGGGGATAGCGACGGGCGATGCTTACGACCAAACGAAGGTTTGCCCGAATGAAGTAGTCGCGCGCACGCGCTGCTTCACGAACGGCACGCTTGAACTCAACGCCCCGTTCACCAGCATCGATTTTGGCCTGTGCCGCACGGCCAGCCTCGATCTTTTGGGAAAGCTCACGCTCTTGCCCAGCATTGAGCAAGGGAACGAGCCCGATTTCATGTAGGTACTGTCCAACTGAATCTCTCATAACACCTCATCCAACAAGAAGTAATCGGCGGGCATTCCCGTATTACCAGTGACTATCGTCACAATAGGGACCGCACTATTTTTGTGTTTTATTCCTTACATCTACTCTTCGGCATGATTGGCTAGGTCAGTTAGAAGTCTCGCGAGATCTTTTTGTCGACAATATTACTCATCAACTGAAGGGATTTCGTTGAAACGCCTTGGCGTATTTGGTGGGACATTCGACCCACCCCACGTTGGACATCTAGTTACAGCCATCAATGTTTTGCATGAACTTCATCTCGACCGGGTTTTTTTTGTTGTAGCAAACGACCCGTGGCAAAAGGCTGGATTGCCCGTTAGCCCGGCTTTAGACCGTCTCGCCATGGTAGAAGCAGCAGTTGCTGATACTGAAGGTTTAGAGGCGAGTCGTATAGAGATTGATCGAGGCGGCCCATCCTATACCGCCGATACGCTCGCGGAGCTTCACCTACAAGAACCTGATTCCGAACTGCACCTGATCATGGGAAGCGACGCTGCAAATTTGTTATCAACGTGGGAACGCGCCGACCAATTACGAGATCTTGCCACTTTGGTTGTAGTTAACCGACCGGGTGCATTGGCTACCGTTGTGTCCGAGGGTTGGCGGGTAGAACAAGTTGAGGTGCCTCGTCTTGAGGTTTCGAGCACCGATTTGAGGGCTCGCTTTGCCAGCGGGAGGCCTTTGACGTGGCTAGTCACAGAACCCGTTATCCACGTGATAGCCGAGCGAGGTCTATACGCTGAATCCAGATGACGTCAGTGACCAAGAGCGACTCCCTTAGCAATGGTGAACCTGAAGTACTGGACGACGCCTTGATCGTGTTCACAGATACTGATGACGTTGCTAACAGTGATAGTGGTGATGACGCTGATAGATCACCAACTCGCCGTGAACTTCGTCGCATGCGCCGCCGCCGTCGCTGGGGAGACCGTGGTCTAGAGCTCTTGGTTGCCCTTATTGGCCTTGGTGCCATTACTGCGGGCTTTCTGGGCTATGGATTAAATGATTTGACGTTCGGAAAGAAAAAAGTAGAACCGCTTAATCGTACGCCGCCAGCGGAATCATCAGCTGTGGCGTTAAAGCCTCTGTTGACTTTGGTCGTGATTGAGGATGGACAAGGAGAGCCTGGCGCTTTGAGCATCATTGTTCCTGAAAGCGATCGCAGCGGAGGCGACATCGTTTTCGTTCCTCTTGGAATCATGGCCGAGGTGGCTTCGTTTGGTCTTCGCCCAATTCGAGAAGTGCCTGGTCTGGGTAATAAGAACCTGTTGGCTGAGACCGTTACAAACATGCTTGGTGTGAATTTCGATGCGGTAGATGTGGTGACCCCAGCCCAACTCAGCGAACTTGTTGCGCCGATCGGTGCGCTTTCGGTTGATCTGCCAACTTCTGTCGAGGTTCCTCGCAAATCATCTGCACCAAATGGAAGCGAGCGCTCTGGGCTTCGAGTTGGTCCTGGCCTTACCAAAATTAATCCTGATGAATTATTTTCATTGTTCGCTGCGGCATCGAGCGAGAGTGAGCTTGATCGCATTGTCCGTCACCAGGCGATCTGGGAAGCCTGGCTAGCTAAGGCTGCAAAATCTGCTCCAGCGGGGGTTGATGCAGCTCGATTCCCAGCAGCGATAGCTGCGCTCGCATCAGGCGAGACGGCCTTTCACATCCTGCCTGTGGAGTCGATATCGGGCGGCACAAAGGGCAGCGATGAGCTGTTTCGTATACGCGCTAAAGAGGCTGGCGAGTTGTTGACCAAGCTTGGTGGTGGCAGTGCAACTGATCGCATAACGGTGCAATTGCTCAATGGCACGGGTAGACCTGGTATTTCGCAACATGTTTTGCCGTTGTTGGCTCCAGCGGGCGTGGAGGTGACGCTAACTGGCAATGCATCGCGCTTTGATCATCAGACCACGATGGTGGTGTACTCCGACCCCAAAGATCGACCAGCTGCTGAGGCATTACAAAAGACGTTGGGTCTGGGCGAAGTGGTGCGCAGCCGAGTCAATGCCATGCTGGTAGACGTCATGGTGGTGATTGGCCAAGATCTTGCAGCCCGCTTCCCGACAGAACCGACCGTACCGACACCAGCACCAGCAAGGAAAAGACGCTGATCGACTTGAACGATGAACGAGATTCAACGCAGCGGGCACGTGTGGCTGCAGAGGCAGCAGCAGAAAAACTTGGAGCTGACATTGTTTTGCTTGACGTCAGTGAAATTCTTCAGATTGTCGACTGGTTTGTTATCGCCAGCGCTTCCAACACTCGCCAGGTAAAAACGATCGCTGATGAGGTGGAAGAGGCGATCAAATCTCTCGATGGGGTGGGCCCACTCAGGACCGAAGGTCTAGACGATGGCCGCTGGGTACTTTTAGATTTCGGTGACGTCGTAGTCCACATTTTTCTTGACGAGGTCCGAACTTTTTATAACCTCGAACGGCTCTGGGGCGATGTCCCCAAGATCGTTTGGAACGACCAAAGGGGCACCGCCCAAGCCAGCAACTAGAAACCTAGTTGTTCTTTAAACTTCTTGATTTCATCAGCCGAGGGCATTTTGCCATCGAACATTTTGCCATCGAACATTGGCGAGGTTTCGCCATCGTGCATCGACTCCCAATCGAAGTCAGTGAATGCGGAGAAATCGAAGTCGCTTGCACAAAATTGCTCGAAGCCCAGACCCATTGAGTATTCATGGTCCCCTTCGGGCATCTGAGGGGTGCCG
>JBBSKG010000041.1:0-20956 GCA_038256565.1 Acidimicrobiales bacterium | reverse complement strand
CCCGCCGTCCCTGCCGCAGCGCCCGTCTGATCCGGCCCACGTCGTTCGCTTCGACCGCAGCGGCTGGGTGCAACAGATCGATCTCGACAAGCTCATCGGTTGCATCCCGACCGGACAGACGATGTGGGTCGAGACCTACCCTGGCCGCTACGCCATCGAGGGAACACCCATCGGCGACCTCTCGACCGCGCCCGACGATGCCGATGCCGATGCCGATGCCTTCGAGCGTGCGGTCCTCGCCGCGATCAGGACGGGCGACACGCGAACCATGCAACAAGACGTCTCCTTCGGGCTACGCCAGCTCGCCGACGTCGCACTGAAGGCCCTGTCGCCCGGTATCAACGACCCCACCACCGCCCAGGACGCGATCTTCCACTCCGCCGCAGTGCTCGCCGAGCTGCTCCGACGCGACCCACCATCGCCCGTCAGGTCGAACGGCGACAGCGGTCGAATCGTCTTGGTCCACCAACCCACCCACGACGACCTGATCCGTCTCGCCTTCGACGAGGTCCGCCAGACCGCCGCGGCCATGCCAGCGGTGTGCATCTACCTCCTCGAATCCCTCGAACTGCTCACCGAGACCATCGACGGCAGGGGAACGGGCCGGGCCGAGTCACTCCGCCACCAGGCCGAGCTCGTGGTCGCCGGGTGCGCTGCCGCGGACAACCTCCCAGCTGACGTCCGCGACGTCGAACAGGCCTTCCAGAAGCGCTTCGCCACCTGATGACAACCGCCAGCACGAGTTGCACCGGAAACCGGACAGTCTCAGGCGTCGAGCTTCCGGCCGCCCGGCCAGGAAGAGCGCGAGGGTCTGCTGCACGATCTGGTGACATCTAAGTCGTGGTGATCGTGGGTGTGCGGGTCGACGGCACAAAGGAGCTGGTCGCCATCACCGACGGCCACCGCGAGTCGACCGACAGCTGGGCCGACCTGCTCCGCGACCTCAAGCGCGGTCAGCGGCGATCGAGTAGGGCCGAGGCGATCTCGCGGTAGCGGGCCACCGGTACGAGGTGGACACCGTCGAATTGATTGGTTGTGCGGATGGAGTCGATGAGGTCAGCGGCGAACTCCACACCGGCGCTGGGGTCATGGTCGACCATCTCCACGAGGTGTGGGGGGACGGCGAGTTGGGGCACGTCGGCGGACAGCTTGCGGGCCATGCGGGCCGAAGGGATGACCATGACGCCCGCGTAGACGGCGCCGTCGAACTGGATGCTCTGTCGCCAGGTGGCGAGGGTGTCGGCCGAGTAGGAGACCTGCACGTACCAGGCGTCGGCTTCGTGCTTCCACGGTTGCACGTCGTCGAGTCCGCATGAGACCCCGATGCGAAGGGGCCAACCTTGTTCGGCGGAGAACTCGCGGGCGAGGTCGATCATTTTGCGGACGGTGAGGTCGTCAGAGCGGCGGCCGGTTTCGGGCCGGTCGCCATAGACGAACAGCATCTCGCTGACCCCGTAGGCCGACGCGGTGAGCAGGTCCCGTCGGAAGCCGAGGACGTTGCGGTCTCGTGCGTTTATGCAGGCGATGGCTCGACCGCCCATGAGGTCGACTTCGTGGGCGACGGCGATGGACGAGACCGTGGCCCTGCCGATGTGGTTGTCGGGGATGAGGAACCGTGTGGCGACGGGGGCGAGCACGCCCACTTGGTGCCGGACCTTTATGAGGTCGGGTCGCGTTGCTGGCTCAACCTCGCAGATCAGTTCGAAGGTGCGGTCCATCTCCCCGAACCTACCAGGAGGTGTTTGGGGCGACGAGAGGCCAGCGCCATCGCAAGCGCACTCGGTGCAGCTCGGGGTCGCAGGGTCTCGACGCCACTCGCAGACGCGCGACGAAGTTGATCACGCATTGCGCGCGCACCGCCGTCAACTCGACCGCACCATCCCGTGGAGGGAGTGAGCCGCGTCGGCGTGGGAAGCAGGGCTACGGACACGAGGACGATCTGGCATCCGAGCACCATCGGTCGACAGGGGCCATCGGGCTGGCTCACAGGGGATCTTCGCCCCTAGCCCCAGGTCGGTCGGACGACGGATGGTTGCTGCATGTCGATCGGCAACGCTCTCGTCGCAGCGCTTCTACGCTCGCCCTTGCACCGGGTGCTGTCGGGCTCCACCGATCTGATTCGATACGGCGGCCGCCAATCCGGCCGCACGATCGTCACACCCTCGACAGCAGCCTCGATCTGGGCTTGGCTTGGGCCGCCCGGTGCAGTGAAAGAAGCGTTGCATTCCCACGCGTGTGTCTAACGGTTAGAGTGCAAGCGTTAGTTAGAGACGTGGGAGGTAACGGTTGTGGCAATGCTAGTCAGAAACCGCTGGACCTCCTCGTTCGAGGGGATAAGTCGCCGCGACCGACAGGGCTGCGACTACGACGCCTACCTCACCGACCCACTCGCCGGGTGGGACCTCGCCCTTCCGGCCGATCTCGCCGCTGACCTCGGCGACGCGGAAGCAGCGATTCGCCGGCTGAACGCAACCGGAACATCGCATGTCAGCCTCGAAGGGCTGGCGCGGTTCTTACTCCGCTCCGAGTCGGTCGCATCGTCGAAGATCGAAGGACTGGAGGCGGGGCCGCGCCGGTTGCTCGATGCCGAGGTCGTAATCGCCCAGGGCGGCAACGCCGCCGACCAGATAGCGGTCGAGGTGCTCGCCAACGTCGCCGCGATGGAGGCCGCAGTGGAGCTCGGCTCCTCGACCGACACCATCACTCTCGCCGACCTCCTCGGGATCCACCGAACCTTGATGGAGCGGTCAGTGACGCCCGGGATCGGGGGCGTGGTCCGCAGGATGCAGAACTGGATCGGCGGCAGCAGCTACAACCCGTGCTCCGCAGCGTTCGTCCCCCCGCCACCTGACACCCTCGACGCGTTGCTCGACGATCTGCTGGCGTACGTCAACGGCGACGATCATCCCGCCCTCGTGCAAGCAGCGATTGCCCACGCGCAATTCGAGACGATCCACCCGTTCGCCGACGGCAACGGCCGCACCGGGCGCGCGCTCATTCATGTCATCCTCCGCCGCCGGGGCCTCGCCCCGCGCTTCGTGCCACCGATTAGCCTCGTGCTCGCCACCTGGGCCAGCGACTACATCGCCGGCCTCACTGCGTATCGACACCTCGGGGCACCGGACAGTCCCGACCGATCGACGGGCGCGGGCACTTGGTTGCGTACGTTCGCCACTGCCGCACATCGATCGTGTGCGGACGCCGAGTTCTACGCGGGCAAGATCGAGGCGCTCGATGCACGATGGCGGGAACAACTCGGGCGCGTCCGAGCCAACTCGGCGGTCGAGCTGCTCCTCGACCTCCTGCCAGGTGCTCCGGTGATCACCGTCGACAGCGCCGCACGACTGATCGGACGATCTGAGATGCGAACCGGCGAAGCCGTCAACCGCCTCGAAGCAGCCGGCGTCCTGCGCCAACGCAACATCGGCAGACAGCGCTACCGAGTCTTCGAAGCAGCCGACGTCGTCGACCTGTTCACCGGCCTCGAACGATCCCTCGCAAGTCCGACCGGCAACACCGCCACAGCCGCACCGAACCGGCGGGTACCGCGTCAAGCGAAGCCCGCCGGAAGCGAAAGGTGAGCCTGTCGCGACTCTGCGCAAGCGCTCCCGCGGTGTTGCAAGTGTCCACGCATGGACCACCTCCCGTGCTCAACCCGTCGAGATTGCCAACGGATTGCCAAGAGGGGTCCACAGCGAGCCGAAGCTCAGGTCACGAACCCGATGACCAGCGACTTCTTCAGCGCTCTCGGAGGGATTCGAACCCCTAACCTTCTGATCCGTAGTCAGATGATACGCCTCAGCAGATGTCAGATGAGCATGTCAGGCAAGGGCTTTGAGTGAACGACGGTTAGGTGCCGGGTTGGGCGGGTTAGGGCCACGTAGAGAGAGCGGAGGCCTTGGGGTTCTTCGGCCACGATGCGAGATGGTTCTACAACTACTACTGCATCGAGTTCGAGGCCCTTCGCCAAACGCATGGCAAGCACGCTCACTCTTGAATCAAGTCCCGAGCGTGAGGCATCGCCATAAGAGATTCCGGCTTGGGCCAGACCTTCCTCGATCTCGGCGACCATAGAGTCGGTCACAATTACTGCAATATTGCCCCCACCGCCAGCATCGAGACGAGCCAGCTCTTCACGCAATGTTGTCGCAACCACTGCAGTTAGCTCGCCCTCGGGAGCACGTACCACTAGGGGGGGGTCGCCTTGGCGAACGGCGCGAGGCGTGCTTAGCCCTGGTGCCGCAACTGCCAATACTTTGGCTGCATATTCCATGATCGCCTCTGGCGTTCGATAACAAACACTTAGCTCACGCACCCTTGGCGACTTGCGAGACGGAAGCAACGCCAACACATCTTGCCAACCATCGGGAGCCCAAGGTCCAGTGGCTTGGGCCATGTCGCCCACGACGGTCATCGAACCACCAAGCGACCTGCGTGACAACATGCGCAATTCCATAGGCGAGAGGTCTTGCACCTCATCTACAACTATGTGGCCATAGGTCCGAATCTCTTCGGGGTCGAACAGAGGAACATGATTCTCATCATCTGCTCCAATAATGCGCTTGTTGGCTTTTTTGGGAAGAGGGCCAAGCAGCCAACGGGCTTCGTCGAGCATGGCAGCATCTGCTCTCGTCCAGCGAACATCTGCTGAAGACACTCCGCGGGGAGAGAACAAGTTTCGTTGCTCGTCATCAGATAACAACCGGTCGCCAGCAAGGTGGATTAGTGCCTTTGATCCGAAAAGGTCACGAAGGAAATCAGCTGGAGTCAACACCGGCCACATTGCTTCAAGTGCCGCACGAACATCGTCATGGCGACGAAGACGACTACGAACCTCGGCAGGGTCAATCTCTCGTCGAGCGCTTCGAGCCAACTCTTCCCAAAGCCCCTGTTCAACCATCTTACGCCCCGCGTTATGTCCCCTTGCACGGCTACGCGCAGACTTCACAATGCGGCGACTGGCCTCAACGCTGCACCGCAACACCTGAAGGTCAATGCCGACTTCGAGGGTTTGGCGCAAAGGGCGCTGACGATCTCGCACTGCTTTGCTCAACACCTTGACCATGCGAAGATCGCCCTTGACCCGAGCACGATGATCAACATGGTCACCACCAGCTAGTGGACTAGCGGGTTCTTGGTTGCTATCAATCGGTTCGGGTACGAGGTCGACAATCGTCGCCATCTCAACTCCCGCCTCGCCTAACGACGGCAACACCCGTTCGATGTAACGAACGTAAAGATGATTGGGGCCCACCACCAGCACCCCTTGGTCTTCCAATGGAAAACGGTGGGTGTACAAAAGGTAAGCCGCCCGGTGCAGCGCAACCACGGTCTTGCCAGTACCGGGGCCACCCTGCACCACGAGTACCCCGCCCAGCTCATCACGAATGATCTCGTCTTGTTCAACCTGAATAGTCGCAACGATGTCGCCCATATACCCAGTGCGCGCTCGTTCAAGCGAAGTGACTAACGCACCTCGCCCTACCAGTTGCGTTTCACCGTCGTCACCCACAAGACCAGTACCGCCAGGTCCGAACGATTCTTCTTCAATATCGAGAAGTTCCTGACCATGAGTGACAAAATGACGACGACGTGACAGACCCATTGGGTGTCGTCCCGTTGCCCGATAAAACGCCTCAGCCACCGGCGCTCGCCAGTCAACAACCACCGATTCTTGATGTTCGTCAGCCACAGCGAGACGTCCGATATGGAAATACTCATGGCCTTCGTCTGGGTCAATGCGGCCAAAGACCAAAGCAACATCACCCAGTTGGAGTTGAGCGAGGCGCGATCGCACCGTTTCTTCAAAGACATCACTCTCAAGGCGTGCCTGATGAGTGCCACCGGGACCAACCGATCGCATCTGCAACAAATTGCGTGCGCGACGCCGAGACTCTTCTAGACACACATATGCATGGTCAATAAGAGCCTGTTCGACATCAAGATCAGGATGTCTAGCCATGACGCACTCCCTCCCCTTCTCGGACTCCATGCCCAAAAGAAGGGAACCGTCAATCATACCGGCCAGACAGCGGCGGACTCAGTCGCCTAGGTCAGACGGCTGAGTCCGTGGCATCAAGGCTGAAGTACGGCTTCTACCTCAATTTCGATCTTGACCTGTTTGCCCACCAGGAACCCACCGGTTTCAAGGGCCTGATTCCAGGTCAAACCAAAGTCTTCCCGATTGATCTCAGTTATGGCAGACATGCCAATTCTTGTTCCGCCCCACGGGTCAGTGGCGCTTCCTTCGAAAGTCACGTCGAGTTCGACACCTTTAGTAATGCCATGAATGTTAAGGTCGCCCGTTATTTTCCAGCCATCTTTTCCTTTAATGACCCCCGTCGAGCTAAAGGTCAAATTTGGATGCTCGCCAACATCTAGGAAATCAGGAGAACGAAGGTGGTCATCTCGCCCCTGGTCTCCCGTGTCAATGCTTGCTGCATCAATCTCAACCGTTACAGATGAATCCTCGGGCTTTTCAGCAACCTCGATGGTCCCCGAAAGAACACCGAACCCACCTCGAACTTTGGCAAGCCCAAGGTGGCGAACAATGAATGATGTCGTGGAATGAGATGGGTCAATGGCCCAGGTTCCAGCAACTGGAACCTCTGAACCTTCAATCGTGCGTACGCTCATGTGTGACTCCTAACGGTCGTGGGTATACTTGTATAGACAAATATTGTATAGACAAATATTGTAAAAGCAACTACATCTGGAGAAGAAGTTGTCTGACCTTTGTGGTGACAGTCGAGTAACGGCATTTGGAATGTTGTTAGAGGCTCATGCAGCCCTAACGGCTTCTATTGGCCGCGACCTAGAAACCCAAGCGGGCATGCCCTTAACCTGGTTCGAAGTCCTCATTCGCCTGGCTCGTAGCCCTGAACGAAACCTTCGAATGAGTGATCTGGCATCACAGGTCGCCTTGAGCACAAGCGGTCTAACCCGGGTGATCGACCGTATGGAACATGACGACCTAGTCAACCGCAAAGCGTGTCCCAAAGACCGTCGAGTATTTTATGCCCTCTTAACAGATGCCGGATCTGATGCTCTCGAAAAAGCCATCCCTGCACATATCAACAGCCTAGAAAAGTACATGGCCGAACCTCTCGGACTAGAGAGTCTCGCCAAGCTCACTGAATACTTACGAGTTCTACGAGATAACGCCCTCGCCCCGATCAATACAACCGACTCGCGGCCGGGGTCTTCTCCTACTTCACGCAGCGCGTCGGCTATTGCACCTCGCAGACGGCGAGCTCCGTCAGAATCAAGATGGGCAATGAAACCGGTACCAGCTCGGCCCACTTCTTCGACTGTGAGCATGACCCTAAGGTCATCACAACCTTCGCAGTCATCACTGATCTGCACCATCCATGACACTTGGGGTTTGTCGCTATCTCCGTCGGGATGCGCCTCTCGGGCGTCGTCAATTGATCGTCGCATAGGTCCATCTTGTCAGGCCCCGATACCGTATCGAGCGTGAACGCCGCCGCTGACGAGACCCTTCCTCCATTCCTCGCTGCATGTCGAGGGCTACCCACGAGTCGCGTGCCCGTTTGGTTCATGCGCCAAGCCGGTCGCTCGCTGCCTGAATACCGGGCTGTGCGCAAACAACATCGCTTTTCCGACATGATTCGCCAACCTGAAATCGCCGCCGAAGTAACCCTGCAACCCGTACGCCGCCTAGGAGTAGATGCGGCCATTCTATTTTCAGACATCGTTACCCCCGTGCAATCGGTCGTCGAAGGAATCGATATACACCCGGGCAAAGGGCCCGTGATCGAAGAACCGTTCCGCACAAAAGCCGACCTTGCCCG
The DNA here is from genome assembly GCA_038256565.1 of Acidimicrobiales bacterium. Classification (GTDB taxonomy): domain Bacteria; phylum Actinomycetota; class Acidimicrobiia; order Acidimicrobiales; family CADCSY01; genus JACOTK01. The sequence continues at coordinate 13,142 of JBBSKG010000041.1, read as the reverse complement.
TCTGCGACCAATCGAGCCTGAACTCGACCTTCCCTATGTGCTTGAAACCGTGCGCATGGTTACAGCCGAGTTGGCATCAGACGTTCCACTCATTGGCTTTGCTGGCGCTCCCTTTACTGTTGCCAGTTATCTGGTCGAAGGTGGGCGCTCCAAAGAATATGTACACACAAAGGCCCTTATGTACGGCGAACCTGACGTTTGGGAAGACCTCGCCAACCGCCTTGCAGACATGGCCTTGGCGACTTTACGAGCACAAGTAGCCGCAGGTGCCCGAGCCGTACAGCTCTTCGATTCATGGGTTGGCGCTCTGTCAGAAGCCGATTATCGCCGTTATGTATTGCCCGCTTCACACCGGATTTTTGCTGGCCTTGCTGATCTAGGTGTTCCTCGTATTCATTTCGGCGTCGGCACTGGACACTTGCTTGAAGCAATGTCTGAAGCTGGATCAGACGTCGTAGGCGTCGACTGGCGTACGCCTTTAAACCAGGCCTCGACACTCGTTGGCTCCGACAAAGCTCTGCAAGGAAACCTCGACCCCACAACTTTGTTCGCTCCGCCCGAAGTGCTTGAGACCAAAGTCGGTGAAGTTCTCGCCGCCGCCAAAGGCCTGCGAGGGCACGTGTTCAACCTCGGCTGGGGAGTCATGCCAGACACCAACCCCGATGCACTGAGGCAAGTGGTCGATCTGGTCCATGCACAAGGCTCACCCGGATAACTCGTGACACAAGCCGCTAGCGCGCCCGAGAGCCAAGCGACCGTCGGCGTCGTAGTTATGGCCTATGGGACTCCGCGCCGCCTCGAAGATGTCGAGTCCTATTACACACACGTACGCCGCGGCAGGCCCCCAACCCCTGAGCTTCTTGAAAACCTCGTCGCTCGCTATCAAGGAATCGGGGGGGTTTCTCCTCTCGCACAACGCACTGAGGCACAAGCCAATAGCCTTCAAGCCGCTCTCAACGAACGTGACCCTGGGCGCTATTTAGTAGACATCGGGCTCAAACACGCTGAGCCGTTTATAGAAGATTGCGTCGATCGCCTCATCACATCGGGGATAAGTCACCTCATTGGGCTCGTGCTTGCTCCGCACTACAGCAGCGCCTCGGTCGGCGAATACCTCGGGCGCATGAAGGCCCGAGCAGTCATGTATTCACAAGACGTAACAATGGCAAACATTGAAAACTGGCATCTCGAACCGTCTTACATAAGATTTCTCACTGATGAGGTGAGGACGAACCTGTCGAAAATGCCTAAGGCAACCAAGGTTCTATTCACCGCTCATTCACTTCCGCAGCGTGTCATCGACGCGGACGACACTTACCTCGATCAACTTCGAGCAACGGGCGAGGCGGTTGCTAAAGAAGTTGGCCTAAACCCCTGGAGTGACTGGGCCATTGCCTGGCAAAGCCCTGGGAGAACGCCTGAACCCTGGATTGGGCCAAATATCCTCCATGTCATTGGAGATCTCGCCGAAACCGGTCGAGCGAACGGAGTGCTTGTCTGTCCATGTGGATTCGTCTCCGACCATCTTGAAGTGCTCTATGACTTAGACATCGAAGCAGCAGCAGTAGCTGAAAAGAATGGGTTGGCATTTGCACGAACGGCAGTGCCAAACGATGACCCACTCATTATGGGCGCATTAGCCGATCTGGTAATTGCTGCAAACGAGTCGCCTGCGAACGAGTCATGAATAACGAGTCATGAGCAACGAGTGTCACGCATGAAGCGGGTCGTCATCATCGGTGGAGGCATCAGCGGTCTAGCCGCTGCCCACGAACTTGTTCATAAAACAGGTCTTGTTAGTCCAACAGGGCTTGTTGGTCCATCAGGGCTGAGTGATCGAGCCGACCTTGTTGTGACCGTTCTCGAATCAAGCGAACACTTTGGCGGAAAGCTAGTAACCGAACCGTTTGGCGAGATTGCCCTCGATACCGGGCCCGATGCCTTCTTGGCTCGACGACCCGAAGCAATAAGGCTTTGCGAAGAACTCGGCATCGATAATGAGCTAGTTAGCCCTAACCATGGGGCCGCCTACGTATGGTCAAGAGGCCGCCTGCGACGTCTTCCGGCTGGGCTGATGCTTGGAGTGCCGACAGATTTCATTGCCGTTGCTCGCTCAGGTGTCCTTTCTCTTGGCGGTCTGTTAAGAGCAAGCATCGAACCATTCCTGCCGGGCAAAGCCCTCATCGGCGATGTTGCGCTTGGCAATATTGTGAGAAAACGCCTTGGCAATGAAGTACACGAGCGCTTGGTCGACCCACTCGTGGGCGGCATCAATGCTGGTGATACCGATCAGCTCAGCATTAGAGCAGTCGCTCCTCAGCTAGCCGAACTGGCAGAGCAACATCGCAGTCTTGTGCTTGCTTCACGAGGTCATCGCCCCCCCAAACCAGACCCTCTCAGCCCAGGCCCTCCGGTTTTTCTTACACACCCCGCTGGTCTGAGTCGCCTCGTCGAAGTGCTTGTCAATCGACTTACCAAAGCAGGAGTAGAGCTAAGAAGCTCAACGCCAGTTGAAAGCATCAACCGCGCCAACACCGATGGCGCTCAGTTTGTTGTCCAAACTCACCAAGGCGTCGAGCCTGCCGACTGGATAATCGTGGCAACTCCCGCACCTGTGACAGCGCGCCTTCTTGCGCCAATAACCCCAGAAACGGCTCAGCTCTTTGATTCAATAGAGCACGCTTCGGTGGCCTTGGTGGCACTTTCATTCGCACGCTCTGACTTCGCCTCTCCACTTGATGGAAGTGGCTTTCTCGTGCCACGCAATGAGGGCTTTTTGACCACGGCTTGTTCATGGACGTCAAGCAAATGGGCACACATAGAAGCGGGCGCTCCTGATCGCATAGTTCTGCGAGTTTCTGCTGGCCGAGTTGGCGACAAACGTGCAATGGAACTCGACGATGAGACATTGGTCAAAAATCTGATGCTTGAACTTGGCCAGCTAATGGGCCTTACGGCCAAACCGATCGACACTCGTGTAACCCGCTGGCCTGATGCATTTCCACAATTTGAACCCGGACACCTTGAACGCGTCGCCGCTGTCCAAACCATCATTCAAAATGAGTTGCCTGGCCTAGCACTCGCAGGTGCAGCGCTCGGAGGAGTTGGCATTCCAGCTTGCATCGCATCTGGCCGCGCCGCCGCCGCGCAACTCGTGGACTTAGTGCACTAGTAATATGGAGCCCCTAATGTCTGCTAACGACGAGATATCCCCAACCCTTCCACGGCACCACCGTGTCGCCGTTATGGCTATTACCAGCCTGGTGGTGGCAGTCGCACTGACTGGGACCGTTTTCGCATTGCGCCACAACCCAACGAACGATATGCCCTCTCAAGACGTTGCCTTTAGACCATCGGCCCAAACAACCACGACCACAACTCTTGCCACAGCGGTTGTTCCTGTTGCGCTGCCTTCGCCTCAAGTGCCACCTAAAAACCCAAATGCACCAGAACCACATATCGTTCTCGGCAGCATCGAGATTCCCAAGATTGGCCTCGAAGTACCGCTCAACCAGGGTATTTCTCTAACATCAATCGACCGCGGGCCAAGTCACTGGCCAGGTACTGCAATGCCTGGTGAAGTGGGAAACGTCGTGATCGCTGGGCATCGAGTATCGAAAACTCGACCCTTTCGCAATATTGATCAACTAGTACCAGGTGACGAAGTCATCTTTACCGTTGAGGAAAAACGCAGCGTCTATGTGGTCACTGGCTCAGAAGTTGTCACACCTGATGCCATGGAAATCGTTAACCAGACACCCGAATCGACAGGCACACTTTTCGCCTGTCACCCACCTGGTTCAGCCCGTTACCGCTATGTGGTCTTCCTTGCCCTCGCACCCACAACTACCCCCACAACGCTGCCTCCAGAAACAGGCACAGGGGCTTGAGGCGTCTATTCACAATTTACAAGAGCCATAGACGCTCCCTAGTCGGTGGCCTACTTCTTGCAAGCGGACTGCCGCCATTTGGTTGGTGGCTACTTGCTCTTGTGGGAATAGCCATGATTGCAACACGGCTACAGGCCCCGACTTGGCGTGAGCGCTTCCGTCAATGCAGCGCCGCAGGGCTGGGGTTTCTCGGACCCGGATTGTTTTGGATGACCGAGTTCCACATTCTGGGCTTCATGTTGGCCACGGCCATCGAAGTATTTCTCTTCGCGGTAGTGCTTTCCGTCCCACCCCTGATCTCACGTTCAAAAGAGTTGCCTAAGATAAATCCATCTCCTCTATGGATAATGGTGAGCCTCCCTGCCGGTCTCGTATTAACTGATGCGTTTCGTGGAGCTTGGCCCTTTGGCGGGGTCCCGATTGCTTTGGTTTCGCAAACTCAAATCGGTGGTCCACTTACCGAAGTAGCTCGCTTGGGCGGCACCCTTGCAATCACCGCACTTATCGGCCTCGTCGGCGTCGCTGGCGTCGCACTCGCTACACGACAAATACGCCTAGCAGCCATGAGTACAGCGCTCATAATGAGTGTTGTCATCGCTGGAAGCCTTGCTCCAAATGGGAAATCCGTTGGAACGCTTGAGGTAGCCATTGTGCAAGGCGGCGGCGAGCGAGGCACTCGGGCAATCAACACTTCCGGAGAAAATGTTGTAAACGCTCACCTAGCCGCAAGTGTCGATGTCCCAAAGGGTGTCGACTTGATCCTCTGGCCAGAAGACGTGATCGAACTTGAAGGCTCAGTCAAAGACTCACCCGCTGATCGTGGCATGGGAGAACTCGCCAAACGCTTAGACGCCCCTCTCGCTGGAGGAATATTTGAAATACACCCCGAAGGCAACCGCAACGCTGCTGTTGTGTGGAATGCAAAAGGTGAGTTGATCGACCGTTATGAAAAGAACCAACGGGTTCCTTTCGGTGAATATGTACCGTTCCGTTCACTCATCGCGTCACTTGCTGACGTCAGTGCAATCCCCGCTGATGCAATCGCAGGGGAAGGTCCGGGACTGCTTAAGACCTCTGCAGGAGATATCGGCGTGGTCATCTCCTACGAGGTTTTCTTTGCCCGCCGAGCACGAGACGCTATGAGCCAAGGGGCCGAACTGCTCTACGTACCCACCAATGCAACCTCATACTCCACAACGCAAATGCCCGCACTCGAACTTGGGGCGGCACAACTGCGGGCCATTGAAACCGGGCGCTTCGTCGTCCAAGCCGCGCCCACTGGCTTCTCAGGATTTATAGACCCCGACGGAAAAGTTATGTCATACACCGACCTAGGGGCTCGAAGCGTCCTGACTGAGCGGGTGCAACGTCGCAGCGGCTCAACCCTTTACACCCGCATCGGCGATGGTCCGCTGGTCGTCACTGCGCTGCTAAGTGTCGCATTTTCCCTACTCATGACAAGACGTAGGTCTCAAGGCATGGAAGAAATTAAGGTCATCAGCTTGACCGAGTGATGCTTTAACCGCCAACGTGGTGGGTTCATGTCCTCACAAAATACCCCCCTCCGCATTGCCTATCTCGTCTATCGCGGCAACAAACATTGCGGTGGCCAGGGTGTTTATACTCGCCATCTGACAAGGGCGCTTGCCGACCTTGGCCATCATGTCGAGGTATTCAGCGGCCCTCCCTACCCTGATCTTGACGAGCGAGTGGCGCTTCATTGCCTTCCCAGCATGGAGCTTTACGAAGAACCAAACCCGTTTCGTATTCCGTGGCCATGGGAGTTCAAAACTCTTATCGACGCTGCCGAGTTCGGCCTCATGTGTAGCGCTGCTTTCCCTGAGCCCTATACCTTTAGCCTGCGAGCAAAACGGGCTCTTGCCAAACGTTTGGGCGAGTTCGACATCGTTCACGACAACCAGTCACTCGGCACTGGTCTGCTCGGCATTCAGAAAATGGGCTTTCCCGTCTTAGCCACCATTCATCACCCGATCACGGTCGATCGTGAAATAGAAATTTCTCATGCCACTAATCCTTTTCGCCGCATAACACTGAAGCGTTGGTACGCCTTTACCCGCATGCAAACCAAGGTGGCGGGCCAACTTCCTCGCATTGTCACAGTCTCAGAATCATCGCTTGGCGACATCGTCAAGGGCCACGACATCGACCCTGATCGCATGCGCGTGGTCAACGTTGGTGTCAATCCTGCGCAGTTCCGCCCTTTACCTGACATCAAGCGAGTGCCAGGGCGACTCATGACTACCTCGTCATCGGACGTGCCCATGAAGGGCCTTGTTTATTTGCTCGAAGCCCTCGCCAAAATCGCAACCGAACGTGAAGACGCTGAACTAGTCGTCATCGGAAAGCCCAACGCAGGCGGCCCGGTTGCCCGCATGATCGAACGTCTTGGACTCGAGTCACGGGTTCATTTTATCAGTGGAGTAAGCGATGAACGCATTGTCGAGTTGTACGCCGAGGCTGAGATTGCTGTAGTTCCATCGCTCTACGAAGGATTTTCTCTGCCAGCAGTTGAAGCAATGGCTGCAGGTGTTCCGCTCGTCGCCACGACTGGCGGCGCACTGCCTGAAGTGGTCGGCAACGACGGCACCACCGCTGCCCTTGTCCCCCCTGGAGATGCAGGAGCATTGGCCTCCACCATTCTCGATTTACTCAATGACCCAATAAGACGTGATGGCCTTGGTGCAGCCGGTCGTGAACGAGTACTGCGCCGCTACACGTGGGCAATTACTGCCGAGAGAACCGTTACGCAATATCGCGAAGTGATTGCTATGTCAGACCGGGTTTCCTAACCATGTTGACCGTTCGCTACAGCGACCTTGGTCTATGCGTTGGCGATCGCGTGCTCGACCTTGGTTGTGGCGGCGGACGCCATGCTTTTGAAGCAGCCCGTCGAGGTGCTCGAGTCGTCGCCGTCGACCTTGACCTTGCCGAGTTGAAAGACGTTCATCAGCTCTTTGAAGGCATGCGTCGTGAAAACGATCTTCCGGCTGGTTCAAGTGGAGCCGCCGTTGGAGGAAACGCCTTACAACTGCCATTTCCTGACAACACCTTTGACCGCATCATCGCATCAGAAGTCATGGAGCACATCACCGATGACGCTGCGGCAGCCACCGAGCTTGCCCGCGTCTTGCGCCCAGGTGGGGTCATGGCGGTGACAGTGCCGTCGTGGTTGCCAGAAAAGATCTGCTGGGCACTTTCCGATGAGTACCACGCACCATTTGTAGAAGGTGGCCATGTGCGCATCTATACCTTGGCAACCCTTAAAACATGCCTGGGTAAAGGTGGCCTCAACCCTGAGGGTTTCCACAGGGCACATGCGTTGCACAGCGCCTACTGGTGGTTGCGATGCGCTGTTGGGCCAACCAACGAGAAGCACCCACTCGTTTCGGCCTATCGGCGATTGTTGACGTGGGAAATTATTTCGCAGCCGAAGATCGGCCAAATTATCGAAAAACTACTGAGCCCCCTGTTAGGGAAAAGTGTCGTCGTCTATACTCGAAAGCCGACGGCCATCGTCGGCAACGCTAAAAATCCCGCTGCTAGGAGCAACCCATGAGCGACAATCAGCGGTTGATCATTCCGTCGGTTCCAGGCGTACTAAATACCGAACAAATAACTGCAACGGTCGATTCCATCGCTCGTGTTCAGTTGGCGTCAGGCATGATTCCATGGTTCCCGGGCGGTCATGCCGACCCTTGGAATCACGTGGAAGCAGCGATGGCACTTGATCTGGGCGGTCGCCGCAGCGAAGCTGAGCGGGCCTACCAGTGGCTGGTTGAGACTCAGTTGCCTGATGGTTCGTGGCACCAGTACTACCTTGCCGATCGAGTTGAAGATGCCAAGTTTGATGCCAACGTTTGTGCCTACGTTGCCGCTGGCGTTTGGCATCACTTCTTGGTCACCAACGACACCGGATTTCTTGAAACGATGTGGCCAGTTGTCGAGAGGGCCATCGACTTCGTGCTTGAGTTACAAACTCCCAGAGGTGAAATACTCTGGGCTCGTCACCCCGATGGCACCCCATGGCCTTTTGCCTTGCTGACTGGTTCATCGTCCATCTGTCACAGCCTGCGTTGTGCCATTGCGATTGCCGAACAACTTGGCAATGAGCGGCCCGACTGGGAACTCTCCGCTGCCAACTTGGCCCATGTCATTACCAACGTGCCCGAAGCCTTTGAATCAAAAGACCGTTGGGCAATGGACTGGTATTACCCAGTGCTCGCAGGGGTGTTTAGCGAGGCTGATGCACAGACTCAACTCAATGCTCGTTGGGATACGTTCGTCATGGATGGCAAAGGCGTGCGCTGTGTGAGCGACCGGCCATGGGTAACTGCAGCGGAAACCTGTGAGTGCGCTCTTGCCTACCTTGCAGCTGGCCTCGATGACCAAGCGCTTGATTTGTTCCGCTGGGCTCAGCGCCTGCGAGACGACGAGGGTGCTTATTTCACGGGCATTACCTACCCCGAAGAACGCAACTTCCCTGGCTACGAACGTTCAACCTATACCGCTGCTGCGATCGTCTTAGCTGCCGATGCGCTTTCTAAAACCAGCCCTGCTGCCGAGCTATTTACCAGCCATGCGCTATTGCCAGCATTGATCGACACGGGCGAAACGGTGAGCGATCCTGCCAGTGATTGAGAGCGTAATCCCAGTTGCTAAAGGCCCGCAATGAAACAACTTGCGCGGCACTTTCAAAGTTTTCCTTGGTGGGTATCACAATTCGGCCTCCGGCCGCGCGAGTTGTTTCATGTCAGCCCTTAAAGGCCTCGACGGCATAGTCGTAACTGAGACTTCCATTGGTGAAGTGCAAGGAGAGCAAGGCTTTTATCACTATCGCCACTATTCAGCGGTGGATCTCGCAGAGTCATGCAGCCTCGAAGAGGTCTGGTATCTGCTAGTTGAAGGCGAGTTACCAACCACTCAACAACTCAGCGATTTCACCAATGAGTTAACGTCCTTGCGTAGCCTTCCGCTGGCGGCAAAACCCGTCTTGGCAGTGTTGGCAACAAGCAGTGTGCGCCCTATAGATGCACTGCGCACCGCAGTGTCAGCAGTGGGTGCGCAGTGGGGCATGCGAGCGACTCTTGATCTCGACCCAAATGAGTGTCGAGCAGATGGCATACGGCTCTGTTCGGTCATGCCCACCTTGGCCGCTGCGCTCTACCGACTTTCAAAAGGACTCGAACCCGTTGGCCCTGATCCAACGCTTGGCCACGCTGCAAACGCCTTGTTCATGCTTAGCGGCGAAGTTCCAGAACCAGACGTTGCCCGCGCCTTTGAGCAGTACCTAATCACCACCATTGACCATGGGCTCAATGCTTCAACCTTTACCGGACGAGTCATCGCCTCAACTGGAGCAGACGTTGCCTCAGCAGTTGTCGGAGCCATCGGTGCACTCTCGGGTCCACTGCATGGTGGAGCCCCCCGCCGCGTGCTTGACATGTTGGATGAGCTAGATGGGCTGGACGCTCTAGACGGGCTAGACAGCACGGGCACCGTCGAAGCATGGGTTCAATCAGCCTTAGAAGAAGGCCGTAAAATCATGGGGTTTGGTCATCGCTTATATGTAGGTGCCGACCCTCGCGCCGTGCTCATGCGAACGGTCTCACAACAACTTGGCGGCGAGCGAGTAAACCAAGCAGTTGAAGTCGAGCAACGTGTGCTGAACACCCTGAACACTTTGAAGTCAGGGCATCGTCTCGGAACCAACGTGGAGTTCTACGCAGGCGTAGTCATGGAACGTTGTGGCATAGATCGTGAGCTGTTCACCTCAATGTTTGCCTGTGCCCGATCTATTGGATGGTGTGCCCACATAGCTGAGCAAGCCGAGGAAGGGCGGCTCATTAGGCCAACGGCGGTCTACGTTGGTATCGAAGCGCCACAACCCATTCCTCGGAGCCGTTGATGTCTATTCATGTTGATCTTGCCACCGAAGTAACCCCTGAGTTGCAAGAAGCTCTTGATCGTCTCGTTCCACAGCTCTCTCGTTCTTCTCCACCACCTACCACAGCGGAGCTAACTGAGATCGTTGACTCACAAGCAACGCTGTTATTGATTGCCCGAAATGACACCAAAGCAATCGTTGGAAGCCTCACCCTCGCCCTCTTCCGCATTCCCACCGGACTGCGGGCTTGGATCGAAGATGTCGTAGTCGACGAATCTGCCCGTGGCCACGGAGTCGGCGAAGCCTTAACCCAAGCAGCCCTCGAACAAGCCCAGGCACACGGCGCTCGAAGCGTCGACCTAACCTCTCGCCCCTCGCGCGAAGCCGCCAACCGCCTCTACCAACGCCTCGGTTTCAAACAACGAGAAACAAATGTGTACAGATTTACGCTCTGATCCGTACAAACGATGGTATGCTGCCGAGATGGATGTCGCCATCACTGAGCTGCGTGCGAACCTGAAGTCCTACATCGAGCGTGCCTCGGCGGGCGAGCGTGTCGTGGTGACTGAACGCGGCGTCCCGGTCGCTCGGCTCGGGCCGGCCGAGGAGGAGAGCCTGCTCGACCGACTCGAGCGGGAGGGCGTGCTCACGCGCGCTAAGACGAAGCGTCCTAGCGCCCGTCGGGGGACTCGCATCAAGGCCGACGGGCCTGTCGCCGACCTCGTGAGCGAGATGCGTGAAGATCGTGACGCTCGCATTCTGGGATAGCAGCGCTCTGCTCAAGCTGCTCGTCGATGAGGCGGGAACCGAAGTCGCGATCGACCTGTGGGATGAGGCAGCCTTCGTCGCTGTTAGCAGGCTCGCCGTCCCCGAGATCGGTGCCGCCCTTGCGGCCGCCGAACGTGGAGGGCATATCGACTCGGTCCGACGACGGGTCGCCATACGCCAGTGGCACCGCTACCTGCCCGCTCTCGACGTCCATGAGCTTACGTCAGGGGTTGGCGAGCATGCAGCTGAGCTCGCTGCCGCCCATCCACTGAGCGGCGCGGACGCGGTCCATCTGGCGACGGCGCTCGCGCTTCGGGATCAGGCGGTGGTCATCGCCACCTGGGATCGCCGGCTGTCCATGGCGGCGTTGGCTGAAGGACTCGACGTGGTGCCTGCGATCCCGTGAGCGGCAGGCTGTTCCGAATCGCCCGGAACCCCGACATCGAGTCCACGCTGCCCTACGTCTTGTCGATCCCGGTGGGGTCGACGCCGCTGGTGATGAAGGCGAAAGAGACGTGGCCCCGGACGGGCAAGGTCTATTGCCATCGCTCGAAGTAGGCGAGACAAACGTCTACCGACATGGCTCGCTATAGACGGGGTTCGTGGTCTAGCGATGCTGAGTTCATGCAGTAACGCAAACCCGTGGGGTTTGGTCCGTCGGGAAAAACATGGCCCAGATGGGCATCGCAACCAGCACAGCGCACTTCAGTTCGTTTCATTCCGAACTGATGATCGTCGATCAAAGTGAGTCGCTTGTCATCCATGGGTGCCCAAAAGCTTGGCCAGCCAGTACCTGAGTCGAACTTGGTTCCAGCATCAAATAGTTCGGCCCCACAGCAGACACAGTGATAGGTGCCATCCTCGTGATGATCCCAGTATTTGCCAGTGAAGGCCGGCTCGGTACCGCACTGGCGAGTCACCTCAAACTGCTCGGGGGTCAAACGCTTGCGCCATTCGTCATCACTTGCTGGCAGATCGCTCGTCTTGTCGCTCATATCGCCATGCTAAAGCCACCGTCACAGTTATGTCTTACGAAATCAACGAAACATTCGCCTTCGATGACGACTTTGACCGTCAAGAATTCACCGTCCTCTAAAACCCGTATGATTAAAGGTCGGCGGTGGTTACTGGACGGGGTTCGGGTTGGTCGTAGCCAACCGCTAACCAGACGTCGCCGAGCGTCGTGACGTAGTAGACCTGCCAGTGGTAATAAGCCTGGAAGGTGCGCTCGTCGGCTTCCATCTGTTTGGCATATGCGGTGACGGCATTTACGTAACGTGGGGTCGGGTTGTAGCGATAAAGAGCGTCGGCCATCCGATCGGGTGCCCCATTGGCGGATAGATATCGGGCCGCTGCAGCAATGGCATCTTGTGTGTTTTCGATGTCCCCTTCGCCATATGCCTCCCAAGTGCTGGGCAAAAATTGCATGGGGCCCTGAGCGCCCGCCGTACTTACGCCGCGAATGCGTCCCATGCGGGTCTCAGTCAGGTGCACTGCCGCCAAATATTCCCAAGGAACTCCAAAGGCGGCCTCGCCCGCGTCATATGCCTTTCGCAAAACGTCTATGGGCTCAGGCTCGATGATACGCCACGCCGGCAAAGTGTCTTTGGGTTTGCGCACAAGCTGGCGCAATTCTCGACCCGCTGCGACATTGGCCTCCATCACTGGACGAAACTCAACGGGCAGCGCGGCTGCAATCTCAGCGTCCCACTCAGGGTGCAGCGTCAGACTTCGATAAGCAACCTGTTGGCGATGCGCCGCCACAGCTAACACCGCTGAGGTCGCCTTCGAGTCACGAATCGTCCGTTCGGCTTCTGCAATCTGGATGGCCAAAGCTTTCGGGTTATCGGCAGCACGCGGCCGAATAGTCGTTGGTGTCACCGTCGTCGTGGTGAAGACAGTCGCAGCAGAGAGAGTCGTGCTCGTCCCCACACGCGATGTAACAGTTTTGGATTTAGAGATTTCTGACGATGAACATCCACCAACAACCACCCACGCCACAACCAAAACCCCAAGAACCCGACTAATTCTCACAACCGCAGACTACTTGGCAACAAACCCAGCAAGCGCTCAGATGACATGGCTCGCGTGCCGATGACTATTGCGATGTCTTCTCTTTCGCACTCCTCGATGGGTCGCCTTGGTGGATTCATGTTCATTGGCTCCTCCGTGGCATGGCCAGTGGTATTGATATTGCCGCTCAACATCGAAGGCCTCGACCGCTCGCACGTCAACATCAGCTGCGCAGCAGGATTTGTCATCGGACTTTTTGCCTTAATTGCCCCCTGGGACCGCTGGCCTCGACCAGCAACTCTGAGCTTGGCAGCAGCCGCTTTCGTTGTAGTCGCTGTAGTTAACACGTTTTCCGCAACTATCCCGCAAGGTTTTGGTGCCATGTTCACCACGACTTTCGCCTGGATAGGCATCGCCCATCCGCGCGGAACCGCAAGCAAATTTGCCATTCCCGCCGCTCTCCTATTCGTAATCGCCATCCTCCGCCAACCTGGGCCAATGGGCGGGCTCGATCTTGTTCCAGCAGTAGTGATTGTCATACCAGTTGGGATTTTGGTCGGCGAAGT
>JBBSKG010000040.1:0-21073 GCA_038256565.1 Acidimicrobiales bacterium | reverse complement strand
TAAGGCTCATTATGACTCCTTGCATGATGGTCTTACTGGACTTGCCAACCGCGCGCTTTTTGCTCAGGAATTACAAAGTGTCTTAAGCGATACCGACGATGGTGTTTTCGTAGGGGTTCTTTTTATTGACCTCGATGATTTCAAGTCGGTCAACGATCGCCTAGGTCATCACGCTGGAGATGTCTTGCTCAAAGAGGTTGCTCAACGCTTGAGCGACTGTGCCATGCCAGACGATGTGGTTGCCCGTCTGGGAGGCGACGAGTTCGCATTGTTACTTAACAATCGTTCGACCGAACAAGACGCTATAGATATTGCCGATGAGATCCTTAAGTCCCTCGATCTACCGGTGACCTTACGAGGCGGGGAGGTGAGCTGTAGCGCGAGTATTGGTGTGGCGGTTGCACGTCTAAGCGATGGTGGACACGAGACGCTCTTGCGTAATGCAGATGTTGCCATGTATTGCGCTAAGGGCAAAGGTAAACGACGCTATGAGTGTTTCGAGCAAGGTATGTACGACGAAGCCGTTAGCCGTCTTGAACTTCGAGTTGACCTACAACAAGCCCTGGCTCGTGGAGAGATGGAAGTTCATTATCAGCCCATCTTTGAAATAGGTGGACAAAAGGTCGTGTCAGTTGAAGCGCTGTTGCGCTGGAATCACCCCAAGCAGGGTCTGGTCGCTCCCTTGGTGTTCATTCCTCTGGCAGAAGAGATCGGTTTTATTGTCGAGCTTGGTCAATGGGTTCTCAATCAAGCATGTAACCAAGTGAAATTCTGGCAACAGAACCGCCCTGAGTGCGCAGATCTTGATATTTGCGTGAATCTCTCAGTTCGTCAGTTGGAGGATTCGAGTTTGGTCGGCAAGGTGGCGGAAGCATTGATGACATCAAAGCTCGAAGCCGGTCATTTAACGCTGGAGTTGACCGAGAGCGTTCTAATGCACGACGTAGAGTCGGGTGCAGAAGTACTCAAGTCGCTTAAGGCGCTAGGTGTCAAAATTGCTATTGATGACTTTGGAACCGGGTATTCATCATTTAGTTATCTTCAACGTTTCGACGTTGACACCATCAAGATAGACCGATCCTTCGTTTCTGATTTGAGTGGTAATGCCACAGCCGCCGCACTGGCATGTTCGATCATTGGCTTGGCCAAAGCGCTTTCGCTTGATACGGTCGCCGAGGGCATTGAAGAAGCTGAGCAGATGGCAGTGCTTTCTGATTTGGGCTGCACCTTTGGTCAGGGTTTCTACATGGCCAAGCCCCAAGCCCCTCACTTGATCGAGCAATTCTTTGACGAACTCGTTGTGGCTGGAGTGGAGATTCCTCTAGAAGTAACAGCGAGTGTCCAAGAGACTGAGTCGGTAGCATTCTTTAAGCAAGCGATACGGAATTTTGAAGTAGAAGTTGCTTATGGCCTTGCTTCTCTTGAAGGCATGGGGAACCAACTTGACGACTTGCACTCGGTCACGCGGATGCCAATCATGGCAAAGACTCGTTGGCTTTCTGCCTGGGCAGAAGCACACAACACTTGGGAGCCGTTGGCCGTCGTAGTTCGCAATGAGGGAGAGGAGTCGATTGAATCCGCCGCTTTGTTTGCACAGCGCTTTCGCTCTGACGGTCTTGAAATAGTCGGTCTTGGTCACGGTGGTAGTTCGTGTACCCGCCTGCCTGGTCGTGATGGCTCATCGACGCGAACGCTTGTTGAAGCGATCGTAGATATTCTGGGCAGGGTTCCTTCGCGGTGGCGTTTGGAGTTGGAGCAATTGCCGTTCCGTGACCCCGTTGCCCTTGCTTTGGCAACGCAATTAGCCCATGCGCACGTGCTTCCTGATTTACGAATTCCACGAGTTTCTTTCTCGTCACGTAATACCTCTGACAGCTATCTGAGTCGCAACATGCGCAAGCAAATTCGTCGAGCGTTCAGCCGTATTGAAGATCACGGTCTTGGTGTAGAGATTGCGTTTGAGCGTGATTCTGATGCCATTGCCGCTCTATTGCCTCAGTTGGTCGAAGCTCATTTGGAACGCGATCACTTGACTCGACGTTCTAGCGATCTTGACGATCCGGCCGCCAAGACCTTTTGGTACCGGGTGCTGTGTGCTCATAATGAGACGAATCAAGTGGAGATCGCAACCCTTCATCTGAGTGGCGAGCTAGCGGCCTATGTGGTCGGTTTGGTTGACGGCCAGAGCTGGCGAGTTTTCGATGGCCACATGGTCAGCCGCTTCAGCGCCTATTCTCCAGGCCGCATTCTTGAGACAGCCGTTGTCGATCGGGTTGTAGCCGACGAGACATTTAGTGAAGTTGACTGGATGACTGGAGTCGAAGCCAGCAAGCTCCTCTGCACAACAGGCAGTGAGGAGAGGATGCGCTTGGTCGCTTTCTCCGAGCCAAACGATGCCTGCGTGATGTGTCAAGCAGATGACTCGATTTTGAACGACTCCTCCGAGGCTGTAGGCGAATCTAAAGGTATCTGCTGATAGGGGCACTAATTTAGCGAGACCCTCGCCGTTTAGAGTGACCGAGCCTCGTACACTACGAGCGTGATGTCGCCAGGGTCTTTTCCAGATAGCGCAGCGACAGTCGTAGAGAAACACTGGCGAGTTTTAGCTGGCTTTATTTGCATCGTTTTTTTAGCAGGCCTTATTGCCGCTCTTCTTGCTGAACCTACGACAGAGAGTTTTGGATTTTCTGTTCCTCATTCGTCCACTCTGGCGGCCCCTCTGGCTTTGCTGGCGGCTCTGAGTTGGGGTTCGGCTGACTATCTGGCTGGAATTGCGAGTCGTAGGTCTTCGGCGCTTCGCATTGTTGTCGGTGCGCACATCGTTGGTTTGATTGTGCTCACAGTTCTTTCTCCGCTGATCAAATCAAGCGCTGAAGTATCTGATCTTCTTTGGGGAGTCGGCGGGGGAGTCGGCGGTGGCTTGGGAACTCTCTTGCTCTACAAGGGTCTTGCTATCGGTCGCATGGCGGTGGTGGCTCCGGTTACTGCTGCTCAAGCGGCGGCCATCCCAGTCCTGATCGGATTATTTGGCGGAGATGCGCTTGGCAACTTGGGCCTATTGGGCATAGGCATTGCTTTTCCCGCCGTGATATTGATCGCTATGGCTCCTGATGATTCACGGATGAGTGGTGCGGTTTCATCGGTTGGCAGTTGGATTCAACAGCCCGGCCTGATCCACGCTCTTGTAGGTGGAATTGGTTTTGGAGCGTTTTATGTGTGTCTTGATCGCACAGGTGGCGATACGGGTGTGTGGCCACTGCTTTCTGCACGAGTTGCCTCTGTTGCCTTACTAGCAGCTGCCGCAATTGTTGCTGAAAAGCGCGTGCTGCCATCTCCTGAAGTTCGGGTTGCCACATTCTTTGCTGGCCTACTCGATGTCACCGCTGGAGTGCTTTTTCTGTTGGCAACTCGCCAGGGCGCTTTATCGGTGGCATCTGTACTCACCTCTATGTACCCCGCAGCCACGGTGTTGCTTGCCATTTTCTTGTTAGGCGAACGTTGCTCGAAGCCACAGATATTTGGAATGTTTCTCTCGGCTATCGCAATTGGGCTTCTCGTTCTTAACTAGAGAATCCGTCATGATGGTGCTTAGGGCCTGACATGAACAACTCGCGTGGCCGGAGGCCAAATTGTGATACCCACCAAGGAAAACTTTTAAGGTGCCACGCAAGTTGTTTCGTGGCGGGGCCTCAAGGAGGACACGGTCTGGTGTAAGCGTCTGGACTTTATTACTATTCAGTAATGTCACCCTCTGTTCAAGCGCCATCAACACACGTGCGAGTCGCAATTATCGGTGCTGGTTTTGCTGGGCTCGGTGCAGCTATAGCGATGGAACGAGAGGGCATTGATTACGTTCTCTTCGAGCGCAGTGCCGCAGTGGGTGGAACCTGGCGTGACAACCATTACCCAGGCTGTCGTTGTGATGTGCCTTCGCATCTCTATTCGTTTTCGTTTGAGCTGAATCCTGACTGGAGCGAGACTTACTCGCCTCAGCCCGAGATATTTGCTTACCTAAAACGCACCGCCGAGAAGTATGGCGTTGTTGACAAGATCCGATTCGACCATGAAGTACTGAATGCCACTTGGGACACGACTGCTCGATGCTGGCAGATTGAGACCAACGCAGGTTCGTTTACTGCAGAAGTCATGATTTTAGGAAACGGCCCTCTGGCTGAGCCAGCTATTCCCGAGTTGGTTGGACTCGATTCATTTGAGGGAACCACTTTCCACTCAGCCCAGTGGCGAAATGATCATGACTTCATGGGAGAGCGGGTTGCGGTTATTGGAACTGGTGCATCGGCGATCCAGTTCATTCCTGAAATTCAACCGCTTGTTACCAAGCTCAGCGTGTTTCAACGAACTGCACCATGGGTTTTGCCTCATCCCAATCGTCGAATCACGAAGTTTGAACAACGGTTGTATCGCCGAGCCCCAATAGTGCAACGGGTAGTGAGAGACATCGTTTATTGGAGCCGAGAGTTCTTTGCGGTGTTGTTGGTTCATAACCCTTTCGTTTTGCGCGTGCTTGAAAAGGGCATTGCTGCTTACATCGGACAACAGGTTGATGACCCATCACTTCGAGCGAAGCTGATTCCTAATTACAGGCCTGGGTGCAAGCGACTCTTGTTGTCGAATAACTATTATCCAGCGATTCAGCGTGAAAACGTCGAGGTGGTCACAGACCCGATCACAGTGGTGAGACCGAAATCTGTAGTTACCGCCGATGGCGTCGAACACGAGGTTGACACCATTATCTTTGGGACCGGGTTTCATGTAACCGATAATCCCATTGCCGAAAAAGTTCGAGGTGCAGACGGCCGTACATTGGGCGAACACTGGTCAAAGAGTGGTGCCCAGGCATATATGGGCACTGCGGTTCCTGGCTTTCCGAATTTCTTTCTTCTGGCCGGTCCCAACACTGGCATTGGCCACACTTCTTTGGTGTTCATGATCGAGGCACAGATCAAATACATCGTCGATGGACTGCGCCAAATGGAAGCACGTGGGGTCGCTAGCGTTGAAGTTCGACAGACGGCGTGGCAGACCTGGAGTGATGATGTGCAGCGCAAGGCAGCCAAGACCGTATGGAACTCTGGGGGTTGTGCAAGTTGGTATCTAGACGCTGAGGGTCGAAATACGACACTATGGCCAGACAACACTTTTAGATTTAGCGAGCGGGCACGACGGTTCGACATGGTGAGTTACGAATTGAAAGCCAAATCGGCTTTTGAACGAAAGGGTCGGTGACATGGCAGGTGTGAAAGTCAAACGAATACTGAAGTTTGGCGGGCTTGTGGCTGGGGCTGTTGTGATGGCTCGTAAGACAGACGAGCGATGGACAAACGCAGAAGACCCAGTTAGCGAGAAGGATTATATGGTTCCAGATGGAGCCGCAGAGTCCGTCGTTACTGACGATGGCGCAGAGTTGGCCGTTACCATTGCTGGTGTTGGCCCCACGGTTGTCTTGGCACATTGTTGGACTGGAAGTCGCGAAGTTTGGGCACCAGTGGCGAATCGCCTCGTTCGTGCTGGCAACCGTGTCGTTATGTATGACCAGCGAGGTCATGGCTCGTCAACTGTTGGATCAGATGGTTGCACGATTGAGCGCTTGGGCGCTGATCTCGCCGCAGTGCTTGTGCAACTTGATATTCGTGACGCTGTGTTGGCGGGTCACTCTATGGGCAGCATGACCGTCTTATCTCTGGCAGCACACCATCGTGACGTTGTTGTCGAACGGGCACGAGGCTTGGTTTTAGTCTCTACAGCTGCAAACGGGCTTGGGTTTGGTCCGATTGGAGGTGTGTTTGAAAAGATTATTGGGGCTTCATTCGTCGACCCCATAATGCGTAGCCCCATTGGACATGCACTCATGCGGGCTACGTTTGGTAGACGTGTGTATCGTCGTCATCTGGAGCTGAACCGCGACACGTTCGTTGCATGTGCCCCATATGTACGCGCAGCGTGTCTTTCAACCATGCAATCTATGGATCTGCGTTCTGGCCTGCGAGGTCTTGACATTCCTACGACAGTTGTCTTGGGACAATTCGACATCTTGACCCCGGCATGGTTGGCCCGAGAAGTCGTGGCATGTATACCTGGATCACAATTGGTGAAAGTTCCCGAATGCGGTCACATGTTGGTTCTCGAAGTGCCCGATCAGATTTGTGATGTCATTACTTCTGTAATAACTGCAGATCAGCCAGTCATAAGTCTGGTCTGATCTGGGCTGGGGCTGGCTTTAAGGTTGTCCCCACTACGATGGCTGCATGTCTAGCTTGACCATTGCTTCGAAGGCGTCAGATTCAACCAACTTCGCGAGCTTTGACGTTCCTCCCTGGGCCTGGTTGGCTCTTGTTGGCCTTATCGTCTTTCTTTTAGTTGCCGATCTTTTGTTGGTGCATCGCACGGCTCATGAGATTTCTTTTAAAGAAGCGGCGATTGAGAGCGCTGTGTGGGTCAGCATTGGTTTGTCGTTTACGTTCGTCATTCTTGCCTGGCAGGGTGGGCCAGCCGCTGGTGAGTACCTTGCTGGGTATTTGATCGAAAAGAGCTTGTCGATTGACAACGTTTTCGTATGGGCGGTGATCTTTACATTCTTTGGTGTGCCGGCCAAGTATCAGTTTCGAGTGCTGTTCTGGGGAATATTCGGTGCTCTGGTATTGCGGGCGATGTTCATCTTTGGAGGTGTGGCAGTTATCGAGCGCTTTGAATGGGTGCTCTACATCTTCGGAGTTTTCTTGCTCTATACCGCATGGAAGATTGCGCATCATGACGAGGCGGAGGTACACCCGGAAAGCAATATTGCGTTGCGATTCGTAAAACGTGTAGTTCCCTCGACTAATCAGCTCGACGGCCAGAAACTGTTTACTCGCGAAAATGGACGGTGGCTTGCAACGCCACTATTTGCAGTGTTGGTGATGATCGAGACGACCGACGTGGTATTCGCTGTTGACTCGGTGCCCGCCGTGTTGGCAGTTAGTCGAGAACAGTTCATCGTCTTTAGTTCTAACGCTTTTGCAATATTGGGCTTGCGGGCGCTCTATTTTCTCTTGGCGGGTATGTCTGATCGATTCCGTTATTTGAATGTCGGCCTCGGCGTCATTCTCGGTTTCGTAGGCGTAAAAATGTTGATTTCTGGGTTTTACCATTTGCCCACTTGGGCTTCGCTGGTGGTTATCGCCGTTGTGCTGACGGTATCAATCGTGGCGTCGCTGCGAGCCGAGGCGAATGACGAGGCCTAGTTCGTGGGTATTGTTGATGAGGACATCGAACGGGTCCGATTAGCTGCCGATGTTGTAGCGATTATTGGTGAACATGTTGCACTGCGTCGATCGGGGTCTCGTTGGGTCGGTCTTTGTCCGTTTCATGCAGAGAAGAGCGGATCATTTTCGGTTAACGCTGAGCTTGGGTTGTACTACTGCTTTGGCTGCCAGGCCAAAGGTGATGTCATTACTTTTGTACGTGAGATAAATCACCTCGATTTTGCTGGCGCACTTGAGTTGCTGGCAGGCAGGGCTGGTATCCAACTTCGTTACGACAATGAGGCCCAAAGTGGTGCACGCAGAAAGCGTGGCGTGCTTGTTGAGGCAATGACTAAAGCGGTCGAGTGGTATCACGATCGACTTTTGAATTCTCCCGATGCTGCAACTGCTCGAGGCTACTTACGCTCTCGTGGTTATGACGGAGAGATCGTTCGCCGATTCAAGTTGGGCTGGGCACCTGACGACTGGGACCAACTCTGTCGGGCTCTAGATGTACCCGCTGAAGTTTTACGTGAAACCGGACTTGGTTTCGTGAACCGACGTGATCGTATGCAGGACAGTTTTAGAGGCCGAATTCTCTTTCCGATTTTTGACGTCCGCGGTGATGCAGTTGCAATAGGTGGGCGCATTATGCCTGGCGCAGAGGGTCCGAAATATAAGAACTCACCAGCTACGGCTATTTACGACAAGAGCGAGGTTCTTTATGGCCTTAATTGGGCCAAGACTCAGGTAGTTGAGCGGGGCGAGGTTGTGGTTTGCGAGGGTTATACCGACGTAATTGGCATGACTCAAGCGGGGATAGAGCGGGCGGTTGCAACTTGTGGCACTGCATTTACCGAGCGACACGTGGCATTGTTGAAAGGGTTCTCGCTCCGAATTGTGCTTGCCTTTGATGCCGACGCAGCAGGCCAAAATGCAGCGGAGCGTTTCTATGAATGGGAACGTCGTTATGACGTAGACGTGTTCGTGGCGGCGATGCCTGTTGGTAGCGACCCAGGCGAGTTGGCCCAACGTGACCCTGAACTTTTGGAAAAAGCCGTAAGAGAAGCCATGCCATTTCTGGCATTTCGCCTCGACAGATTGTTGGCGGCTGCGAACCTGTCGACTCCAGAGGGAAGAGCTCGGGCCGCTAAAGGCGCAGTCGATCTGATCGCAGAACATCCCAACCAGTTGGTGCGTGACCAGTACCTCATGCAGGTTGCTGATAGTTGTCGCAGTGACCCGACCCACCTGCGTGACATGTTGGCAACTGCTCAGGGAGGTAGTGCGTCCAAATCTGCAACAAGGCTGGTTCGCAGTGCCAACACAGTGGCAAGCAAGGGAGACGATCGTCCGTCATTGATGGCATTGCGACTTGCAGTGCAGCGTCCTGAAGAGGTGGCAGACCTGCTTGATGAGGTGTTGTTTGATGACGAAATGCATCTGCGTGCTTATCGGGCTCTTGTAGGCGCAACGACGTTTCAAGATGCCTTGGCTGCCGCTGACCCAGAGGTGGTCGAGATGCTTGGTCGCCTCGCAGTAGAAGATGCTGATGTTGAGCCGGTCGATGCAATCGCTCGTTTAGTTGATGAAGCGGCGCGTCGCGTGATGGTTTTGCTTGAGATGCAGGTGCGAGCTGCCGATGATCCATTGGTGTACCAACCCCGCATGGCCTGGCTTGCATTACGCATGGGCCAACTTCGCACAACAACTCCCAGCAGAGAACTTCTTCATGAGTTGGTAGCCTTTCTTCAGCAGTGGGCGGGAGAAGAACAAAAGTGACCAATGAGGATCTTCCAGTTTCAGCTGGTGACGAACTGCCTTTAGATACACTGCGCCGTTTGATTGCCATAGGAAAAGTCGATGGAACCGTTACCGTCGATGAAGTATTAGTTGCCCTTGGGACGCCTGAGCCGACGCCTGAGTTCATCGAGGCGATCACAGAACTGTTGGCCAGTCAGGACATAGTTGTTGACCCCGAAGATCCATTTGCTGGCGAAAGCACCGAAGACTTAGTACCTACATCGACTCATCTTGAACCTAAGAAAGTGCCCTCAAAGCGAGTCGCCACCAAGGCAAAGGTGTCAAAGCGAAAGGGCTTAGGAGCTAGCCCCGCTTCGATGGGTGACGCGTTTGACCCGGTGGCGGCATACCTGAAGGAGATCGGCAGGGTCCCATTACTCGATGCGGCCGAAGAGGTCGCGTTAGCCAAACGTATAGAGGCTGGCGTAGCTGCTGCTGTATCGATTGAAGCATTGGAAGGCGAAGTTTCAGACAGTTCGCTTGTTGTCAGTGCGACCGATGGACTGGAGGCCAAGAAGGCTCTTATCCAAGCTAATCTCCGGCTAGTGGTCTCAATTGCCAAGCGCTACAACGGGCGTGGCATGCACTTTCTTGATCTGATTCAAGAAGGAAACCTCGGCTTGATGCGAGCAGTCGACAAGTTTGAGTATCAGCGAGGTTTCAAGTTTTCTACTTATGCCACTTGGTGGATTCGTCAAGCTATTTCAAGAGCGATTGCTGACCAGGCGCGTACTATTCGCATTCCCATTCATATTGTCGAGATGATCAACAAGGTCTCTCAGGTTCAACGAGAACTTCATCAAGAACTTGAACGTGAACCTACTGTTGAAGAGATTGCAGAACGTTCTGATTTCACAGTTGAACGAGTGATTGATTTTCAAATGATTTCTCAAGATCTGTTGTCACTCGACTTGCCAATTGGCGAAGGCGATGAAGGTCATCTCGGTGATTTGATCGAAGACACGCATGCTGAATCACCAGGCGACGCAACGGCACGTAAGTTGTTGAACGCAGCGATCATTGATGCGCTCAACAACTTGGGTGATCGTGAACGTCAAGTAATGCATATGCGCTTCGGCCTTGATGATGGTCAAGCGCGGACGCTAGAAGAAGTGAGTCGTGAGTTTGGCGTTACTCGTGAACGTATTCGCCAAATTGAGAACAAAACGCTTAAGAAACTTCGACACCCTGACCACAGCCAGAAGCTCCGTGATTATCTCGACGGGCCTTAAGACCCCGCACGTTGCCTTGCCTTATTGAGAAGTGTTGGATGCGTTCGCTGCCAACGACGCCCACCCTCGGGCTACGTCGGCGGGAGTGCACTCGTTGTGCGCTGCTTGGCCGCTGATTAACAACAACGCCAATAGCAACGCGCCTTCCCCGAGTAGTTCGGCACTCGCTGTTTCAATGAGTTGGAGGGCATCTTCTTGTCGTTGTTCAAAAAAAGCCGCAGTGTAGGCAGCAGCGAGTTGCACACCCTCCCATTGGGTGGAGGTGAGTCCGCCAACCCGGGCGTTCATCGTGAGGCCCTCGTCGTGTTATATAGCTCTCCAAGATCAATGATGCTCACCATGGTGAGCCTCCTGTCTTTCATCGCCAGCCGTGTCCACCATGTGATTGTGTGGACGGTTAGCTTCCTTAATTCCTATCGGCAACGTTTATCACCACTTGAGTGGCCTTTGTGTTTAGGCCCAGTGACAAAACTACTTGCGCGGCGCTTATATGTTTCACCTTTGTATTCACTTCCGGCCTCCGGCCGCGCAAGTAGTTTTGTCTCGGGTCCTTAAGAGCGAAGTAGGTCGCGGAGGGTTCGATAACCAATGAGTATGGCGTCTGAACGATCGATCATGTCGGTCAGTTGATCG
The DNA here is from genome assembly GCA_038256565.1 of Acidimicrobiales bacterium. Taxonomy (GTDB): domain Bacteria; phylum Actinomycetota; class Acidimicrobiia; order Acidimicrobiales; family CADCSY01; genus JACOTK01. Next base: position 10,164 of record JBBSKG010000040.1, on the reverse strand, counting down.
CTGGTGGTCAATGCCGCATGTTCGTTGGTATGACGAAGCCAGTCGGGCGAAAGCGCTCGAAGTTCAGGAGAATCAACTGCAGGTCGGGTCATAATTTCGATAACGCCTGGGGGCAGTTCGAAGAGGGCTATTTGGAATGCGGCTTCTAGTCCATCTTCACCTGCAGACACGACGTGATCGGGAAAGACGAGCCCCTCGTCTGCGGCAAGATGGCGGAATGGGAAACCGGCAATTCGTTCGTGCGACTGATCAGGAAGCCGGAGAGGGAGCCGAAAGTCCAGGGCGAGGTCGAGGTAGATGTCGAAGAACTCGGGGCGAAGTGCCAGAGCACCTAAATGTGTACCAATATGACTGACGTCAAAGCCCCACAAAATGGCTCGTTCGATCTGAGTGCGACACTCCCGGCGCACCTCATCGAGGTCGGCGTGATCCCACATTTCTGCAAGCGTGCGAGGAAAGCCACCGTCTCCGTCAAGTAACGAGGGGGCTTGTGTAATCGGACCCCAGCGATAGAGATCAAGTTCGGAGTTAAGAGTGAGTTGCACGCCCACGTCTTCTCCGCGATAACGAGAAACCGCTTCACGGGCCCACGGACAGGGCACCATGAGCCCAGCGCTGGTGGCCACGCCATCACGCAAGGTTTCGTAGACGCCAACGTTTGCGGCATGACAAGTGCCCAAATTGTCGCTGGTGACTATAAGAAGCCTGCTGTTTGTGGAGTACCCGAGACGTTCGGCAAGACTGACCATCACCACGTAACGCTAGTGGCCTGCAACAGATCGGGTGCGCCAGATCTGGGAATTAGGGCCTCACCGCATTCCGAATGCTTCTCGTAGTTTTGGCCGACGACGAATCAAGTAACGGTCGAGAAGAAGAACGAGCACGAGGCTAAAGCCCCAGAGCGGGTAGATCACCCCAAGGACGCAGGCTGTTATTCCAAGAACTCTTTGTAGCCGAACGTCGACAGGGCGGCGGGGAAGGCCCATTGAATGACTGCGTCGGCGTTTGTTCCACATCGTGATGGCAGTGAAGACATTCCAAAATAGGAGCAGACAACCTGCGGTCATAACGATGCGATTAAAGAGTCCGAATTGGGTTCCCATATGGGTCTGCACTCCGAACTCCGTAGCCCATTGAAGAATTCCCCATGTTTCAGCCGTGCTTTTACCAAGCGTCTTTCCACTGAACTGGTCGAGGTATAGACCACCTTGACTGGACATGTCACTTGGCCAAGGATTGAACACTACATAGGCGCCGAAGAATGGCTCAGTTGGTGCATCAGGGTTTTTAGGGTCAGGTAACACATTGACTGGGGCATTGATCGTGTAGCCAGGGAGCATGCCTTCTTTGTTTGAGGCCGAAGCAATCAGGTCGAGAGAAGCGGGTTCTGCAGGGGTTGAGCCTGCTGAGTCCGCATTGCTCCCATGATGAGGCAACCCAACAACTCCCGTTGATTCCACTGAGTCATCAGATGTCGGAACCTGGTCTTGGCCGCTCGCCCACGGAATTCGGTTGCCTTGGCGATCGAGGTCGCCGACAACAGGTATCGCAGACTTGGGGCCTTCCCATTCCCAGAAACTGGTTTGGGCGTTCGGAGTGATTTTTTCTGCGATGAAACCCCAACTCAAACCCCATGCCCCCGACCAGGGGAGGCCTGTTGTCACAAAGAATATGAGCAGGAAGGCGAGCAGAGTGCCTCCTACTGCATGAAGGTCACGCCACAGTGGTCGGCCAGGTTTGTTGAATCGTGGGATGAACAGCGCCCTTCCCGTCCCCTTCTTGCGAGGCCACCATAGGTAGGCACCCGTAAATGCAAGAATGAGTCCCCATCCGGCGAGAATTTCTATTGCAACATCGCCCACTGCCACTTTGGCGAAGAGCGGATCAGGCCCTAAAAGCCCGGCAACGGTAGGGACTGGAATAGTTACCGCCTCGTTGTTGAGGTTGCCATGGAGTCGGTTGGCTAAGCCAACGACTCCACTGCCGGGCTTCTTGGCTCCAAGCACATCTCCGGTATACGGGTTTACGAACACATCAAAAGAAGTTTCATCTTCTTTGGTTATCTTGAAGCGGGTGGACAGTCCTGGCTCTTTGGGCGGTGTGACGGCAACCAGTTTTGTGTTTGGGTATCGGCTCTTTACCGATTCCAGTTGGAGGTCGAGGCTGACTGGGTTGGCACCGACCGCAACGGTTGTGAGGTTGCCATCGAGCGCCTCGTTGATGGGTTCGGTGTAAAGGATGACTAAGCCGGTCAGTGCCATTAGAACCAAGAGTGGGGCAGCAATTAGGCCTGCATAGAAATGGGTACGCCAAACGCTTCGCCACAATCGGCTTGCCCGAGATGATGAAGTGTCCGTGGGGTCAGTGTCTATCTGTTCCGGAGTATTCATATTGATGAAGACCGGACAAGGTGTTCAAGAGTTCCCAAGTGAGGCGACTTCTTTCAAAAAACCTCTCGCCTGTAGGGTTTCAGGGGTGAGCCTCGATAAGAGATTTAATGATCTCGTGGTCGAACATCACCGAGCCGTATCTGCCTATGCGCGAGCACTATGCGCTGATCGTCACCTTGCTGAAGATGCCGTTCAAGAGACATTCCTGCGTGCATGGCGATATTTAGACACCCATAGGTCGTCTGGGTCATTTGAGGGATGGCTCCTCACGATTTGTCGACGTTGTGTCATTGATCTCGTGCGTCTCGATAAACGTCAAGTGTGCCCGGTCGATTTACCGGTAAGCAGCGAGTTGCCAGACGCTTCAGCAGACGTTCTTGATCTCATTGGTGAGTTGCCGTTGGCCCAGCGCGAGGTGCTGGTTTTGTGTGGCTGGCTCGGGTATGAATATCAAGATGCTGCGGTGTTATTAGGCGTACCCGTTGGGACGGTGCGCTCCCGGCTCCATCGGGCTCGTGTAGCTCTTGGTGAAATCATCAATGCTGTTGACCAAATGGACCAAGCGGAAAGCGCTTGGGCTTAGGACCAGCATGCGCTGTTCTGAGGCTCTGGTTGTTCACTTGCAAGGCGAAGATGCAGACGTTAGTAAACGGCGAGTTGCTCAGGCTCATGTAGCTAGCTGTCCTTCGTGTGCTGGGGTGGTCGATGACTTACAACATGGTGAAACTGACCCAGCCTCAGTTTTGCAAACCCTGGTTATTTACCAGTCAACGCCTAGGCCATGGATACGCGCCACCCTTTTGGGGCTGGCAATTGTTCAGTTGATATTTGCGATCCCATGGATTTTTGGGGTCAACATTCTTGGTTCTGAAACCAACGTGGAGGTCTCACATCTCACTCGTGATGGAGTTATTTCTCTATTTGTTGCAACGGCTGGCCTCGTTGTTGCGGTTAAATATCGTTATGCCCTATCTGCCTTGGCGGTCGCTTCAGTTGGTATCACCGTTCAAGTCATAACTGGTGCCATCGATGAAAATCAGAACTCCGTCGACACTTCGTTTGAGTTTCTGCACCTTCTAGCGCTTGCGATTTTGGTCATTATCGCCATCATCGCCGGGTCTCGTGTTTCGCCAAGTGGTCCACTCAAACGTGGTAGTGGTCTGCGGATTGTTCGCTAGCTCGCAAGAAAGCTAGCTAGTCGGACAGGCTGCCCAGAGGCCACGATTTTGTTCCCGAGCAACTTGAGCGGCGGCAGAGAACTCCTCAACGTGTGCAACGTTGGGTGGGTAGGTAGCCGGTTCGGCGAAACCGTCATTGATAAGGGCGAGATTGACAAATAAGCCATCATCTTTGCGATAGACGTATGCAAGGAGACGTTTGTATCGGTCTCTTGCTTCTACATCGCGTACGAGACGAACGGCTGTGCCCTCAGGTAATAGTTCTGCGGCATGTTTGCTTGCTTCTTTGCCGAAACATTCCACCGGCTTTCTTGGGTCAACACTTTCGGGAGTATTGATTCCGATAAGACGGATTTTTTCTTCCTGGCCGTTTATGCGCACCACAATTGTGTCTCCATCAACCACACGAATGACCTCGCCAAGACCAGCGTCTGGGTCTGACGCGTTGGCATCGTTCGATGACGTCACCTTGTCTGGCGTATCACCCTGACCTGGAAAGGCGTTAGCGAAGTAAAAGCCAACGAACATGCTTATTGGGATTATCAATAGACGAACGCGCTTGATTAAGGGTGAACGGGGCATGTGAGGGAGGGGCCTTCTGGATAAGGGGTGCTTTTTTAGGTAAGGCGTTCGATTAGTGTTCCGGTGCCCAAGCCGCCACCACAACACATGGTCGCAAGGCCTAGAGTGCCGTCTGTGCGCTCTAGTTCGTGGAGTGCCTTTGTGAGCAACACAGCGCCGGTTCCTCCTAGAGGGTGACCAAGGGCAATGGCTCCACCGTTGGGGTTTACTTTGGACAAGTCGCCCTTCAACTCACGCTCCCAGGCAAGAATTACCGAAGCAAAGGCTTCGTTGATCTCGAAGGTGTCGATGTCGCCAAGCGAAAGCTTGTTGCGTTCGAGAAGGTGTTGCGTTGCATCGATTGGACCGGTGAGCATGAGAACTGGATCGACTCCAACTAGGCACTCGTCGACTACACGTGCTCGAGGACGAAGCCCAAGAGCGGCGGCCTTGGCGGGTGTCATCATCAAAATGGCCGCAGCTCCGTCGGAGATTTGTGACGAGCTTCCTGCGGTATGTACTCCGTCTTCACGGGCAATGGGCTTGAGCTTGGCAAGTCCTTTGAGGCTTGTCTCTCGCGGGCCCTCATCTCGGCTCACAGTGTGGGTCGTGCCGACAGGCTTGCCCTCATCATCAACATCAGGAGCATCAAGCGCAACGATCTCGCGCTCAAATCGACTTTCCTTCAAGGCCTGAGCGGCGCGTTCTTGAGACATCAGAGCAAAAGCATCTGTATCTCCGCGGGTGATGCCCCATTTGTCGGCAATACGTTCTGCACCCTCGAATTGCGTGGTGAACTCTATTTGTTGGAAGTAGCTCTTGGGAATGGCTTTGCCAGGTCCGTTCTTGGAGTTGGCGCCTATTGGCACCCTGCTCATTGATTCAACGCCACAGGCTATGGCGACATCGATAACGCCAGCGGCTACTAATGCCGCAGCCATACCCGTTGCCTGCTGGGAAGACCCGCATTGGCTATCAACTGTGGTTGCAGCAACTGATATAGGTAGACCAGCAGTCAGCCACGCAGTGCGAGAGATGTTAAAAGATTGTTCGCCCACCTGCGTGACACAACCACCAACGACTTGGCCAACTTCAGAGGGGTCGATGCCAGAGCGATCGATTAGAGCCTGCAGCACCGGCGCCAACAGATCGGAGGCGTGAAGGCTTGAAAGGCCTCCACCTCGCTTGCCGATAGGGCTACGTACCGCTTCGACTATGACTACTTCTCGTGCGTCTCGCATGCTCATGACGATTAGTTTAGAAGACGGATCAAGCAGCAGCTTGTTGTCGAATATCTTCTTGATCTTGGTTGGTCTTAGCTCTGGTGAGGACAGCTCGTGCTGCTGCTATGCCTTCACGGCCAATCAGACGTGTTTGGGCATCAAGCTTCCATGCCGGTCGGTTTTCGAGGAGCATCAGTTGTTGTCTCATGTCTCCCATTATGAAGATGGGGTGTGACACCATGAATGGGTGCGGGTAACAGCGAAGGTTGATTATGCAGTGAGGGCCATGATTGAGCTGGCCGCAGCGAATCCTGATGAATACGTAAAGCTCGATCATTTGTCACAGGCTCAGGCAATTTCCCCCAAGTTTCTAGGCCACATTCTCAGTGATCTGCGTAGAGCAGATCTTGTGCATAGTCAGAGGGGTGCCGAGGGGGGCTATAGATTGGCTCGCTCGCCTGGTTCCATCACTGTGGCTGACGTCATTAGAGCGGTAGAGGGCCCCCTTGCCAATGTGCAAGGCATTCGACCTGATGAGGTTGGCTACGAGGGTTTGGCGGTCCCCCTTCAAGAGGTGTGGGTAGCTACCCGTGCCGCTTTACGTTCTGTGCTCGAGAACGTCACCCTTGACAACCTTGTCGTTGGTGAACTGCCTGAAACGGTCAAAGCGCTCGTTAAAGAACCCGACGCATGGACTCCCCGATAATCGGATATTGTCGGGATATGGGAAGAAGTTGTCTCATGGCGATGTTGAAATGCTGGTGGAGAGCAGGATCTACCAGATAAGGTGGGGAAGTTCTCAAGCGACAGGCAATGGCGACGATGAGGGTGACGAGAGAAACGAGGCTAGGAAATGACAGAGACCACGTTGACAGAAATTCAAGAGCCAATTCTTATCGAGGCCCTGGCCATTATCGATCGTGGCTTGGCCGACATGCGTTACCGAGAGTTGGTCTCGACCGATGAAGTCTCAAACCTGCTTCTTGATGTCCGCTCACTTCTTGTCGCTGATGTGGCGGTCAACTAAGCCTCCGCTATCAGGTATCTTAGAGGTTTAGCGGATAGGTGACCTGTGTGGACAACACCACTCGTTTCACCAGTCTTCGCCTGGTAAAACAGGGCCTGTATCTAATGGAGCCCCACCGAGACGCTGGGGCTCTTCAATTATGAGCTGATTACCCACAAGTTAATGATGAGCAATCCGATTCCAGTGCCAATGATTGCGCCGCCTGCTACGTCGCTTGCATGGTGAATCCGTACGTAAATCCGGCTTGTTGCGACGATCAACGCTATTGAGAACCAGAGGGGCATTTGTATGATTTGCCCGTCTGAAAGCAGTGTGGCGGCCATAAAACCCGATGACGCATGCCCGCTTGGGAAGCTACTCGTAACGGGTATTCGTAGACGGTGAGGTCTTGGTCCATCGTGAACAGGGCGAGAGCGTTTGAAAAATGACTTAACGAATACATTGATGAATATGGATTCAGCCATGAGCGACAAGGCGAGTCGCATCGCTGCATCTTGGTTGACGTCGGGCCCAATTGCTTTTATGACTGCTGAGAAATACCAGACTATTGAGAAGTCGCCGACGGTTGATGCAAAGTAAAACAGGCCATCGAAGAAGCGGTTCCCACGAAAGCGCTCTAGGAAGTTGTTGACTGCGTTATCAAACCTGTCGACATGACTTACTTTGCTCACGAAACTGCTACGGGGATTGCGAGTGGCTTGGTTACCAGCGCCAGCGAGGGATCGCCACCAAACGAGGGGCAATAGGCCTTAAAGGCACACCAGTCACAGAGTTTGGATGGGTTGGGACGGAAGTCTTCACGTTCGCATGCCTGCTCTACAGCTTTCCAGATAGCACCGACTTTGCGTTCCATCCCCCTGATTGATTGATCGGTTGGCGTGGCCACGATGCTGACAGGTTGAGATAAATAGAGAAGCTGCACTTTGGCTGGTCGGTGGCCAAAGACCGCTTCACACAGGTAGGCATAAAAGTGGACTCCGTTTAGGCTTCCTTGTTCGAAACGTTCGTTTGGCGCTCGTCCGGTCTTGTAGTCAGTCACGATTAGTTCGCCATTAGCCGTGAGGTCGAGGCGGTCGATGATGCCGCGAATGAGGACTCCGCCAATTTTGGCTTCGAGCATCAATTCAAGACCGACTGGAGTGACTTGGGTGGGGTCTTCGAGCTCGAAATAGCGAGCAATGAGCTGCTCGGAATCAGAACGCAGTTTGACTGCCTCTGGCTCGTCAAGTTTCATCTCGGAGTATTCCCACGACCCCATCACTTCGGGAAGTGCAACATCGAGGGCTTCGAGCGCCCGAGCCAAGGTGCGTTGTTGAGGTTCAGCGCCATGCAATAACTGAAGAGCCCGGTGTACCACGGTTCCTTTAGCGGCTGGAAGAGATGGGGGTTCAGGAAGGCGATCAATAGACGAAAACCTGAAGGCCAACCCACAGTGAGTGAATGACGAGACCTTTGATGGAGTGATCGAACTTGGGAGGGGGAGTGCCATCGCTCTTGAGGATATACGGCGACTACGACAGTAAATGGAATGCTCACTGAGGATCAGCTCCATTTCGGGCGACAGAATCGCATCAAGCGCTTTAGAGTCTGGCTTATGGACTTCGACCTGCCTGCTGATGATGACCCGCGACGCCTTGAGGTGCGACGCTGGATTGCTGAGAACCCTGGCGTTTCTCAACATGATTTGGCACGAGCTGGCTATGTTGCGCCGCATTGGCCAGCCCCGTGGGGCCTCGATGCTGACCCCATGCACCAGCTCATCATTGATGAGGAACTCAAGCGTGGGGGTGTGAGTCGTGCCGCTGGCGGAATCTCGCTTGGTTGGGCTGGGCCGACAATCTTGCACGCAGGCACTGCTGAGCAAAAAGAACGTCACCTCTGGCCCATTCTCGAAGGCGAGATTTGGTGTCAGCTATTCAGTGAGCCCGGTGCGGGTTCTGACCTTGCCAACCTTGGCACTAAGGCGGTTCGTGATGGCGATGAGTATGTCGTTACGGGCCAAAAGATTTGGACGTCGGGGGCGCATTGGGCTACCTATGGAATCCTGTTGACCCGCACAGACTCAGACCAGCCCAAGCACCAAGGTGTTTCATATTTCATCTGCCCAATGAACCTTCCGGGCATAACGATCAGGCCGCTTATTGAGTTGACGGGCATGCACCTATTCAACGAGGTCTTTTTCGATGAAGTACGTATTCCAGCCGAGAATATGGTCGGTCAAGAGAATAGGGGTTGGTCACTTGCAAAGGTGACACTTGGCAACGAGCGCATCTCTCTTTCTGGCGGCGGAGCGCTTTGGGGCGGTGGTCCAAGTGCTTTTGATTTGATCGACCTTGTTCGTGAGCAAGGCGGCACAGAAGATGCAGTGATGCGCCAACGAATCGCCCAGCTCTACATTGAGGCTGAAATTCTTAGGCTCATTCGCTTGCGCACTGTCACCGCAGCGGTGAAGGGAACACCACCTGGGCCTGAAGCTTCAATTCGTAAGGCTCTTGCTGATGAGCACGGCCAGACCATTATGAACCTTGCGAAAGATTTGACTGGGGCGGGCGGCATGTTGGCTGACCAAGGGCCATTGGGCGCAGCCCCAGGGCCTTGGCCGCATGGCTTCTTGTTTGCTACGGCTCTGACTATTGGGGGAGGCACCTCAGAAGTGCAGCGCAATATCATTGGTGAACGAGTGCTCGACTTGCCGAAGGATATCGACGTTGAGCAAGGTAAGTCTTGGATAGAAGCCCGCATGGATGTAGCTCGGACATGACGTGCATATGAGTCAAATTTTTGTCTATTTATTTGAGGAGCGGATATGAAATCAAAAGTTGTCATTAGGGGTTCTGTGGCTCTTATTACTGGCGCAGGAAGTGGCATTGGCCGCGCTACTGCTTTGAGGCTTGCGGAGGGCGGGGCAAGGATTCTTGCGGTGGACATTGACGAGACTAAAGCGAAAGCCACCGCAGCGTTATGCGAAGAAGTCGGTGTCAAGGCGGTGGCCTATCACTGCGATGTCACTGACCGAGAGGGTGTGGTTGACCTCGCAACACTTGTCGAGAGGGAACACGGACCACTTGACATTCTTGTTAACAGCGCTGGGGTTGGCATGTCGGGGCGTTTCCTTGATATGTCGATTGACGACTGGGAGTGGATTCGTTCAATCAACCTTGACGGGGTCGTCCGCTGTTGCCATGCGTTTGGTGCATCTATGGTCGAAAACCGCCATGGTCATGTGGCCAACCTCTCCTCAGGGCTTGCGTTCTTGCCTTCGGCTATGACGCCTGCATACAGCACCACCAAGGCGGCAGTGCTCATGTTCAGTCAGGCAATTAGGGCTGACTGGTCAACCGCTGGGGTAGGAGTATCGGCAATCTGTCCTGGCGTTATAAACACGCCGATCATTGATGCCACCCGTTTCGTCGGTTCGATAGACGGTGAGCGGGGACGCAAGATGGCTAAGAAGGGTTTTGCTCGTGGTCACTCTCCTGATGTTGTAGCGAATGCGATTGAACGCGCCATCGAGCGCAATCGTGGTGTCGTGGCGGTCGGTATTGAGTCGGTGGTTGGACGACAGCTGGCAAAGGTCGTTCCTGCGTCGGTGATGGGCGTTGTGAGTCGTCCACTCCCTGGCTTCGTCGATCGGTTCCTAGAGCGTTAAGACACAGTAGCGCTGAGGCATTAGCACTTCAGTCGAGGAACGCTGCGATGACGGCTTTCGCCACGGCGGCCTGGCATATTGCAAGAAAAGTGCTACACTTAACTTGCAACTGGAAGGGATCGAGATGAGACCGCGT
>JBBSKG010000039.1:0-21309 GCA_038256565.1 Acidimicrobiales bacterium | reverse complement strand
AGGCGTGCGTCTTCGTGTGGCGCTGTCGGCTCTGACTATGGCTGAGTATTTCCGTGATGTTCAAGGTCGCGACGTGCTGTTGTTCGTTGACAACATATTCCGCTTCGTGCAGGCCGGTTCAGAGGTATCGACGCTTCTTGGCCGCATGCCATCGGCCGTGGGTTATCAGCCCACCCTTGCTGACGAAATGGGCGTGTTGCAAGAGCGCATCACCTCTACCCGTGGCCACTCGATCACCTCGTTGCAGGCCGTGTATGTGCCCGCCGACGATTACACCGACCCTGCTCCGTTTACTTCATTCACTCACTTCGATGGTACGACTGAGCTTTCTCGTGACATCGCAGCCCTGGGTATTTACCCCGCTGTTGACCCGTTGGCATCGACTTCTACGATTCTTTCGCCTGAGGTTGTTGGCCAGCGTCACTACGACGTTGCTCGCCGTGTGCAAGAGATTTTGCAGCGCTACAAAGAACTTCAGGACATTATCGCCATTCTTGGTCTAGACGAGCTTTCCGAAGAAGACCGCGTCACGGTTTCACGTGCTCGCAAGATTCAGCGTTTCTTGTCTCAGCCCATGTTCGTAGCCGAGGTCTTCACCGGTCTTCCTGGAGTGTTCACTCCGGTTAACGACACGGTTGAATCATTTGAGGCATTGGTTAAGGGTGAACTTGATGACCTGCCTGAACAAGCCTTCCTCAACGTTGGTGGTGCCGATGAAGCAATGGCTAAGGCCAAGCAGTTGAAGGAGAGCTGAACCCGTGACCATGCAGGTCGATCTGGTCAGCCCAGAGCGCATTCTTTACAGCGGCGAAGCAAACATGGTTATTGCCCGTACTACCGAGGGCGAAATCGCGTTTCTTACCGGACACGCATCGTTCATCGGAGCGCTTGGCATCGGCTCGGTCATGATTCGCCCCGTTGATGGAGAAGATCAGTTTGCTGCCGTTCATGGTGGTTTTGTGGAAGTCAGTAATGACCGGGTGACGATACTTTCAGATGTCGCCGAGTTGGCTAGCCAGATTGATGCAACCCGTGCTCAAAGAGCTTTGGATGAGGCTGAGCGTCATACGATGGAACTCGATGATGCAGAGGCTATTGCCCGCTTGGCTCGCGCCCGACTCCGTTTACAGATCGTCAGCGGCGCTTATTAGGACCAGTGACACAACTACTTGCGCGGCGCTTACATGGTTAACCTTGTGGTGTATTTACTTTCGGCCTTCGGCTGCTCAAGTAGTTGTGTCTCGAGTCCTTAAGCCCACGGCGGTTCCCAATAAACGGAGGCTCTTATGTCTCGCCTCCGTTTAGGTGTTGCTCTCATGTTGCCCGAGCCTCTGGCAACCGAGGTGCAGGGTTTGCGGCGGGCTTCTGGCGATCATGGACGCATGGACCCGCACTTGACGTTGGTTCCGCCCGTTAACGTTCGCGAAAGCGACATTCCAGAGGCGCTCCATGTGCTGCAGACAGCAGCGTCGGTGACCCGGCCCTTTACCCTTACTCTTGGCCCTCCGAACACCTTCATGCCGGACAACCCTGTTTTGTATCTTGAAGTTGGCGGCGACCTTGATGTGCTGTTGGCACTTCGAGAGAGAGTATTTGTTGGTCCATTAAGTCGTGAATTGTCATGGCCATTTACTCCGCATGTGACCATTTGTGACTCGGGTGAGCCAGCTCGACTTGATGCTGCAGTGCTGGCGCTGTCTGATTACCAAGTTGAAATCAACTTTGAACGTGTTTATTTGCTTCACGAACAGGCCCACGACGGACACCATCATCACCGATGGGTTCCCTTCGTTGACGCCGCTTTCGCCGAGCCCGCAGTTGTTGGTCGAGGTGGTTTCGAGCTTGAGTTGATTACCAGCGAGTGTCTCGACCCTTGGTCAAATGCTGTTGTGGGTTCATGGAAGTTAGGGGAGCTTGACGCCGAGCACGGTGATCTTGAACCAAGTGATGACGAGTTCATGGGTGAGTCACTTGTAATCAGAGCACTTCATATGGGGGTGTTCGTAGGGGCCTTGATGGGTCATCACAGTGGCAATGTTGCAGTGATTGACTCATGCATAGTTTCGCCCGACGAACGCCGTCAAGGAATAGGCCGCCACCTTATTGCTTCTTTTCTAGCCACCTTGGCAGCAGGGGGCGTCACACAGGTAAGCGCATGGACACCCTCAAAATCTTCGGGTGAACAGTGGCTGCGTTCGGCAGGTTTTGAACCCGTTTGTTCAACAAATGATCACCTATACCTGATCCGCTGGATCTAGAACGGACAGATTTAGGGTCCTTAGCGGAACTCGATTGTGCTGAATTCGCCGAGTTTGTCGAGGCGGTGGTGAGCATCGATGAGGCGGACGGTGCCTGACTTTGAACGCATGACGAGTGATTGGGTGTGTGCGCCGCGTGAGTCGTAGTGGACGCCACGGAGCAGTTCGCCATCGGTAATGCCGGTGGCGGCGAAGAAGCAATTGTCGCTTCGCACTAGATCGTCAGTGCCAAGCACCGCACCAAGGTCATAACCAGCCGCAATTGCAGCGGCTCGCTCTTCATCGTTGCGTGGCCACAAGCGGCCTTGAAGTTCACCGCCCATGCATTTTAGTGCAGCGGCGCTGATTACGCCTTCAGGTGTGCCACCCACGCCAAAGAGAATGTCAGCACCCGAATCGGGCCAAGCAGTAGAGATGGCACCAGCAACGTCGCCATCAGGAATAAGACGGATACGTGCACCAGCAGAACGGACCTCGGCGATGAGATCTTCGTGGCGGTCGCGATCGAGGATGACGGCGGTAAGGTTACGCACAGATTCACCCTTGGCCTTGGCTACAGCTTTGAGGTTTTCAGTGGGAGATTTGGCAATGTCGATTACCCCTACACATTCAGAGCCAACCGCTATTTTTTCCATATAAACACAGGGTCCTGGGTCAAACATTGACCCACGGTCAGCCACGGCAATGACCGCAAGCGCATTGCCTCTACCGAGCGAGGTCAATGTGGTGCCATCAATTGGGTCAACGGCGATATCGGCCTCGGGTGGCGTGCCATCACCAATGCGTTCACCGTTATAGAGCATGGGTGCTTCGTCTTTTTCACCTTCGCCAATGACGACGATGCCATCCATTGGAACGGTTTCTAACACGATACGCATGGCATCAACTGCCGCCCCATCAGCTCCTTCTTTATCTCCCCGGCCCATCCAACGTGCAGCAGCAAGGGCTGCTGCTTCGGTTACTCGTACCAATTCCATGGCCAAGTTACGATCGGGAACCTGTTTTCGACTGTTGATCATCTGGCGAGCTTAGTGCAAAGCGCTTGCCATTTAGAGAGCCAGACAGAGAGCGATATTGAGGATCATGTATCAAAGCGTGGTGTTTGGGGCACTTATTTATTGCTGCCTAGCGGACAAGTGGAGCGGCAAGGGGAAGCGTATGAATGATCGGAAGGATGATTTTGATAGCGGCAAAAGCCACGGAGATAGCTGGGGATCCAAGATGTCAAGCGTGATAAAAGTCGATGCTGGCCTACGGGAGGATCTGATGTCGCAAGGCTATTCAATCTCAGATCACGAGATACCTGATTCGTATGCGTTGCGCCTTGCACATCCCGCTCATTTGGAGGTCGCAGCTCGAGCTGTCGCTTTAGGTGCGGTGGCACTTCACGGTTTTGCCAACATATATGTGTTGACCGGTGGCATTGCTTCAGGAAAGCTTCTTAACACTATTTGTGGCTTTCCTGCCCATGAACCTCCTTGGGTGACGACTCCGCCAGGTTCACTAGATGCCGTTGTCGACTGGAATCGCCTACCTGACGGGCTTGAGGCATGGGAAGTTCGAGCCGTGATATCTGAATTGATCACCATGGGACCAATTGGCATAAGGCTCCCAGCTTTAGCCTCACTCCCCAATGATCTCGTGACGATTAAAGAAGGTGTCCGTGGCCTTCAGGTAATGCTTGCAGGTGTTGGTTGTTCATCTGAAGGTTTTCTTGACCGAGCGACGGAACTTGTCAACATGCCACTACTAGCGATCCGCCCTGCCTGTCATGCAAATCTTGAGGGCTCAGAGATTGTGGAAGAACCCGTTCATCACCGGTTTTTAGAGGCAGTTGGGGAGTTTGGTGACCTGCCTGGAGTGGTTTCGCTTGGGCGAGATGATGATTTGATTGAGCGCAAGTACCTTGCCTATGCGCCAACTCGGCCAAGCGTTCTTTCTTTTCAGGGCATCCGTTTTGATCGCAGGAACCGTCCTCTTATACCTATCGAATGCCATGGGTCTCTTGCGCTTGAACGCATGACAGCCGTGCTCGATAACTATGACCTCGGACATGTCGTGTTGCCCAGTGCACAACGTCGTCTGGCTGCTCGCTTGTATCAGTAACTCAAGCTTTATTAATAACTAAAAGATCGCGCATGGCGAGGGGTGGTGGCCGGGGGCTACCCCCCGCCATGTGGGAAACCAGTTCTACAGAGAGATTTAGAGCCATGATCGTGGCGTGACAGATGAAAAAGTTTCTGAAAGACCGAGCCTTCGTATTTCGGCGGCTATGTGTGCCTATGGTCGTGTAGTCGCAGAACCTCGCCTTTCGCCGGATGGAACTCGTCTGGCTTTTTTAGTAACGACCGGGGGGCGTGGCGCATTGGTATTGCGTACTCGTACTCAGGACGAAGCCAGGGTCTGGGGCCCCGAGATTGTGGTGACTACGTTGCCTCCGCCAATACCGTCTCGGGCGTATGGCGGCGGTGCTTTTGATTGGCTTCCTGATGGCACGGCGCTGGTTTACGCCGCTTCAAGTAGTGGTGATACTGGCGGAGGCTTGTGGCTGCAGGCAGTTCAAGGAGGCCCTCCTCGTTGTGTGGCAGAGGGGCCATTGGTGGCTCCAGCGGTTTCACCCGATTCCCAGACTGTTGCTTATGTAGTTGACGCGCATCATGTCGAGGTGGTCGGGCTTGATGCAAAGAGCCTGGGCAAACCTGTTCGGCTTTCTGGAAATGTTGATTTTTGCTTTGACCCAACATGGTCACCAGACGGCAAATGGGTCGTGTGGCATGAGTGGGATGTTCCTACCATGCCTTGGGATGCAAGTCGCATAGCTGCTCGTCGGGCTGACGGGTCTGGTGAAGTGGTCGTGGTTGCGGGGGGCGAAGACATCGCTGTACAGCAACCTCGGTTTTCTCCCGATGGAACACGGCTGGGTTTCTTATGCGATGCCGCCAGTGACACCAGCGCCCTCAGAGAAGAGAGATGGCTCAACGTGTGGGCTTGTCGTTGGCCCGAATGTGATGGCATGGCTCCGTTGGTATCGGAAATTCATGAGCATGGTGGGCCTGCTTGGGGTCAAGGACAACGTTCGTTTGCCTGGTCCCCAGATAGCCAGTCCGTTGCCTATTGTCGAAACGAAGAAGGGTTCGGGTCTTTGCAGATCGTGACAGTTGGTGGGGGTGCATTAATGCAGCGCAACCAGCTTGGTCGTGGGCTTCATGGTGGTTTGAGCTGGGTTGGCAATCGTCTCGTGGCCGTTCGAAGTGGAGCTCGAACACCAACAAGCGTGGTCAGTTATGACGGCACTGATTTCGCTTCGCGCCAGAGATTGGCGGTTGGTCCAGTTGGTGGTTTCGAGTCCGCCGACCTTGTTGAGCCTGAAGTGGTCCATTGGACGAGCGATGATGGTGTGAAGATTTCCGGGCGGCTGTATCGGCCGCATTCGCCAGGGCATGACAGCGAAGCACCACCTTTGATCGCATGGGTTCATGGCGGCCCTACAGATCAATGGGGTGTGTATTTCAATGTGCGAATTGCCCATTGGGTCGAACGTGGCTGGGCAGTGTTAGTGCCAGACCACCGAGGTTCAACAGGGCATGGCCGTTCCTTTACTCAGGCAATGGCGGGTCGATGGGGTGAACTTGATGTAGCCGATGTCGCTGCAGGTTTGAATGCAGCGATAGATAACGGCTGGGGTGACACCACTCGACTTGTAGCTATGGGTGGTTCTGCTGGTGGGTTTACTGTTCTCAACTTGTTGGCTTCTCATCCTGGACTTTGCGCTGCTGGAATTGATCTCTACGGAGTGGCTGATTTATTAGACCTTGCGCAGTCCACTCATCGTTTTGAGGCACACTATTTGCATTAGATCGTTGGGCCTTTGCCAGAAGAGCAAGAGCGTTATAAGACACGTTCTCCGGTAAATCGCGCTGAACACATTGTCGATCCGCTTCTCATTCTTCAAGGAAGCGATGACAAGGTTGTGCCTCCCGTTCAGTCACAGGCAATTGCAGATCGCCTAACTGGATTGGGCCGAGTCGTTGAGTTTCATCTTTATGAAGGCGAAGGTCACGGGTGGGGTCGACCTGAGACTGTTATTGATGAATTGACTCGCGTTGAGTCGTTCTTGACTCGCCATGTATTGGGCTAGATGGTGAGTGTTGGCACTACCGTGGTCATGTGCTCCTGGCTGAGTTAGAGATATGGCACAGTCGCCCCATTGCTCCTACCCGACGAGTTGCGTTGGGACATTGTCTTTTGCCTGTCGACCCCGCACCTGGGGTGGGTGGCCTCTTATTGGGAGCGGTGCTTGCTTCACATATGCCAGATCTTGACCCTGAAATGATTATTGAATTGGTGCAACTCCTCGATGAGGTAGAGCGCGGTAAGCGCATACTTCAACCACGGCTACGTCACCGTTTCCAAGTTGACCGTGTTGGTTTGGCTTGCAGTCGCCATCGTTTATACGAACGAGATGGAAATTTCGAGGCGAACTTTGATGATCATGCGGGAGCATCTTCACAAGTACTTGGAGCGGTGTACGCGACGGCCCAGATGCCAATGGAAACTCGAGGGGTCGTAGTTGGCGTTTTACGGCGTTCGATGAGCTGGAAAGGGTCAATCGACGCGTCATTATTTGCTTATCTTTCTGACACTGCGACATCGCGTTCTCAATTATCTTTGGCATTGAGTGATCCACGTG
The DNA here is from genome assembly GCA_038256565.1 of Acidimicrobiales bacterium. Classification (GTDB taxonomy): domain Bacteria; phylum Actinomycetota; class Acidimicrobiia; order Acidimicrobiales; family CADCSY01; genus JACOTK01. The sequence goes on along the minus strand of JBBSKG010000039.1, from coordinate 14,361 downwards.
CATGGGCGCTGACAATGTTGAACTTTGGCGAAGAGGCTGATTTAAAGGACTGGGATACTCAATCACCCAATCGCAAGGATATTCAACGGCGATTCCGCAAACTCTTACGCGAGGCACACCCCGATCATGGCGGGGTTGCTGAAGATGCGAGTCAGCGCATTATCGATCTCTCTGATGCACGGAGCATTTTGCTTGATGAAACGATTTAATTTTTTCTGGCTCTCTCATGGGGTAGAGTTTTGATCTTCAGGGTTGATTTCGTCGAGATCTAAATGAGCGGTCTCTGGGTACAGGGTGAGGTACATGACACCCAATATGAGCGGGCCAATGGCCAAGATGGCGAGGCCCCTGCTTAGGCCAAAATGATCAGCGAGTACTCCAGCGACCAAAAGACCAGTGACGCTGCCTAAGACATTGAATAAAACGATGATTCCATTTGCCCTTCCCCGAAGTGAGGTTGGAAATAGTTCTGGTCCGTAGACGGCAAGCACTGGTATGGCCATCGATCCGACGATGCCTGATATTAGAGACCACCCCCACATCGCCCACCCGCTGGTGAAATAGATGCCAAGGGTGAAGATCGACCCAACTGCCACCCCGATTGCACCAATGTGCCTACGACCACGGGTGTCAGCGAGGTGTCCACCAATGATTAGGCCAATGCCAGCTGGAGACACTGTTAGCAGGGTAAATAAAGTTATTGCCGATGCCGACATCCCCCTGTCGGTGCGCAGGAATTCATTCTGTAGTTGAGAAGCGGGTGTGGCAAACGATAATAGTAGGAAACCTGAAATAGTGAGCAATGCCAGGCGTTTGCCGTGTCCAGCCATGGAAATTGTTTGATGTGGAGCTATAAAGCGGCGGCTTTCGGGTAAATGTTTTTTGATTGCAAACGAGAGTGGAAGTCCAAGAATTACTACCCCGTGAATGAGTCGCCAGCCTCCAGGACCTCGGTCTGCAAGTGAAAGGAGCATTACGCAGGTTCCTGCTCCAAGCGCTGTGGTCATGGCGAGCAGGCTTGCTGCATATGCTCGCGACCCTTTGGGCATTTCTTCGGCAGCTACTACGCCAATGATGACGGCTAGTGCTGTTGCCATTGCACGAGATACCAATTGGGCCCCGACCAGCCATTCCAGTTGAGGGGCAAGGGCACCAAGCGCGCCAGATAGTGAACCAAGTGTTGCAGTCCAAATGAGAACACGGCGTCGACCAACTCGATCGGCTAACGCAGTGAGTACAAGGGCAATGACGATTCCTACCCGTAAGAAGGCGAGGACTTGGGTTTGTTTGTGTGTGGTGTCAAGACCGAAGTCATCTGCAATGAATGTGATGGTTTGTGTCATTAGCGTTCCGAGATAACCGGTCATGAGCGTTGCCGCTGCAAGGGTTCCGAGGATTGCCGCCCCTCGATGGTCGAGGCGTTCGGGTGGTGCCCATCGAGGTTGGCGAGCATCGCCGCCTCCTGTAACAGGCAGGCGGGACAAAGTCCGGCGAATGGGCAGAGCGGCTAGCCAGCCGAAGAAGGGGACCCCCAGCGTGTAGTCGGTCGTCACCGTTATGTGTTCGACAGAGGTGACGACTGTTCGTCGATAACGCTTTATGGGGCCGTGTATTGCTTCAAAAGTCCATGTTGCTGCGTTTGGGTTCGAGTTTTCAAGTGGCTCATGTGAAAGCAGCCGTTCCGCTACCAAGTCGTTTCTTGGAGTCACCCAACGATCAGCGAGATCATCGTCGTAGGGGAAACGACAGAGAATGCGGGCCACTGTTGTTACGTCGGCAATTCTGGGTCTACTGGCAAGTCTTCTGGCAAGCCGTTTCCAGCCAGGGCCTCTTCTTCTGCCTCAGCCTGGGCTCGTTTCTTGGCCATCTTCAATAGATAACCAAAGACAATTATTGGAATGACGATATAGATTATTTCGTCCCAACCGCCTTGATGAGCGAGTATCAGAAACATCTGGGCCTCAGGCTCCCAGCAAGAGAGTTAGACCGCCAACCGTGTAGGAAACCATCACGACGAGAAGGGGGATCTGACTTTTGGTTGCTACCTTGATTTTGAAAATTGACACGGCTCGATCATGGGCGACGACGACACCAACCACATGGCCAGTCACGATTGCAATCATCTGCACCCAGGCAATCATGTCGGTTGAGATCATCCGGTAGTTGACCGACCAGTCGATAGTCCCAAATAAGTTCCATCCCCGGCCAAAGGGGTCTGAAGCAAGAGCAAGCGCTTGTTGACCCTCAAAGATAAAAAGGCTGAAGTAATGGCCGACCGCATAGGCGAGTGCAATTGGAACCAATGAAGAAAGAAAGGCAGCGACAAGGTCTCGCCTCTCGGTTTTGCTGATTTGTTCCGCTGTCGTCATTGCCCCGACGTAGATGGCGTACATGATCACGATGGTCCAAAACAGTCCAATGGTTGCGACCACGGTTGCTTCCCAGCCGAGATACTTAACCGTTGTGTTGCGCCACCAAGTTGAACGCGAAAGCCCGTCGAAAGCAGTCGAGCCAAGCACCACCATTACTAGCGCCACCGACCCCGGCCTGGTCTTCATGGCGGCTAGGCCAGCAAAGGGCCACCTGAGTCGCAGTTCTCCATTCTCGCTACGAAAGACGGGGGCCATCGTGGCAAGGAATTCAAACCAAGCAGCAAAAGCATCAGCGGTATTGAGTCGTTCTCTTCCGAATCTGATTACTACAAATGCCATGGCAATGGCGTAAAGAGATATCGCAAGAGCTAGCACTCGTGGTGAAGATGGGTCGTGATAACAGAGTTCAAGCCATACAAAACCAGCGATACCGATTGTTGCTGGCCAGTGTGTGGCTGGTTTGTCGGCGGCTCTGGTATCCGCTGAACCTCTAAGAGCCCCAGCGGATAGGTGGGGCTCCATTGGATACAGGCGGTGTTTCGCCAGGCGAAGACTGGTGAAACGAGTCGCATTGTTCGCACAAGGTGACCTATCCGCTGAATCTCTAAGTTGTTCTATGCCAAGGGCCAATGTGTTCCAAGGGCTGAGGAGCGACCAGAGGTTTCCAAACACAAGAGATGCGATTTGTAGGCCCACCCAGAACAGGACATAAACGACTATGGGCGAAATGTTTGCCGCAGCACTCTGGTCGCCAAACCAAGCTGCGCCAATAACGACCCCAAACATGACTAGCCCAAATAGACGGGTGATGAAGGCTGCTGGTTTACTAGCCCGTTCTAGAAATGATGGACCAGGCGAACCAAGAGCATCTGAGTCGAGGCGAGGTTTTCTCCAGAGGATGTGCAGCGTTACAAACGAGATAACCAGTGCAGACCCTGCGCCATATGCGAAGAGCCAAATTGGAAGCGGAAGGTCGGTGCGCCCACCCACACCATGAGCCAAGATGGCTCCCAGTGACATCAGCCAGTTACCTTCAACATGGCTAGTGGCACTTTGCCTTCATGAAGTTCGATCTCCCAGATTCCGGGCTTGTCGGTAATAAATTCAACGAATGTCTTTGCCCCAGCTTCTAGTTTCCCGGTGAGGTCATAACCATGCACGTGCACCTCGTTGGTGGTGTCGCTGGTGATCTCGAATCGGACCTTGTCGCCTAGCTGAACTTCGCTCTCTTGGACACCGCCATCGACCTTATTTCCTGTCACGGTGATGATGAAGACCTTGAGGTTGGGGTCCAATGTGGTTGATGTGGAAACGCCATCAGCAGGCTTCGTGGTAGTTGAAGCCTTGATGTCAAAAGTGGGGTCTTGATCCGAACCGCAGGCACTCAAGGCCAATATTGCCGAGACGCTGCCTATTACGCACAGACTTGACCGTAAGAAACGGATCATGAACATACTCCTTTATGAATAGCGTCGCCGATTAGCGGTGCTTAGGACCCGAGACAAAACTGCTTACGCGGCCGAAGGCCGAAAGTGAATACACCACAAAGGCTAAACATGTAAGCACTCAAGTAGTTTTCTCACTGGTCCTTAATCCTAGGGTAGATGGTGCTTGTGAAAGGCTGTGGGAAGGTTTTGAGTGGTTACGAGTGTTGTTCTTTATGAATAAGACGGCGACAATAGAAGCAATGCATGCAGTGTCCTTATTGTCATAGATGAGAGAAGCGCCATGAGAGACAAAGTTCTTCAGACCATTGATGTGATGCGCCCAGCCCTACAGGCCGACGGCGGCGACATTGTGCTGCACGATGTTAATGAAGAAACAGGTGTCGTGACTGTAGAGCTGGTGGGTGCATGCGTGGGGTGTGCTTCTTCTGCGCAAACTCTTAAGGCCGGGGTTGAGCGCATCCTGCGTGACCGCGTTGAAGGTGTCACCGAAGTGGTGGAAGTCTCCACGGCAGCACTGGGAGAAATAGGCTCTTAGAGGTTCAGCGGATGTGTGAACCCTGTGTGGACAACACCACTCGTTTTACCAGTCTTCACCTGGTAAAACAGGGCCTGTATTTAATGGAGCCCCACCTATCGGCTGGGGCTCTTAGATTTTGAAGGGGAAAATTACTTGCGCGGCCGTGACCCACAACAACTTGTAGAGGCTGCCCGTCATGGTGATCGCGCAGCTCTTGCGCGTGCATTGTCGCTTGTAGAAGAAGGTGGCGTTGCTGCACGTGAGGTGGGGCGGCTGGCATTCATGCATGGGGGCTCTGCCTACACGGTGGGAATTACCGGTGCGCCTGGAGCGGGCAAGTCAACGCTTACGAATGCGGTCATCGCTGAGATTAGAGCCGCCGGTGAAGAAGTGGCTGTGTTGGCTATCGACCCGTCTTCACCATTTTCTGGTGGGGCTATTTTGGGCGATCGTGTTCGCATGCAAGATCATGCGCTTGACTCTGGGGTATTCATTCGTTCAATGGCCACCCGTGGTCATCTTGGCGGGCTGTCTTTGGCGACTCCCCAGGCGATCCGGGTGCTTGATGCTGCTGCCAAACCGTGGGTTTTGGTCGAGACTGTTGGTGTCGGACAAGTTGAAGTTGAGATCGCTGGTTCGGCTGATTCAACCGTTGTGGTTGTTAACCCCGGTTGGGGCGATGCAGTGCAAGCCAACAAGGCGGGCCTCATGGAGATCGCTGATCTATTTGTGATCAACAAAGCTGACCGGCCAGGCGCAGCCGAGACTCGCCGTGATCTTGAGTTGATGTTGGAACTGAGCAATCTCGGCGAATGGCACCCCCCGATCATCGACACAGTTGCGGTGCATTCAAAAGGAGTCGATGATTTATGGAAGGCGATTGGCGAGCACCGTGCATATCTTGAGGCAACGAGTGAGTTGGCGGCTCGGCGCGAGAAACGGTTACGAGATGAGTTGCGCTCGATTGTCTTGTATCGGTTGGAAGAAAAAGCGTTAGCTCTGACTTCGGGCTCAGATTTTGATCGTCTGCATGATGACGTGGTTAAACGTCGCGTTGACCCATACAGCGCAGCGGACGAGATTATTATGACCTTGACCAGTGAGGCCTAATATTTAGGAGCCAACAGAGGATAAATGCTAAAGCCCTGTTAGTATGAGCACGTCTCCTGGTTATACCGCCTCTTCGGCGGCGCACCAGGTGAGCGCCGGTTTGAGCTGGCGAGCCGTTGTGGAGGGACTGCCTTCGTGTGCGGCCAACTTTCCTGTTGCATGCGACGCAGCGAGTGGTTTCGATCACGTTCTAAGGAAAGATCCACAACGGGTTGGTCGCTACCCCTAAAAAAGTGTGTCTTACTGGGCGCGCGCAGGAGTACTACTTTCATGACGACGTTTACCGATCTCGGCGTACCTACCGAGCTGCTTGCTTGTTTATCTAAGGCGGGCATTGAACAACCCTTCCCTATCCAAGAGAAGGCAATCCCTGACGCACTTGCTGGCCGCGATGTATGCGGCCGTGCGCCGACTGGTTCTGGCAAGACGATGGCCTTTGGCATCCCGCTGGTAACTCGGGTCGGAAAGGCTCGACCACATCGGCCCAAGGCCCTCATTCTGGTGCCCACACGTGAGTTGGCATCGCAGATTCAGCGTGGTCTTATGCCATTAGCCAGGGCTCGTAAGCGCACCATTGAAGCGTTCTATGGCGGGGTTGGTTTCGGACCGCAGCTAAATGCAATGCGCCGTGGTACCGACATAATCGTTGCTTGTCCGGGCCGTCTTGGTGACTTGATACGCCGAGGTGCTGTGCAGCTTGACGATGTCGAAATTGTGGTCCTTGATGAGGCTGACCGCATGGCTGATATGGGCTTTTTACCTGAGGTGCGCCAGATGCTTGATGCGGTGAAGCCTGATCGTCAAACCCTGCTTTTCTCGGCGACTCTCGATGGGGCTGTTGATGTGCTGATTCGCCACTATCAAAACAACCCAGTTCGTCATGAGCTTGTTGTTCCTGAAGAAGAGAAGGGCGCTGTCGAGCATCTGTTTTGGAAGGCACCGCGAGATGCTCGCGTAGGCATAACGGCTCACCTGGTTGGTCGTCATGGTTCCACGATTGTGTTTTGTCGCACCAAGCGCGGTGCCGATCGAGTAGCCGGACTCCTTGAGCGTGTGGGAGTAAAGGCTGTCACGTTTCATGGAGATCGCAGCCAGGCTCAGCGCGAGCGAGCGTTGGCATCTTTTTCGGCCGGACGGGCACAGGCATTGGTTGCGACCGATGTTGCAGCGCGAGGCATCCACGTCGATGACGTGAGTTGTGTGGTGCATTTCGACCCACCAGCTGATGAGAAGGATTATCTCCACCGATCTGGTCGTACCGGTCGTGCGGGTTCAGATGGCATGGTCGTTTCGCTAGTTGTTGAAGAACAACGTCGCGAAATTGTCCGCTTGCAGCGTCGTTTAGGTCTGCCTTCTGGGGTCGATAAACCTGAGGATTCCTTCCTTGCGCCACTAGAACAACGCGCAGTCGAATATCAACAAGAGGAACGCCCACGTCGATCAGGCGGAGGCGGGCGTTCGTCATATGGCGGTCGTCCATCCGGCGGTCGTCCATCCGGCGGAGGCGGTCGTCCTGGCGGCAAACCATCCAGCGGTCGTCCATCCTCAGGTCGCTCATCCGGCGGATCAGGCGATGAGCGTTCTTCATTTGGTGGCCGTCCATCCTCGGGTCGTCCATCTGGCGGATCATCCAGCGGTCGTCCATCTGGCGGATCATCCAGCGGTCGTCCATCTGGCGGATCATCCAGCGGTCGTCCATCCTCAGGTCGCTCATCTGGCGAAGGCGGTGGGCCGCGAACAGATAATGGTCAGTCCAGACGCTCAGGTCCACCTCGCTCACGAGGATAAGGCTCTCTTTTCTCTTAGGTCCTTGCACTTTGAGCCTTTAGTTGTGCGGCTCTAGGGTGCCCCTATGGCCGATACAGCGAGTAACCCTGAAGAATCTAAAGACGATCAGTTTGTTGATCTTGAGCGACGTGATGATGGCGTTGCCGTTGTGCGACTCGATCGTCCAAAGGTCAACGCACTTTCGATGGCGCTGCTTGAACAACTTCGACACGTTGCTGACGAACTGATTGCTGACCCTCCAGGTGCAGTGGTGGTGACTGGCGGCGAGCGGGTGTTTGCGGCGGGGGCTGATATTGCTGAGTTCAGCGGCCCTGATGAGGCCCGCCATATTGGTGGTCTTTTTCGAGATGCCTTGGGGGCGGTTGCTGCTATTCCCCGTTTCACGATTGCCGCTATTACTGGCGTTGCACTCGGTGGTGGCTGTGAACTTGCCCTCGCATGTGATTGGCGCATCTGTGCAGATAATGCGCGTCTCGGTCAGCCCGAGATTTTGCTTGGGATTATTCCAGGAGGTGGCGGAACGCAGAGGTTGCCACGTCTGATAGGCGCAGCGCGGGCAAAGGAAATTATTTGTTCAGGACGTCAGGTCAAGGCTGAAGAAGCTTTGCGCATCGGCCTTGTTGATGAGCTTGTTCCTACTGGCGAAGTATTCGATCGAGCATTGGCAAAAGCGGCAGAGCTTGCCAAAGGTGCCGTTGCGGCTCAAGGAATGGCTAAGGCTGCTATTGATGAGGGCACCGAAACAACCCTGGCTTGGGGCCTTGATCGTGAACAGGAACTGTTTGAGAAGGTATTCACCACCGAAGATAGTCGTATTGGTGTGAGCACATTTCTTGAATCGGGTCCAGGCAAGGCCACATTTACTGGCCGCTAAGCCGAAGGTAAACCTTGTCCGCCAAGGCTAATTCACTGGTCCTTACCCCCAGACGATGAGACCCATTTCGACCGGCGTGACAAGGTTTGGGTGAGCGGGCACGACTCGTACGGTGAATCCGTAGCGCCCAGCCTGGGTGCAGGTGAATGAGCCTTGGTACGAGAGATGCATGTCAGAGGTTGATCCAACTTCTGACATGTTGATTGTGAAGACCTCGGCTATTTCATCGTGTTGTCCAACTGGTCCATGCAGAAGCTGAACTGCAATGTCGGCACCGGTAAGTTCACCGAGTGCCACTACAACGTTAACGGTGGCCGTTTGACCCAGTTCATTGGCTGGCGTTGATTCAACCGAATCGATGTTGACGTTTTCCCAAACGGCACTAACACGTTGTTTCCATGCGGAAAGTTCGCGAGCGGGGGCGAAGTTTGAGTTGGATATAGCGTCGGCATTTGTTGCGGTGGGTTCATATAGATCTTGTACATAGTCCTGCACCATGCGCCCCGCCGTTACGAATGGGCCAAGTGAACACAGCGATGACTTCACTCGCTGCACCCATTCGTGTGGAACCTGGGTGTCACCGCGATCGTAAAAGAGCGGCACTACTTGTTGTTCGAGAATGGCGAAGAGGCTGTCGGCCTCGATTTGGTCACGCTTGCCGAGGTCTTCCACATCTTCAACCGATGAGATGGCCCATCCATTTTTGCCGTCGAAGCATTCATCCCACCAACCATCTAGAACTGAGCAGTTCAACCCTCCATTGAGCGCAGCCTTCATGCCACTCGTCCCGCACGCTTCAAGCGGACGACGCGGGTTGTTAAGCCAAACGTCGGCACCTTGGTAGAGCATGCGAGCGAGTGAGATGTCGTAGTCATCAAGGAAGACGAACCTGGACCGAATGTCAGGGTCTGCAGAAAACATAACTATCTGTCGGATCATTTCTTTTCCAAGATTATCGGCAGGGTGCGCCTTGCCTGCAAAGATAAATTGCACCGGACGTTCGGTTGAACACAGCAGCCCACGAAGACGTTCGGGTTGCGATAACAACAGGTTCGCTCGCTTATAGGTAGCAAAGCGACGGGCGAAACATATGGTTAGTGCATGGGGGTCGAGCGCTTCGTCACACCAACGTGTGTCTGAATGGCTTGCACCCCTGGTTTCAAGCGATGCACGTAGATGGCCGCGTGCAAAATCGATTAGTCGATTTCGACCTTGTTCTCGCACTTGCCACAACTCTTGATTATCAACGTTGGAAAGGCGTGCCCATTCGCCATAGTTGTCTTGGCCCCAACCGTCGGCGAGCGTGCGATCTAGAAGGTCACTCATTTCTGGAAACACCCAGGTCGCAGCATGCACGCCGTTGGTGATCGAGCCGATAGGGACTTCTTCTTCGGGCACAGAAGGCCATAGAGGCGCAAACATTGAACGGCTTACTTCTCCATGAAGTTTTGAAACGCCGTTTGAACGACTTGCTAGGTGTAGCCCCATGAATGCCATGTTGAAGGATTCATCGGCTTCTTCGTCGTTGTCGGGACGAGAGCCAAGAGCCCAGAGGTCATCGAAACTGATGCCACAAGAAGATGCAAAGTTTGTGAAGTAACGCTCCATGAGAGAGCGAGGGAATCGGTCGATGCCAGCGGGAACGGGGGTATGCGTTGTGAAAATACTTGCTGCTCGTACGGCTTCAAGGGCTTCGGGAAAGCTAAGAGAATGGTCTTGTATAAAACGTCGAATGCGCTCTAAGCCGAGAAAACCAGCGTGGCCTTCGTTGGTGTGAAAAATCTGTGGGGTCTCGCCGACGGCTTCTAAGGCACGAATGCCACCAATGCCAAGCAATATTTCTTGGCGCAACCGATGTTCGGTGTCACCTCCATAGAGGCGGTTGGTGACGATTCGCTGGTCGGGGTGGTTCTCGTCAACATCGCTATCTAAGAGGTACAGGCGAATGCGACCTATATCAGCTCGCCATACGCGAGCGTGCAGTGGAGTTCCCGAGAGGTCCACCTCAATGCGAACGCTGTCTAGTGGATGAATTGCCATTGCGAAAGGGTCAAGAGCGGGGTAGCGCTCTTGTTGCCAACCCTCGGTGTTGAGCGATTGGCGAAAGTAGCCATGACGGTAGAAGAGTCCAACGCCAACAAGGGGAACACCTAGGTCAGACGCAGCTTTTAGGTGATCGCCCGCAAGCACACCTAGGCCTCCTGAATATTGCGGCAAGGCTTCGGCGATGCCGAACTCAGGCGAGAAGTAGGCGACCTGTCGCAGGGGACTCGGTCCTCGTGTTTGGAACCAGCGGTCGTGTTCGAGCGAGTGTTGTAGTGCCCCATGAGTTTCGGCTAGAAGTGTCATGAAACCAGTGTCTGATTCCATTTCGAGCAGTCGCTCGTAACTGACTGAGCCAAGCATGCCAACGGGGTCATGGTGGCCCTCTTCCCAGACGCTTGGGTCGATCAAGCGAAAAAGATCGCGAGTGGGTTTGTCCCATGACCAGCGAAGGTTCATGGCTAAATCATCGAGAGGAGCCAATGATTGGGGCAGTCGGGGTCTGACGGAGAAACTGCGCGTGGCCTTCATGGCTAGCGAGCCTATTGGAGACAAGAGGTATTTCCGAGGAGCGAACATCCGCCGACGAGTCGTAACGCGACTTTGCTCACCGAGAAAAGGCTATCGACGGCTCTAAGTGTTCCAGGGGCGCATTTTTTTTATTTCTGATTTGATCGCCGTTGAGGGGCGCAGCATGGTCGTCCGATACGCTGATCAAGATTGGCTGATCCCGGTCAGCCCACGCTCACGGGTATCCAAGCTTGCAAGTTCGACGCGGTCATGGGTCTGGCAATGCCATAGCCCTGCAGACAATCGACCCCGAACTCAACAAGACGGGCACCGGTTCCCTCCTCTTCCACGCCTTCGGCAACAGTACTGAGTCCCAGCGTTCGTGCCAGCGCAACAATCATGGCCACAATCGCCGTGTCCTCAATGTCATCAAGCATCTTGGTGACGAAAGAATTGTCGATCTTGACAATCCCTACGGGTAGTCGACGCAAGTAGGAAAGTGAGCTGTATCCCGTGCCGAAGTCGTCAATGGCGAAACCGACTTCTGTTGAGGAGAGCCTACTCAGCACTTCGAGCGTTGTGTCGACGTCGGTCATCAATGTTGTCTCTGTCATCTCCAGGCACAACAATGAAGCGGGAAAGTTGTGCTCAGCCAGCATGTCGGCCAAAAGACTGGGAAATGCCGCCGACTGCAAGTCGCTGGAAGACAGATTGACGGCCACCCCGACGCCGGGTTTGGTCCGCTGCCAGAGTCGACATTCGGTCAAGGCGGTGTTCAGCGCCCACTCGGTCAGGGATGGCATGAGACCCGATTCCTCAGCGAGTGCGATGAACATCTCAGGCGGGATTTGTCCATACTCGGGGTGTTGCCAACGTGCCAGGGCCTCCGCTTGGAGCAACCTGCCATCGGTGGCATCGACAATGGGCTGGAAATCCATAGTGAGCTCACCTGCAGGCAGGGCTCGGCGAAGGTCTGCTGCCAAGATTTGACGACGCTGATCGGCACGCTGTTGTTCCATGTTGTACATCACCAGCGGCTGATTGGTCCTGTGAGCCACCGTCAACGCCATGTCCGCACAGCGAAGGATGTCCTGGGCATCCATGCTGTTTCTCGGAATCAATGCTGCTCCGAGACGAGCCTTGATGGTGAGCGGTTGACCTTCAAAGAGAAATGGCAGGTTGAAAGCCTGCAACAGCCGGCGCTCGAGGGTTTTCGTAATCGGTTCATTGGGACAGGCCGCCAGGAATACTGCAAAAGTGTCGTCGGTCATCTGAGCCACGAGGTCCCGACCGACCCCCTCACTGTCTTCCAGCGTGCTCTGAAGGCGCTGTCCGATCTGCATCACCAGGCCGTCTCCTGCCATATGGCCATGACGAGCTGTGAGTTGGCGAAGCCCAACAACATCGAGCAAGGCAACCGCCATGGCGCATTCGCCGTCGACATGGCTTGGCGTCACCTCGATCTGTTGTGTCAGCTGTTCAAAAAACAAGCGACGGTTCGCCAAGCCGGTCAAGGGATCATGAAAAGCCTGGAGTTGCAGCATGTGTTCACGCTCATACAAAAGAGCGGTTGTGCGGGCCTTCACGAGCAACGCAGTCGCACACCCTCCGAGAGTGCCAGCCATCTCCAGGGACTTCTCGGTCGGGGCGAACTTGAACCGCCAGCCCAACATCAGCCCACCGACCAAGACCCCGTCATCACCTTTCAACGGAATTATGAGGACCATGCGCAATCCTTCGGCCACAGTAAGAGGCGTTGTTGCGAGCAAGTCATCTGGATCGGCATCGGCGTGCGTTAAAACAAACGGCTCACCTTGTGACCGTGTTGAGATGAACAACCCGATGTGCTCTTCGTACGTGCTTTTGGCCCATACCTCACTGCGATTTCCGTAAACGCTCTGCCAGGAGTGTTGGTGATCGCCCGGCATCGCCACACCGGTGAAGTCCGCCCCCAAAAGACGACAAGAGACCATCGAGATTTGCCGGAGCAATGCCATGAGGTCTGTCGAACTCACCCCATCACGCATCAAAGCAGCCAATTCCTCGGCCTGCGCCTGACAAAACTTGGCATGCGCCAACAAACGCATGCCATCCAATGCGGGGGCAACTTGGGCCCCTACGATCTCCATCAGGTTGAGCTGGTCCTTGGTCAGATCTTCCTCGTGGTGCTGAATCAGGACCAGCACCCCTTGTGGGGTCCCGTCGACCATTAGCGGCACCGCGGCAATAGCTCGAATGTCTTCATCTCCAATTGCCCAAGCCGCAGGGAAGGCCACATCATGTAAATAGTCATTGGCAATGACGGCTTTCCCGGTTGCAAAAGCAGCCCCGGTCACCCCTTGGCCAGCATGGAATACCGGGTGTGGGTTTTGGCCCAGTGGATCAAGATAGGCCAACGGAAGGAGGAGTTCCTCGTTCTCGTCCCACCAATAGAGCGCAGTACCGTCAGCCTGAGTCAACTCACGAAGATGGTTCACTGTGAGCTTGGCCAACGTAGAAGGATCGAGCAGCGAACCAGCTGCGACCGTCACTTCCTGCAATGCTCGCTTGTGGGTATCCTCCACAAAACCTTCCGACAGAAGATCACCCATAATCCCCCCTTTGTCCTGCATCAGTTATCTATTACCTGTTTATCTTCTGTTTTCCATTGCAGAGCCATATCGTCATCGAAAAGAGCCATATCGTCATCAAAAAGATATGAAATCTACTCGCAGGCTGATCGAAACGGCTTTATGCCGCTGCAAGAGCCACCTCTTGCGAGGTGTGGCGGTAGATAATTTTGTGTGTGACTTCTCCCTTGATGCCTCATGCCATGTCAGAATGCAGGTGCAGGTCTCAAACGGCCTTAAGAACGGAGATGGTGATGATCGAGCAGGCAACGGAACGAGTGACTATCTCGGCAACGCCTGAGGCTTGCTTTGCTGTCGTTGTTGACTTCGAGCACTACCCAACTTGGGCTGTTGATGTGAAAAGGGCAGAGGTCATCGAACGCGACGAGCAGGGCCGTGGTGTGCAGGTCTCGTTTGAGGCTGCAGCGATGGGCCATAGTGCCCACTACATACTTTGTTACGACTACGGCCAGGCCCCTATGCAACTCACCTGGACTCTGAAGTCGGGCGATATTGTTCGCCGACTAGATGGTGAATATAGGCTTGAAAACTCTGCCAATGAGCCAGGCAGCACCGATGTTACGTATCAGCTTGCTATTGAACTGGCCGTTCCATTGCCGGGTTTCGTCAAACGTCGGGCCGAGTCCAAGATTGTGACAACAGCGCTTGATGAGTTGAAGCGACGCTGCGAAGAAGTCGGCGTTGGTGGCTGAACCAAGTCAGCAAGATGCTCGAGGTGAATCGGTTGCGGCGGCGGCTGCCCACTTACACGCTGCCGCACGTTCATTGATTGCGGCGACGCGAGCGTTTCTTGATGCAGCCGAAGCTCTTGTAGAAACCCCAGGTATTTTTCCTGCCAGTTCCGTAGCATCTCCCGATCTCGATGAGGAGGGTCAGTGACAGCCATAACCAAAGACGACCTGCGTGTTCTAGCTGCCTTTAAGGGCGAGGGTACGCCGGTAACTTCCTGCTATCTAGATGTTGATGGAAGTCGCCTCACTCGGTATAGAGATGTTGCAAACCAGGTTGAACGGTTGTTGCGCGAGGGGACGGCAATGGCAGGTGGGAACGTTTCGGTACTAGACGATCT